>JBEKVS010000067.1:0-24770 GCA_049513795.1 Occallatibacter sp. | reverse complement strand
GAGAACAGCCAGTCCAACTCATGCTCCTCAATGGGCCCATCGAGCCAGCGCAGCAGCAGATGGGCGGCGCGCGGCAATGCAGTACGGATGAGCGGGATCCCCAGCGAGAACTCGAAGGGCAGGGGACTTGTCGAAGCTGAGTGTTCGAGAAATGCTCGCTCGATCTCGCCGCGACGGGTGGTCGCGTCCTGCGTCACGACGAGAACCCGACAGCCCGGAATCTCCCTTAGCTTTCGCCTGCACCAAAGTGAGCAGGCGACCAGTTCCGTCTGTTCGTGCGTGGCCTCGTGGAACTGGACTTCGGAAGCTCGCTGGCTTAGACCGGCTTCCTGATACGGCCCCCAAGCGTCGAATACGGCGCGCTGCACGGGAAGAATGCGGTCGAAACCGGCGAGAAGAAGCGGGGGACGATTGAAGCGACCGTGTTCTGACGCGGGGTTTGCCAGCAGCTGAAGAAGCTCAATCGGCAGCCTGGCCGCGCTCAACAGCCCGCCTGCGCGGCAGGCTTCGTCGAATTCCGTCAACCAGCGGCTGAACTCCGCAGCGTCGTGTTGCCAGCCGGCGCGCGCTGTTGCCCGCAGGAGCCTGGGTTCGTGCGAGCAGAGCAGTTCGTGCGCTTCCATGGCCAGCGCTGCCAGGCGGAAGCGAGGACCCTCAAGCAGTGCTGTGAGTCGACTATCCGCAGCCACGAGCCCGGCCCAGATCGCTTCTTCCTGGGTTCGATTCAACAGCAGCCGCCCATCGACAGAGCGGCTCGTCCATGCCGAGCGAACAAAGCTCTTCCAATCCTGAATGTTCGGTGCAGTCCAGGCCTTCAGGCCCTCTGCTCGTCGCGCCTGATTGAAACGGGACACGAGGGCTCTGGCCGCGCGCTCGTTGGCCGTGACAACCATTCCTCCCTGGCGCAGCCACGCGTCGATCTCCACTCCCGGCAAAGAGCCCATTTCAGCGTTATACGCCGTCGCGCCTTAGGAATGCCATTCGCCCGTGGAATGCGTGCCCAACGTTGCCGGTTGTAAACTGACCGAGTGATTCTTCGATCGCTTGCGGTTTCATTGCTTGGGCTAGTTTTGCTCGCCGGCTGTCATTCTGACCGGGACATTGGGACCTCGGTCTCTTCCGGCCAACAATTCAAGACTTACAGACTCCGCGGCAAAGTTGTGCGGACAGATGCTGCCAGCGGTGCCGTCACGCTCAACCATGATGCCATCCCCGGCTTCATGGACGCCATGACCATGCCCTACAAGCTCAAAGACCCCAATATCCTGAGCGAACTTCATCCTGGAGACATGCTCACTGCAGATATATTGGTGCCTAAAGACCCGAACGCGGATGTGCTGCTCGATCACATCGTCATAGTCGCGCAAGGCAAGCCGGATTACCGCCCGGCAGTGGTCTACCACGTACCCGCTCCGGGCGACGCCGTCCCCGACTTCAAGCTCCGCAATCAGGACGGACGGCCGATTCACCTCGCCCAATTCAAGGGCAAGGCGCTGCTGGTGACGTTCATTTATACTCGCTGCCCGCTCCCTGATTTCTGCCCGCGCGTGACGCACAATTTTGCCCAGGTCAATGCCGACCTTGTCCGCAACCCCTCGCTCTATCCGGAGACGCATCTGCTCTGCGTCAGCTTCGATCCCGAGCACGATACACCCGAGCGGCTGCGGGCCTATGGCGCCACCTATATAGGTAGCGACGCCAAAGAAGCCTTCGCCCATTGGGACTTTGCTGTACCGGATCAGCCGGTGTTAAACGAGATGGCCAGGTACTTCGATGTCGGACTGAGCAGCGGTCCGGACCAGACCATCACCCATACCCTCTCGACGACCCTCATCGGGCCGGATGGCAAGGTGGTTCGCTTCTATCCCGGCAACGAGTGGACCACTGCGCAGGTTGAGTCGGATGTTAGAGAATTGAAGACCGGGAAGAGCTGAGTGGGAGCGTGTTCCTCCGAGATCGCGCGCGATCTTCGAAGTTGAGTGAGCTGCCGCTAAGTTAGACAGGAAGCAAGGAGAAGGCAATGAGTAGTGGGCTTGAGATACGCGAAGATGCCGCATTGGATTTTCTTTCCCTCGGCGCTCTGGTGCACCGGTTGGACCCTGGAATCATTCCTTTCCGCAAGGCGACTGAGTGCCGGATCCACGTCAGCGGCGGCGAATTCAACGTGGCGGCTAATCTTTCCGATTGCTTCGGCATGCGCACGGCCATTGCCTCGGCCATGTCCGATTACCCCATCGGCGACCTGATCGCCGAGCGGGTGCGCGCCATGGGCGTCAAGCCGTTCTACAAGCATTTCAAGCACAACGGCGTCACAGGGCCGAACATGGCCACCGTGTACAGCGATCGCGGCCACGGCGTGCGCGGCCCGGTGGTGTTCTACAACCGCTGCAATGAGGCCGCCGCCCAGCTCAAGCCCGGCGACTTCGACTGGAAGGCTATCTTTGCCGACGGCGTGAAGTGGGTGCATTGCGGCGGGATCTTCGCGGCACTGTCGCCAACAACAGCGCCGCTTGCCGCCGAGATGATGCGCGAAGCCAAGGCCGCCGGCGCCGTCACTTCTTTCGATCTGAATTTTCGGGAAAAGCTGTGGAAGATTCACGGCGGCAATGAGCGTGCTGTCGAGACCATCGCCAGCATTGTCGAAAATGTCGATGTTCTCGTCGGCAACGAAGAAGACTTGCAGAAGGGGCTCGGCGTTCCCGGACCTGAAGTGGCTGCCACGTCGAAGCTCGACCCGACCGTTTTCTTCGCCATGATTGAGAGCGTGGTGAAGAAGCACCCGCATGTGAAGGTGGTCGCAACAACGCTGCGCGAAGTCCACTCCACCAACCGCCATAGCTGGAGCGCTGTGGCGTGGATCGACGGCCAGACCTACACCGCGCCTACCGCCGAGCTCGATGTATTCGATCGCGTGGGTGGCGGCGATGGCTTTGCCGCCGGCTTTATCTACGGCTTGCTGAATGGCGAGACGCCCGAAGAGTCCGTCAAGCTGGGATGGGCGCACGGCGCTCTGCTCACCACCTTCCCGGGCGACACGACGATGGCTACATTGGATCAGGTGCGAGCGTTTGCGCATGGCGGGTCGTCTCGTATCCAACGGTAAAAATCGGATTCGAAAATGGGGAAGGTTCGATGAAAGTCTTGCCGGCGGGCTGCGGTAGAAACGTTCTTCTTCTCTGGCACATTTTTCTTTTCGGAGCTGCGCCGCATTTTTCTTTCGCGCAGTCCGCCGACCAACTGCTCAACGACACGGCGAAAAATTATCAGACGCTTACGGCGTTCGAGCTGAGCGGTCATGCCACTGTGGCGATTCCGGGTTCCGTCTGGCAGTTCAACCACGAGTTCACCTACGCGATGCCACGGATGGAGCCGTCGCCGGATGGCGCCCCGCCCAAGATCCCTTATGGAGTCGGCCGCGTGTTCCGCATGAAACCCGTGAAGACCGTCGCGGAATCGACAGAGGAGCAGCCTGCAAATGTGGGCTTTCCGTTTGTGCTGCTGAGTGAATTCGGAAAGAGGATCGCGGACGGAGTCGTCAGCGTGGAGCACACCGGCTCCGAGACGCTGAAGCTCAATGGCGAGGATGTCCCCTGCGAGATTCTCAAGGTGACCTACACGCCATCGACAGACGAGCACCCGCATCCCGAATCGGTCACGTATTGGATCAGCCCCGCGAAACATCTGGTGTTGAAGGATGCTTTGATCCACAAGGCCGGCCGGCAATACGAGAATGCCCAGTGGACGGTCGTATTCGATTCCGCCAAATTCGACAGACCCACGCCGCAATGGGTTCTGGATATGGCCAACATCCCGAAGGTGACGGAGCACAAAGAGTGGATCGGCAAGGATGCTCCCGAGTTCGCGCTGCCGGCCTCCGATGGCGCGACCGTGACGCTTTCCTCGCTGCGCGGGAAAACGGTTCTGCTGGATTTCTGGTCGACTTTTTGCGGCCCATGCAAGATCGAGATGCCCATGCTCGAGGATGTTGGCCATGAGTTCGAGGCCCAGGGAGTCGTGCTGTTGGGGATTTCCGGCGATCCCACCGCGAAGTCCAAAGTCTGGCTCGATCAGAACGGCCGCACCCTGCGCTCGCTGACCGATTCCGATTACGCGGCATCGGACGCGTTCAAGATCGCCGGAATTCCAGCACTGGTTATGATTGGCCCTGACGGAAAAGTGAAGCAATATTGGGAAGGCTCGGTCGAGAAGGCTTCTATTGAAGCCGCGTTGAATGCTCATTCAAGAAGTAGGCTCTCACGAAGCTCACCCTCAAACCTCCAAAAAAGACCGGCAAAGTCCTGCTCGGCCAGTCTCGGCCCTGAAGGCTTTGCATCGATACATGCCATCGCCGCATCTCTCAAACTGTTATTCTTGCGATAGGTTCTTGAGAGAGGCTTTGCTTGGCAAAGTTGACACTGGTTCTGGCGGTACTTTTAATCGCCCTCGGATTGGCTGGCTATCTGGGTACGGGCAGCATGCATCCCACGGCGCTGATTCCAGCGTGGTTCGGGCTGGCCTTGGGCATCTGCGGCTTTCTCGCCATCAGCCCCAGCGAGCGCCGGCGCAAGCTCTTCATGCACATCAACGTCACCATCGCGCTGCTCGGCTTTCTCGGTGCTGCGGCCGAGGCCGTTCGCGGGTACGTCCACGCCCAATCTGCCGGAATACCGCCCGATGAGATTGCCCTGGCCTCGAAGGCCACCATGGCCGGCCTGCTGCTGATCTACGTCATTCTCTGCGTTCGCTCGTTCATCGCCGCAAGGCGTTCGGGAAAGGTGTAGCCTTGGGAACCATGCGCAGCGGGCTGGGGATGGGCGGATCTCGTGCGGAACGATCTCCGCGCGGCGGAGGGCCACGCGCGAGCCAGGCTGAGCCGGCCAAGCGCAAGCCGGATCTGAAAAAGCTGTGGCCGCAGATCTGGGGACTGGTGAAGCCGCGCCTGGGTCTGCTCATGGGCGGGCTCTGCCTCATGGTCGTCAACCGCGTGGCCGGCCTGGTGCTGCCCTATACCTCGAAGACGCTGCTCGACAAAGTGCTTTCCACGCAGCATCCGCATCCGGAACTGCTGCCGCAGATCATTGCATTTGTCTTCGGGGCCATGATCGTCCAGGCCATCACTTCGTTTTCACTGACGCAACTGCTTTCCAAGGCCGGCCAGCGCCTCATCGCCGAAATGCGCCGCCAGGTGCAGCGCCATGTCGGCCTGCTCTCCGTGGCCTACTACGATGAGAACCGTACTGGCACGCTGGTCGCGCGCATCATGACGGATGTTGAGGGTGTGCGCAATCTCGTCGGCACCGGCCTTGTCGAGTTCGTCGGCGGTTTGTTGACGGCAGTGCTGTCGTTTCTCTATCTGTTGCATCTGAGCGCTGCCGTTACCCTCACGGTCTTCACCGTGATGGGCGCATTCGTTTTCGTGTTGCAGTATGGATTCAAAGTCATCCGCCCCATCTTCCGCGAGCGCGGCAAAATCAACGCTGAAGTCACCGGCCGGCTGACAGAGTCGCTCGGCGGCGTGCGCGTCATCAAGGGCTACCACGCCGAGGAGCGCGAAGCCAGCGTCTTTTCCGCGGGCGTAGACCGCCTGCTGGAAAACGTGATGAAGTCCCTGACCATGACCAGCACGCTTGGCGCGGCCTCTACCACCGTGCTGGGGCTGGTTTCCTCGCTGGTCATGTGGCTGGGCGGCCATCGCGTGCTGGGCAATACCTGGACCATCGGCGACTACTTCAGCTACAACATGTTTCTTGCCTTCATGATCGCGCCAGTCTTCCAGATTGTGAACATCGGAACGCAATTAACCGAGGCGTTTGCCGGCCTTGACCGCACCAATGAAATCATGAGCGAGCTCGAAGAGAACAAGAGCCCGGAGCGGACGGAAAAGATGCCGCCGATTCATGGAACGGTGCGCTTTGAGAATGTCGAATTCGCCTACGAGCCGGAGAAGCCAGTCTTGCACGGCATCGACTTTCTCGCCGAACCCGGCACAGTAACTGCGCTGGTTGGATCGTCAGGCTCCGGCAAATCCACCATCATCAGCCTGGTCTGCGCCTTTCATACACCCACCAGCGGCCGCGTGCTGGTCGACGATGTGGACCTGGCGCACGTAGACCTGAACACCTATCGCTCGCAATTGGGAGTGGTGTTGCAGGATTCCTTTCTCTTTGACGGTTCGATTCGCGACAACATCATGTTTTCCCGGCCCGAAGCCAGTGAAGAGCAGTTTCTTTTCGCCTGCCGCACTGCGCGCGTCGACGAGTTTGCCGAGCGCTTCCCTGAGACCTACAACACCATCGTCGGCGAGCGCGGCGTGAAGCTTTCCGGCGGTCAGCGGCAGCGGCTCTCCATCGCGCGTGCGCTGCTGGCCGAGCCGCGCATCCTCATCCTCGACGAAGCCACCAGCTCGCTCGATTCCGAGTCCGAAGCCATGATCCAGGCCGGCTTGAATCAGTTGATGCAGGGCCGCACGACCTTCGTGATTGCCCACCGGCTTTCGACCATTCGCCGCGCCGAGCAGATTCTGGTCGTCGAGCAGGGCCGCATCGTCGAGCGTGGCAACCACGCTGAGCTGTTCGCCATGGGCGGCCGCTACTTTGACCTCTACACTCGCCAGCATGGCCTCGAGGCCAACCTATTCCTGGCTCCAGGCGAGGGAGATGTAGTCCCAGCGTAGGCTGTTCCGCCCCCGTTCAAGATGATGAGGCCCTCGGGCGACGGGCGGGGTTTCCCAGGAATCATTGAGAGCCTGAGTCTCCATTTAAATGCCAGTGGTGGGAACCGGGTCAGCCTCAAAATGCGGTCCCACCAAAAGAAATTGTGTCTCAAATCTTGACACGGCGGCTGATGCGGCTCAGACTGGAATAGCCACCACTTGGCGAAATGAGACACCACAATGCGAGATCAAGCTCCTCAAGGAACCTATAAAGTTCAAGCTCTGGACCGTGCATTTGCCGTTTTAGACCTGCTCGGCGAGAGCGAAACGCCCCTCGGCCTGGCCCAGGTTGCATCGTCCCTGCAGTTGCACAAGAGCACGGCACATCGCTTCCTGATGGTGCTCGAGCGACACCGCATGGTGGAGCGGACCGTCAGCGGCAAATTTCGCCTTGGCCTGCGTCTGTTCGACTTCGGCAATCGGGCCATCGAGCAATACGATCTGCGCGACCGCGCCCAGCCGCATCTGCGCCGCCTGGTTGCGGAGACCGAAGAGACGGCCCATCTTTGCATTCTGGAAGCGGCACGGGTTATTTACATCGACAAAATCGAGCCGGCACGCTCGGTGCGCATGATCACGCGCGTCGGGGCCAGCAATCCGGTGCATTGCACCTCGGTGGGCAAGGCGATTCTGGCATTCCTGCCCGAAGATCGGGCCGCCGAAGTCGTGCGCCGTACGCGCTTCGAGCGTTTCACCCACCGCACCATCGCCTCTGCCGAAGCGTTGCGCGCGGAGATGGAGAAGACCCGCCGCCGCGGCTATGCCGTGGACGACGAGGAGTTCGAAGAAGGCCTGCGCTGCATCGCCGTGCCCCTGCTGGACGCACAGAGGCTGCCGGTAGCGGCGGTAAGCATTTCCGGGCCATCCTTCCGCGTAACCGCACAGAAGCTGCCTTCCATTGCCAACCAGTTGCTGCAATGCGTCCGGGGGATCTCTGCCGATATGGGGTACACTTCTTCGGGACGAGCCAACCGGGCCGCTTGGCCTGCCAGCGCTTAGGCGAGCGGAGGAGGGAAGCGCTCGCGCAAGTGGGTAGCTACACTGTGCGCGTTGCATAACTTATCCCTGAGGATGCGCTTCAGACTCTTTGCAACCGAAGTTCAAAACTCGGCGAAGTCAACCATCACATTCCTGCGTGCCTCAATCGGCTTGCCGTTTTTTGTAGCGGGCAGAAACCTGTAGTGCCACACAGCCGCTGCAGCCTTCTCATCAAGGCCAAATCCAAGTCCACGCCGAACGCGAACATCTTTAGGTAAGCCTTCTTCGTTCACCAGCACATCGACAACAGCCACCTGAACCCATGGATGTTTGGCAAAAGGATCGGCGAAATCTGCGTCAACGGTGTGGATCGGAATCGGCGCGGTGTAGGCCAACGGCTTGTGAAGCTTGTCTACCAATTGCGATTCCTCCGGAGCGGGCAGATCCCGCTCCGTGATGAGGACCTGGGGCACGGCCTGGCTCCGGTTTGCATGAAAGACCACTCGAACGTCTATCCAGACCGGCACCGGTTTATCGCTCAATTTGCCCGGCTCAAATTCAGAATGTTGAACAGCCGCGATCGCACCTTGGTCGAACGCGTAGCCATGGGAGTGAAGAACCTGAATGTGCTGCGGGATTCCTTTCACGTCTATCACCATGGCAAGCACCGTCATGCCCTGGATTCGGTTACTTTCCACATTTGGCGGATAAGGCACGGTGAGGGTGCGAACCAACCTGGGCGCGGAGACTTCGGGTCCGGTATAGAACACCCCGCTTTCATCCGGGGTCTGATGTATCGGCAGGCTTGCGCATTTCGATTCCTGGTGCCTGGTTCCAATGACTGCTAATGCGAGAACCATGAGTGCATATTTTGCTCGCCGCATGCCATGCTCCATTTTTGTATCTCAATCTCGTCTCGAGACGGTCGGCGAAACGGATAAGGCTAATGTTAGAAACACGCCGATAAGGAAGAGCTAAGGAAGTTACCCATAATTAAGGATCTCCTGCGTATTCAGTGCTTAATTCAAGCACATGAGCGCAACTGAAACGGCCATTACGATAACATCACATATTCCTCACATAATCATCATAACTTTCTTGAAAACACATATAGGATCTTTACGCGGCCCATCTTAACGTTCAGTAAGTCAATAGCCAAAGTTCAGACGGATCATAGCTCACTCCTGAGTTGTCTGAGCCCTCAACATGCGATTACGGATGCTGTGTGCCAAAAATCGCTGAAATAAATCTGGACGGATCGGCAAGTCCAGCTTCTTCGCAATTGCAGTCATCAAAAAGCATTCAATGGTGAATAGAACGGCCTGCGAGGCCGCAGAGGAGATCTTCGTCTCGCAGTTGGGTCCGGTTCATCAAGCATGTTCATACCCTAACCAAATCATTCCTGGGAAAGTGAGAGGCTAAATGAGGACAAGTTTCTGGAAGGCTGTTCCCGTTGTAGCTGTGGCTTGCTGCGGACTTGCGCCATTGACTGTGGCGGCGCAGCAGACAAATCCGAACGCAAGCCGTGTTCAAATCGCGGTGGCAGAAACACCCGCTGCCTTGGCCGGGCCATCGGCCGGCGGCGCCACAGATAGCGTTGCGGCAGCGACAACAGCAGCCACGCCCGCAACAAATGCCGGAGCCACGACGGGAGCATCTTCAACCGATCCAGCCACTGCAACTGCGTCGCCGGCTTCAGTAACTGTGCCCGCGGGTCGTGACATGGTTATCAAGGAACTTAACGAAATGAAGGCCAGGATCGCCCAGCTTGAAGCCGAACTTAAGGCGCGAAGCGGGGCCGACGACGCGGCGGACGCAGAAAAGGATGCGAGCGCCCTGCGCAATGCGGAAGGCGATGCGACTGGATCGGGCGCGGCTGGATCCGGAGCAACTGGTCAGGCGGCCGCAGCGCCACCACCCGCAGCTGCAGCTCCTGCACCTCCTGAAATCGCAGCGGAGATTACCACTAAGTCCGCGCCATGGCCCGGAGATTGGACATGGACGAACGACGGCGGGCACAACGTGGACAGCCCCATGTCAACCAAGTACTTCACGCCAGAAATTCGATTCGACGCTAACTACATCCTCGATTACAACCACCCCGAAGACGACTCGATGGTTGGCTCGACGGAGATGTACCGCTCCGACGAGTGGCAGCTTGAGCAGGCCAGCGTCGGCGGCGACTTCCGCATCCAGAACACGCGCGGCCGCATTCTCACCATGAATGGACTGTTCTCCCAGGCCACCGTGCGCAACGACGCGAGTTATAACCGCGGACAGTGGGATCTCAAGGATGCATACAAGTATTTCTCCGAGGCCTGGGGAGGGTATCACTGGGATGTGGGTCACGGTCTCAACGTCGACGCGGGCATCTTTGTATCCTACGTCGGCCTGTTCAGTTATTACAACTTCGATAACTGGGCTTATCAGCCATCGTATGTATCTTCGAACACACCGTGGTTCTTTAACGGCGTGCGCATTCAATACTTTGTAACTGACAGGCTGAAGATCGAACCGTGGATCATCAACGGCTGGCAGTCGTATGCCCGCTACAACGGTCACGGAGGTTTGGGCGGTCAAATCATGTGGCGTCCGACGCCCAAACTGGACTTCAACTTCAACGACTACGGTCTCGGCGAAGACGATGCCGGCTTCCCCGGACGCTCGCGTGTCCACGCCGATTACAGTGCGCAGTGGAAGATTTACGATAACCCCAAAAATTTCGTGGACAAGTTTGCCATGACCATCACCGGCGACGCAGGTTGCGAATATGGCGGCGGTCCGGCCAGTTTTGCTGTTACTGGTCAAACGACGCGCAGTCCATCGGGCGCTTCGCCCATGATGGGAACACAATCCACTTATAACGGCGGCGTGGATTGCCATAGCAGCAAGGACGGCAGGCCGAAGCAAATGTTTATCGGCTGGATGAGCTATGTGCGCACCTGGTTCAAGCATGACCTCTATGCCTTGACTCTCGGCGGCGGTCAAATGAATAACCCAGGCCGTTACCTCACCTTGCTCCCAGCAATTAACGGCGCGACAGCCACAACCGGCACGCCTTACTTTACCGAGAACGCCGGTGACGCCGCCCAGGCTCATGACGGAACCATCACCTTCGACTACATGCCCTCCCAGTTCATTACCTTCCGATTGGAAGAAGCGTATCGCTACTCATCCGTTCCATATTGGACCGGCCGCGGCGGTGTTACACCTCCAGGCGGGAACAATGGCAATCCGGCCGACTATCAATGTGCTGCCGGTGGAGACTCGGGTTACGGCTACGTTTACACCAACAGCAACACTGGCATTGGCGTTCCCGGCCAGCCCCTGGCCATCGCGAACTGCCAGCTGCAGAACCTGTCCAACGGTTTTGTAACCCCGGGCGACACCAGAGCGCTATGGTGGCCCGATTTGCGCACCAATCAGACCACCAGCATGGTTGCGATCATGGTCAGATTCTAGGCGAACTCACAAGGCACATTGTTCGACGCATAACTTAGCTCGCTGCACCGGGGTTGCCTCTAACTCCGGTGCAGCGTCAAGATCTTCACCATCTTTCCTGCAGTGTCTCGTCTGCGTGGACAAGTCAACCGGAAGCCGACGGCTCTCGCAACAGAGACGCGAGTTAGACGGAAGCTTGCAAAGGATAGGCTTCCTCCCAGTGGTACCTGAAGTTGAAAATCGCGCGATGCCATGTCCTTAGGAGACTCGATTACCGATGAGGAAGAACTTCACGGTGGCATGCGTCGCTGGAGCCGCATTCTGCGTTCTTACCATACAGTTTGCCTGTGTTGCTCAAAACATGAGATCTGACACTGGCAGGCCCTCATCTTTGAAAGGAGCTTCACCAATCGACGCGGGAACAGGCGCGGTTGCAGCCAGCCAACAAGGGCAGTCGATTGATCCGCAGCCGTCTGCTGCCTCGGCGTCTTTGTCCTCGGATACGCCTGGCCGTTCTGCTGATCATGCCGCCCCAGCGACGTTGGTGCTGGCCGTTCCGCCCAAATTCAAGGCAGGCTTCTTCACGCGCTGGGGAAATGCATACATGAGCGACTGGAAAGGTACAACGCCGGCCGACCCCAGTGCTGCGAAGCGCCGCGGCAC
Organism: Occallatibacter sp.; assembly: GCA_049513795.1. Taxonomy (GTDB): domain Bacteria; phylum Acidobacteriota; class Terriglobia; order Terriglobales; family Acidobacteriaceae; genus Telmatobacter. Next base: position 12,976 of record JBEKVS010000067.1, on the reverse strand, counting down.
CGACGCACCCATTCCCTCTCCACCCTATCCCGCCTCCGACTGGCCCATCGGTGGCACCCAGGAGATTGGTGCGCCCGACTACCAGAGTTATCAGTTACAAGCCGCAATCGACGGTGACCCGACTAAGTTAGGCAGGATCAAGTGGTATGGCTGGGCCGCCGTTGGCGCTAATGGATCGACCAATAATCGAGGAAACCCGAGCCGGGGCATAGCTGCAAACAGTCCATCCGCGTACGACGTATACCCGAACACAGTCGTACTGGATCAACTCGCACTTTACACCGAGCGGCTGGCAGACACGGTTCAGACGGACCATTTTGACTGGGGTTTTCGCGTGACCAGTCTTTACGGTCAGGACTACCGCTACACCACCTCCCACGGAATTCTAAGCCAGCAGCTTCTCGTCAAGAATGCGCAATACGGGTACGACCCAGTTATGGTGTATGCGGATCTCTATTTTCCAAAACTCGGCCAGGGCGCCGATCTGCGCATCGGGCGCTACGTTTCGTTGCCGGACATTGAAGCCCAGCTTGCTCCTAACAACTATTCGTACTCACACTCGATTCTCTACACCTATGACTGCTATACCATGGTCGGTGCGAATCTGACCGTGAAAGTAAATGACCACTGGACCCTTCAAGGCGGTGTATCGCCGGGCTGCGACACCGCGCCCTGGACCCAGGATGCCAAGCTTACCGGCAACGTATGCGTCGTTTACACATGGCAGAAAGGCGGCGATGCGCTCAACGTATGCGATAACACGATCAATGACGGCAAGTATGCATACAACAACCTCACTGCGTTCTATGCAACCTGGTACCACAGCATCAACGCGACCTGGCATACGGATACCGAAGGCTGGTATCAATACATGCGGGACACGCCGAATATGTGGTGGATCAATACGGGCGTTCCGTACAATCGAGTAACTTCCCCATGGCCAGAAAATGTGAGCAATAACAAGTTTCTGACCCCCGGCGGGCCAGGCACCGCACCCGCCACGCCCTCTACGTTGAATTTTGGCGCGGTCTGCGAAAATCCTAACACTTTCTTTACAGGGCCGCGTGCATCATATTGTTATGCTCCAGAGTGGGCGATCACCAACTATGTGGAGCATAACTTCCGCAATAATACGGCCTCGCTCAACATACGGAGTGAGGTTGTAGACGATATCAAGGGTCAGCGCACAGGTACTCCATCGATCTATGAAGAACACATGGTAGGTTTCGACTTTTGGACAGGTTCTACTGTGACTTTTCGACCTGAGGCGAGCTATACGCACTCTTTCAGCCCATATGGGCTGCGAGCTCTGGACATCCAGCCGGGTTCTTCGGTATCCTCGTTGCAAAATGCGCCGAGGGGTCAAGCTCCGGCGGTGACGATGAAAGGCATTGGCGCGAAAACACAGGCGCTGACCATTGCCGCCGATTTGATCTGGCATTTCTAAATCGTCAACCAGTTAGCAAGCTGGTAGATGATTCTCATTTAGATTCTCCGGATGCTGCCGGAGCGCAAGGATTGATTATCCATGGAACTGTTCCTCAATCTCGCCTGGATTGCGCTGGCTGCGGCGATGTGCTGGCTGTTCATGCGCTATGCACCGCGAGAGCGCGGAGACCGGCGGACACAGTTGGTGGCCCTGGCACTTGTGATCCTAATTCTGTTCCCTGTGATCTCGGTGACAGACGACTTGACCATGGCTCAGAACCCTGCCGAGACGGATTGCTGCCAGCGCAAAGGCCACGTCTACGCAGGTGCCCACGCCACGCTGCACCCGGTCGCGATTTTGATTTCGTCGACTATTGCCGCGCTTTGTTCCCATTCCTTCAACTTTGCCGCTCCTGCTCATATGATCGCTCCACACGTGAGCGTTCCAGCCTTGGATTCAATCGAGAACAGGCCTCCCCCGGCTGCCTGACCTACCGTCTCTGCCTTCCAATTTTGTCAGCTTGTTTAATTCCAGTCAGCGCACAGCAGGCTTGCCGTGCCGGCTGCCGAGCAAGCGCGGCCTCGCTTAGCGGTTCTTCTTCGCGAGGAAGGTAAGCTTTCTACCTCAGTGTCGGGTTTTAGGTTCAAGAGGATGGGTGACATGAATTTTCGATTTGGGCTGGAGATCGTTCTATGAGAGGAACAGTCTCTCTCATCACTGTAGGCTGCATCGCTGTGTTAGTTTCAATCTCGGCGTGCAAGAAAGAGTTTTCAGCGGCCGATGGCGCTCCGCCTTCGCCCCAGGTTGTTCCGACCGGCGATATGAGTCTTGTGTCGGTAGATAAGCCCGACCAGTTTCCGCTTGTCGCCGCGGAACAACGCGAAGCATCATCCGAATTGAAGGTCACCGGTTCAGTCTTTCCCGACATCGCGCGCGAAATTCCAGTCATCTCATTGGCCAACGGCCGTGTCGTCGACATCAAAGCCCGGCTCGACGACTTTGTAAAGAAGGGCGACCTGCTCCTCAAGGTTCAAAGCCCAGACGTTTCTGGCGCGTTTGATGTGTATCTCAAGGCAGCCAACGATGAAAAGTTGGCCAACAAAGCCTTCGCCCGCGCGCAGACCCTTTACGATCATGGCGCGATTGCGCAGTCCGCGCTCGAGCAAGCCGAAGACGCCGAAAAGGACGCGCAAGCGGACCTGACCGCCGCCGAAGAAGCATTGAAGACGCTGGGAGTGGATTTGGCTCATCCCAGCAGCGTAGTCAATGTCTACGCTCCGATTTCGGGAGTCATCATCGCGCAGAACGTGACCCAGGCAGCGGCGGCGGGCGTCAATCTTTCCGGTTCCGCTACGGCATTTACCATCGCGGATTTGTCCAGCGTGTGGATTGTCTGCGATGTGTATGAAAACGATATTCCCAAGATTGCGCTCGGCCAGTCCGCGGAGGTTAGGCTGAACGCCTATCCCGATCGTGTTCTGACCGGCCGCGTCAGCGATATTGGCCCCGTCCTCGATCCGAACATTCGCACCGCCAAGGTTCGGATCGAGATTCCAAATCCGGGCATTCTCAAACTGGGCATGTTCGTGACGGCTACGTTCGAAAGCAGGAAGAAGGAAGCTCACGCCGTGGTGCCTTCACCGGCTGTGCTGCACCTGCATGACCGCGACTGGGTCTTTGTTCCGGCGGGGGACAAGCAGTTCAGACGCATTGAAGTTCACCCGGGAGTTATGCTGCCCGGTAGTAATCAGGAGATACTCTCCGGCATCTCCGCGGGCCAGAAGGTGGTATCCAACGTTCTCCAGTTGGAAGCGACGTTGGAGGCGCAATGATCGAGAAGCTTGTAGATTTCTCGCTCAAGAACCGCTTCATCGTAATGGCGGTGGTTCTCGTCTTGTTCATCTGGGGTGGAATCTCGTTCCATAATCTCCCCGTTGACGCGTATCCCGATGTAGCGGATAACTATGTCAACATCATCACGCAGTGGCCGGGCCATTCGGCGGAGGATATCGAAAAGCAGATCACCGTTCCATGTGAGATTGCGATGGCCGGCATTCCAGACATGAAGAACCTGCGCTCATTCAGCCTGGCCGGCATATCGAGCATCATGATGAACTTCAACGACGACTCCGACAACAGCTGGAATCGTGAAAGAGTTCTGGAGAGAATGACCGGCATTACGCTGCCTGCAAACCTGCAGCCGCAGTTGCAGACCGATTGGAGCCCTGCGGGGCAAATCTACTGGTACACATTGAATAGCAAGAATCCTTCGATCGATGTGATGGAGCAAAAGTCGATTCAAGATTGGCTGCTGCAAAAGCAATTCAAGAGTATTCCCGGCGTTGTGGATGTGGCCAGTTTCGGCGGCCTGACGAAGGAGTACCAGATTCGTCTGGACCCAGAGAAGCTCATCAGCTACGGCCTGAGCATCGGCCAGATTGAACAGCAACTCTCGATCAATAACACCAATGCGGGCGGCAGTTTTATTGTTGCCGGGTCGCAGCAGATTAATGTGCAGGCACAGGGCTTGTATGAGAACGTGCAGCAGATTGAAGATACGCTGATCAAGACCTCTGGCGGCGCGGCCGTGCGAATAAAAGACGTTGCCGTTGTCGAGCAAGGACCCAAGATCCGGCTAGGCCAGATCTCCAAGACCACCAAGGACGCGCAGGGACGACTGATCGACAATCCGGATGTTGTGGAAGGCACCGTTCTGCTGCGCAAGGGGGCGGATGCGGATCCGGTGCTTAAGGCAATAGAAGCGAAAGTAAAAGAGCTCGACGATCAGATACTTCCCAAAGGGGTTTCGGTTGTTCCGTTCCTTGATCGCAGCGACCTGGTTCACCTTACCACGCACACCGTGTTGCATAACCTCACCGAGGGCATCGTCCTCGTTTCCATCATTCTGCTTTTTTTCCTTGGCAATGTGCGCGGCGCCATCATCGTTGCCATCACTATTCCATTTGCTCTCTTGTTCGCATCCATCTGCCTGAGTCTTGCTCACATCCCCGCGAACCTGCTTTCGCTCGGTGCCCTCGACTTTGGCATGGTCGTCGACGGCGCCGTTGTAATGATTGAAAACATCGTCCGCCATCTCTCACACAAAGACGAAACGCGCTCATCGCAGCAGAAGATAAAGGAAGCATCGCACGAAGTTCAGCGGCCCGTTTTCTACGCCATCGCCATCATCATTACTGCCTACCTGCCCATCTTCACGCTGGAATCCGTGGAGGGCCGCCTCTTCAAACCGCTGGCGTGGACGGTCGCATTTGCACTGCTCGGTGCGCTGCTGTTCTCCATCGTTGTGGCACCCGTGCTTTCCAGCATCTTGTTTCGCAAGGGCGCAAAAGAGTGGCACAACCCGCTGATGGAATTCCTGATCAAGCACTACCGATCCAGTGTGAAATGGGCGATTGAGCATCGCTATATAACCGCGGGCGTCAGCATAGTTGGTTTTGTGATTTCGATCTACCTGCTGGCTAACGTGATCGGCTCGGAGTTTCTGCCGCATCTCGACGAAGGATCGCTTTGGGTGCGTGGGTCGCTTGCGCCTTCCACGGGCCCCGACGAGAGTCTGGCCATATCCAACAAGGCTCGCATCCTACTGGCCAGTTTTCCTGAGGTTGTGGATGTGGTTGATCAGATCGGTCGCCCCGATGACGGCACCGACTGGACAGGGTTTTTCGATACCGAATACAACGTCAACCTGAAACCCAAAGAAGATTGGCGGCCTGTTTTCCGTCAGGACAAGGACGCGCTGATCGCCTCTATGAGCCAGCAGTTGGAGAAGATTCCTGGCGTAATCTGGGGATTCTCACAGCCCATTGAAGACAACATGGAAGAGGCGGTCAGCGGCGTGAAGGGTGAGTTATCCGTGAAGATTTACGGAGACGATTTCAAAGTTCTGGAACAAAAGGGCAATGAGGTCGTGAATACCATGAGCAAGATTCCCGGCATTGCGGATCTTGGATTGTTCCGCATCATCGGTCAGCCTAATCTCACTTTCACCGTCGACCGAAGGGCTGCCGCGCGCTTCGGAATCAATGTCGCGGACATTCAGGATGCGGTTCAGACGGCGGTCGGCGGAAGTGTTCTCAGCGAGGTTCTCAAGGGGGAAGCGCAATTTGATCTTGTCTTGCGCTACCAAAAGCCCTACCGCGATACCAGAGAAGCGATCGAGCAAGTTCGCCTGCTTTCGCCTACCGGCGAGCGCGTATCGCTCGCGCAGCTAACCACAATCAGCACGACTGACGGCGCCGAGGAGATTTATCGCGAAGGTGAGCAGCGCTACATCGCGGTCAAGTACGGCGTGCGGGATCGCGATCTTGGCGGCGCAGTGGAAGAAGCTATCGCTACGGTCGGCAAGCAGGTTCCGCTACCGAAGGGATACCACTTTGTGTGGGCCGGAGAATATGAGAGCAAGCAGCGCGCCGACAAACGTCTCGCCATGATCGTTCCACTCACAGTTGTCTTGATCGCCATGATTTTGTTTACCATGTTCAAGTCATTCAAGTGGGCGGGACTGATTCTGGTCAATGTGGCGCTCGCACCCGTCGGCGGGTCACTGGCGTTGCTGATCACCGGCACAAATATCAGTGTGTCATCGAGCGTTGGATTTCTTGCGCTGTTTGGCGTATCCGTGCAAACCGGCGTGATCATGCTCGAATACATCAATCAATTGCGTGTGCGCGGCTACACGGTTGAAGGAGCGGCCATTCAGGGCGCGGTGCTGCGACTGCGACCCATTATGATGACCATGCTTGTGGCTACTCTGGGCCTGCTGCCTGCCGCGCTTTCGCATGGCATTGGATCGGACTCGCAGCGTCCGTTCGCCATTGTCATCGTAGGCGGACTTATCGTCGATCTGATTATGAGCATCTTTCTGCTGCCTACCTTGTATGTATGGATCGCTCGCGATACCGATAAACTGCCCGAGCCGGAGGTGTCGTTTGAGGTCTAATGCCAAACTTCTTATTGGTTTCTTCATGAGCGCTTTCGTTTTCGAATCTATTTTCCTCACCTGCAATGCCGGGGCGCAGCAGCCGCTCACCTGGGATCAGGTGCGGGAAAAATTTGAAGCCGCAAACCCGGCACTGAAGGCGGACGCTATCAACGTCGAAGAAATGAAGGCGGAAGAGATCACTGCCTTTCTTCGGCCCAACCCGCAGTTCACGCTTTCAACCGACGGCACTCAAATTGCGCCTCACAACGGCGTCTGGCAGCCACTTGAGGGTACTCAGATCCAGCCCAACTTCAGCTACCTTCATGAGCGCGAGCACAAGCGCGAACTGCGCCTGAAGAGCGCCAAGGAAGGCACTGAGATTACGGCATCGGAGCACCAGGATCTGGAACGTAACCTGATCTTCAATCTCCGTTCCATGTTTGTGCAAACGCTCGAAGCAAAGGCCGTCCTCGATCTGGCCAAGGCCGACTTGGAGTACTACGACAAGATCATCGAAATCAGCAGAACGCGATTCAGCGCAGGCGATATTGCGCAAATCGACCTTGACCGCATTGAACTGCTGCGTGTGCAATACGAGGCTGAGATTGAAACGGCGACCGTGAATCTCCGCACCGCCAAGTTCGCGTTGCTCCAATTGATCAACGAACGCACGCCGGTTGACCGGTTCGACGTGAGTGGAACATTCGACTGGAACGATGCGCTGCAGCCCCTGGACGACTACCACCAGATCGCGATCGACAACCGTCCCGACTTGCGGGCGGCAATTGAAACAATCGAACAGTCGGATACAAATCATAAACTCGCCGTCGCGAACGGGTCCACAGATCCCACTTTTGGTGCCTGGTACACCTACAATCCCTCCTTCAACAATCCCAATGACCAACAGACACTTGGGCTGAGCGTGAGTGTCCCGCTCCGCATGTTCGATCGCAACCAGGGAGAAAAGAAGCGTACACTTCTGGACATCGATCGCAGCCGGAGCGCGGCCGACGCGGCCAGGGCGCAGGTCTTCGACGATGTTGATTCCACCTACGAACAGTTGCGCGGGAATATTGAGTTGCTCAGGCCATATAAGATGAAATATCGCGACCAGGCCACCCGCGTGCGCGACACAGTTACCTTCGCCTATGAGCACGGAGGCGCATCCCTTATGGACTTCCTTAACGCACAAAGCGACTACCGGGTCGTTCAATTGGCCTATGTCCAACTGGTCGGTTCTTACCTCACGTTTGCAGGCCAGCTAAACCTGGTCGTCGGGCGAGACGTGCTGCAATAACTCGCAGGCCCTGGTCGATCAGATTCAATGCCTGGGACATTCAAATACAGGTGGGAGAGTTCGCTCTGATGAAAAAGGAAGTCGTTCGCGCTCGCATTGAGGACATTGGCATCCTGCCTTCGGTGCGCGTAAAGTCTCCGGACCTTGCGATTTACGCCGCAGAAACTGTGTACGAGGCCGGGATTCCAATTGTTGAGATAACTCTTACAACCCCTGGTGCGTTGGGCGTGATTGCCGATCTCGCCAAGCGCTATCCAGACATGGCGGTGGGCGCGGGAACTGTACTCGACAATAATCTAGCCAGGCGCGCGATCGACGCGGGCGCCAGGTTCCTCACCAGTCCAGGATTTATTCCGGAGGTTGTAGAGTTTGCTCTGCGAGCGGAAGTCGTAGTCTTCCCCGGCAGCATGACACCGACCGAGGTGATTGCGGCATGGAAGGCCGGCTCGGATTTCGTCAAGATATTCCCAACGGGAATCATTGGCGGCGTCCAATACCTGCGGGCGCTCAAGATTCCGTTGCCGCAGGTTCCGCTCATTGCTTCAGGAGGGGTGAACCAGGCAACGGCCCTCGACTATATCGTCGCCGGAGCCACCGCGCTTGGAGTGGGTGGAGAACTTCTTCCCCTTGAAGCCTTGGCATTTCGCCAGACGGATAGGATTCATGAATTGGCGCGCAGATTTCTCGGCATTGTAAAAGAAGGCCGCACTCTGCGGGAGACATACTACTGATTGAGTCGGCCTTTCTATTGTGGGTGCCGGATTGTTGGGGCATATGGCTCCTCGCCTGAAGGCGCCGCGGAAACGAGCGGCGGAGCGCTTCCAGTTACTCACAGTCAACCGGTCCGGGCTGGGTTCCTGAATCCCAAAAGCGAATCTTGCTGAGTCATTCGGGTTTGCTCGTCAAAGCGACCACGATCCTATTGATTAAAACGCGGTGTTTATAACCTATTTCAAGATCTTTATGTTAAGTTGCATCTTATCCTCATGCGCCCCTTACGCTTTTCGGCCGATACTCAAGCAATGGGGGAGCTAAACATGAAATCCAAATTGGCCGCACTCTGTGTTCTGTCCTTTGGATTAGCAACTGTGGGAAGCGCGCAGGCGCCGAACTCTTCCGCGCAGCCTGGCGTACAGCTAACGAAGGCTCAGGTGAAACAGCTGGTTCGAGAAGCACACACCCCGGAGCAATACAATGCTCTTGCCCGCTATTACAGTGCGCAGCAGAAAAGCTTTCTGCAACAGGCTGATGATGAGAAGAAAGAGTGGATTCGCAGGAGCCAGAACATTGTGAGCGTGGCCGCCAAGTACCCCCGACCGGTTGACTCGGCCCGCTATCTTTACGAGTACGAAACTTATGAGGCTTCAGAAGCGGGCCAGTTAGCGGCGAAGTACAATCGGCTGGCAACACCTGATCCTTCGGCAAAGGACAACTAAGAAAGACTCTCGACTTAGGAAGGTTCGCGAGATGGGCCAACATATCCGCGGGCCTTCCCATCTAGCTAGCTTATGTAATCTTTATGCTTTCCTCACATGTTACTTATCCCGCGGTTCCTTATAGGTTCTTAATGCTTTTCAAACTACTCTGAAAACAACTTGTACAAAGATCAGGTTCTGCACGACGCAGGGAAAATGGATTATCCAAGTCCCTTAAGATGGTTCAGTCAGGTCCGGGGAATACGATTCTTTGTACAGGTTTGTCTGGCCTGCACCGGGCTCGCATTACTCACCTATTCTGGATTCGTTTTGCAACTCAATCTGACGACGACCAGTTTCCTATACTTGCTGGTCGTTATTGCGACGGCGTTGTATGGAGGTTTTTGGCAGGCATCACTCTCGTCGCTGTTGGCGGCCTTTTGTCTCGACCTTTTCTTCACACAGCCGCTTTTTCATCTGTCAGTGGCCGATCCGAAGGAGTGGGTAGCACTTGGTGCTTTTCAGATCACAGCGGTGGTCATCAGCAGGCTGTCTGCAAAGGAGCTCCGGAGTACTCGAGATGCGGCATTTCATCGCGCCGGAATGGAGCAGTTGTATGAGTTGAGCCGGAACTCTCTCTTGCTGGATCTGAATCAACCGCCGGGGCCCCAACTCGTTGTCCTGGTTCAGAGGATTTTCGATGCTTATGCTGTAGCTCTATTCGATGTGAACCTCGACCGGCAGGACCGGGCAGGCGAATGGGGCGAAGGCGAGCAGGATGTCGCTAAGGACTGCTACTTGAGCCCGGCGGTCAAGGACGATCCGCTTTCGGAAACATGGCGGCGGATACTGGTCGCGGGGCCCGGTCCGGTGGGCGCATTGGTGGTGCGCGGCAAATTGAGTCCCCTGATTGTGGATGCGCTTGCCTCGCTGGCTGCAATTGCGATCGATCGTCACCAGTCGTTTGACAAGGAAGAAAGAGCTGAAAATGCGAGCAAGACTGAGCAATTGCGTGCGGCAGTAATGGATGCGCTGGCGCATGAGCTGAAGACGCCGCTTACCGCGGTCCAGATGGCCAGTTCCGGCTTGCTCGAATTGGGGGGGCTTTCAATTTCGCAGCGCGATCTCGTCGCTCTTATCAACGAAGAGGCAATTCGTCTGAATGAACTGTGCACTCGGCTGTTACTGACTGCAAAACTTGAGGCGGCAGAAGTTGGGTTGCACACCGACGAAGTGAATATTAGCGAACTGATCTCTGAGGTGGTGGCCAATCAAGTCAACCGGGCTGCTCGGGAGAGAGTTCACGTGATCGCCGAAGATCCTGACTTAACGGTCGCGGTTGATCGCGCTTTGCTGGCGATGATTCTTGGCCAGTACATCGACAATGCACAAAAATATTCGACGCCTGAAACGCCGATTGATGTTGGAGTACGGAAAAGTCATACGGAGGTAATTGTTTCTGTCCACAACCTTGGGTCGACGATTCGGATCGAAGATAGAGAGCGAGTGTTCGATCGCTTCTACCGTTCAACGGATACGAAAGACTCCGTTCCAGGGACCGGAATAGGTCTCTCTGTTGTGAGGAAGGCAGCGCAAGCCCATCACGGGCACGTCTGGGTGATCAGTGACGAGAGGGAAGGAACCACATTCTTTCTTTCCCTTCCAATCGCCGTAAGGAGAAAGCGATGAAAGCCGAAGCACCGAGCTCAGTACAGGGAACCATACTGGTGGTTGACGATGACAGTGCAACAAGGCGGGCATTACGCGTCACGTTGTCTGGAATGGGCTTCAACGTTGTAGAGGCGGCTCGCGGCGAGGAGGCGCTCTCTCTGGTTCGCGTGACCTGGTTCGACGCCGTGCTGTTGGATATGGATATGCCCGGAATGGGTGGTGTGGAGACTTGCCGCAGTATCCGGAATGCGCTCGCGCGGTTGCCAATTCTGATGCTGACCGTGATGGACAGCGAAGATGACAAGGTGCTCGCGCTCGATGCGGGAGCGGACGACTATATCACCAAGCCATTTCAACTGCGTGAGCTGACGGCTCGGTTGCGTTCCGCAGTGCGGAGAAGAAACGCTCAGGATGGTAATCGTGCCGCGCCGCTCAGACGGGGTCAGCTTGAACTCGATCCCGTGAAGTACCGAGTACTCAAAGACGGCCGGATGATTCACCTAACTCCCAAAGAGTTCGAGATGCTTCACTACTTGATGATGCACGCGGGCGAGCCGATCCCCCACGCGCGCTTGCTGAAGTCTGTCTGGGGGCCAGAATATGGAAATGAGTTCGAGTACTTGCGCACATTCGTGCGTCAGTTACGCAAGAAAATTGAGGATGACCCGCGAAACCCGCAATACTTACTAACAGATGCGTACGTCGGTTACCGATTCAGCGAACAGCCAACTGAGTAGGATGATTTCTTCACGCCTCGTGTTGGTTGCCAATAAGGTTTGAAGTTGCGCGCGAGCACCTGCGGCCATCGTATTACCTGTACAGCCGACCTATAGCAGCGCCTACTCTGTTCGGAGCGCCCGCATCGGTTCGATGGATGCGGCGCGTCGCGCAGGAACAATCGAGGCGGCGATCGCAAGCACAAAGATCGATAAGGCCGCCAACACGATAACGGCTGGGTCAAGCGGATCGACCTCGAAGAGCAGTGAGCGCAGCAGGCGCGTGGCAAACAATGCGGCGATGGCCCCAATGCCACAGCCCATCATTCCCAACTTTGCGCCGGAGAGAAGCACGAGCTTCATCACGCCGGAACGCTGTGAGCCGAGCGCCAGGCGGATGGCCAGTTCGTGAGTGCGCAACGCGGCTGAGAAGGCGATGACGCTGTAGATGCCGAGCAGGGCCAGTAGCATGGCGGCAGCGGCAAAGCCGGCGATGAGTGCGGTGTTGAAGCGGCGCGGCGCCTGGCCCTCGGCCAGAACGCGATCCATTGACTCGACATCAGTGAGTGGGAGTTGCGGATCGATGGAATGGACAACAGCGCGCAGTGAGTCGATCATCTGCGCTGGCGGCGTTTGGCATCGCAGCACGATTGTACCTGCTCGGCCGCTGAGCAAGCTGGGCGACGCAAACGATCCCACACCGGCTTTGATTTGGCTGGAGGGCAGAAAAAACTGATCGCCCGTTGGCAAATCCGCTGCAAGCTCTTTCACATCGCCGATCTCGCCCACAACGGTCAACCAGGGCAGAGTCGCTTCCTTCGCACCGCGGTGCAATCGTTTGCCAATTGGGTCCTGGCCCGGCCAGTAGTGCTCTGCCAATGCGCGATTGACAATAACTACAAGTGGAGCGGTGGCGTTGTCGGCGGTGGTGAAATCGCGGCCGCGAAGGATCGGAATCCCTTGCGCCTGAAAATAGTTCCCCATCAACTGTGGCACCCAGGCGAGATTCAGGCCGGCATTTTTCGGAGGAAGGTATCCATCGGGAGTAAAGGTGGCCTGGTATTCAAAACCCGCCGCTGGAAGAATCGAAGTAACACCTACTGCCTGCACTCCCGGTAGCTGCTCAAGCTTGGTAAAGAGCGAGAGATTAAATGTGTCGATGGCGGTTTGGCTGGAGTATTGCTGTCGCGGCAGGCTATATGCGGCAGTCAGCGTGTGATCGGAATGGAATCCCAGATCAGTGGACCGCATCTTTTCGAAACTACGCAGCAGCAGGCCGGAGGCAATGAGGAGCACCAATGCGACTGCGAGCTCGGCAACCACCAGGGCCGAGCGCAAACGCGCATGGCCACTGCCTCCGGTTCCCGTGCGGCCGCCTTCTTTCAAGCCTTCATTCACTCCCGTGCGCGCGGAGGCAAGGGCGGGGATCAGCCCGCAGAGAAGGCCAGTGAGTACGGCGAGCCCGCATGCAAAAACCATCACAGGCCAGTCCAGGTCGATGGAGTT
>JBEKVS010000066.1:0-20747 GCA_049513795.1 Occallatibacter sp. | reverse complement strand
GCCTGACTGGCGAGTTGCGTCATGCCGATGGCTCGGGCGATGTCACCGAGGGCGGTCGCGATGAGGGCTGGATCGCCGTCTTCAAATGCGGCTTCGAGATAGGCGGCGATCGACTCTGGGCGATCGAGATATTCCGATGGGTCCCAGAGGGTTGTCTTAGGTGCCATTTTGAGCCTCCTTTGCAAGTTTCTTTGCCTTGGCGATGTCGGCGTCCTGCGTCTTCTTGGTGCCTCCGACGAGGAGGAGAATCAACAAATTTCCGATTCGCTGCCCAGCGAAAGGCGACGAATGCGAATCTGGATGCGTGCCCCGCGCCTGTTCGTAGCGGAGTTTGCGCAGCCATTTTGCGAAGAGGTCGGTCTGGCAGACCTCGATCATTGTGTTAACTATAGTTCACGGAGAGACTTTCTACAAGGGCAGTGCCCGGGAAGTAGGCTAGACCGCGGTATTTATTTGGTGGAAATGCCCCCAGATAGCCTCCGCCGTCTTGCGCGGTACGACGGCGGCCAATGATTCCGCAGTAGCCTGCTGCACGTCGCGCAGACTGCCGAAGTGGGAGAGCAGGCGCTGCCGTGTTTGTGCGCCAACCCCAGGAATGTTCAGCAGTTCTGAGTCCCGGTCGCGCATGGCGCGGCGCTGGCGGTGATAGCCGACTGCAAAGCGATGACTCTCGTCGCGGATGATCTGGATGAGATGAAGCACAGGTGATCGCCGATCGAGCACAATGGGCTCGTCTTCATTGCCGTAGAGGTAGATGACTTCTTCGCGCTTGGCAATGGAGGCCAGCGGCTGCGATGTCAGGCCAAGCGATTCGAGCGCTTCTGCCGCCGCATGCAGCTGCCCAAGTCCGCCGTCAATCAGGATCAGCGAAGGCAGGCTCTGAGGCTCCTTTTTGTCTTTCTCGTTCTTGCCCTCCTGCTGATCGAGCAGACGCCGGTAACGGCGATGAACCACTTCGCGCATCGAAGCGAAGTCGTCTACACCGACCACAGTCATGACCTTGAACTTGCGGTAGAGCTGTTTGTTCATCTTGCCGTCTTCCCAGACCACCAGCGAAGCTACTGTCTCCGCGCCCTGAATATGGGAGATGTCGAAGCACTCGATACGCCGCGGCAGTTCGGGAAGCATAAGCGTGTCGGCGAGTGCTTCCTGGATTGCTTTGCGGCTGGGCTCGAGGACGCGGAAGCGCTGCGTGTAAGACTGCTTAGCGTTTTGGCCGGCGAGGTCGACGAGCGAACGCTTCTCGCCCCTTTGCGGAACGGCGATCTCAATGCGGTGCCCGGTTCGGTCGCTCAACAAGGCCGATAAAGCATTGCGGTCGGTGAAGTCAACGGGTACAAGAATGGTCCGCGGCACATATTGCTGATCGATATAAAGTTGCTTCAAAAGCGCGGAGAAGACAGAGCCTGCGTTAAATGGCGCTTCTGGGCCGGAAACCCCCTCAGGGGCTAAAGCCCCACTCTCTGTCGGCGCATGAATGTACGGGCTTAAGCCCGTACCTTTCAAGCCCGTACCCTTCGAGCCCGCATCTTTCAAGGTCGTGCCACTCACAGGATCGATTGCTTCGCTTTCGTCGGGAGTGAACGCTTCCAGCAGCTCCGGCAAATCGTCCCAGAAGAACTCACGCCGGTCCACAATTTTGCCGGCGCGCACATGAAACAGATTCACAGCCAGGCTGCCGTCCTCAAAGTGGTAGCCAAAGACGTCGGCCTCGTCGTCCTGCTCGACGGTGGCGATGCGTTGCTTTTCCTGCAACTGATGGATGGTGGAGAGCTGGTCGCGCAGCCGTGCAGCCGCTTCAAACTGCTCGGCTTCCGCGGCGGCCGACATCCGCGCGGCCAGGGCGCGTTCGAGTTCCGCCGATCGGCCTTCAAGAAACAACTGCGCATCGCGCACGGCTCGTGCATAGGCCTCCGGCGTGGTCAGGCCTTCCACGCAGGGACCAAGGCAGCGGTGGATGTAGTACTGCAGGCAGGCGCGAGGGTGGTACCGGGATAGATCGACTTTACAGCTGGGAATGAAAAAGCTGCGGTGAATCAGCTCAACGATGCGATAAGCCAGGTTGCCTGGAAAATATGGCCCATAGTAGGCTGACCCGTCTTTGCGCAGGCGCCGGGTGACAAAGACTTTAGGGTAACGATCGCCCAGGGTCAGCTTCACGTAGGGATAAGTCTTGTCGTCGCGCAGAAGAATGTTGAAGCGCGGATGGCGCTGCTTGATGAGGTTGTTTTCAAGCGCCAGCGCCTCATGCTCATTGGCCACCAGGATGTAGTCGACATCGACGGCCTCGCGCATGAGCGAGCCGGTCTTGGCATGGGCCTGAGAAGCTTCCAGCAGGTACGACCGCACGCGCGCGCGCAGGTTCTTCGCTTTGCCAACATAAATCACCTCGCCCTCCGCGTTCTTGTAGAGGTAAACTCCCGGCTGGCTGGGCAGAGTTCGAATTTTCTCGTAGAAATCCATCAGGGCGTTGCGAATGTGGCCATGCTTCATTAGCATATCGGGTAAGCGCGCGTTGGAGGGTCGGGACGAACCACGCGACGTCAGCGGTCTTCCCACGCTCAAGCAACAAATCGAGAAAACCCCGCATCCATTTGAACGGCATCAGTTTCTTTGCGAGCAGTTGCTGTCACCTCAGGATCGGTCCTGAGTATCGGGTCTGGAGCGAAAAAGGAGAGACGGAATGAAGAAAGCGATTGTACTTGCGGCAGTGGTGGGTATGGCGAGCGTAGCGTGGGCGGAGGGAACGACTCGCCAGGCTACGGAAGAGCGGCTTCAACAGGCCGGGGCGGTGCTCAAGGAGATTATGGCCGCGCCCGACAAAGGTATCCCGGAAGAGGTTTTGGATCATGCAAAGTGCATTGCCGTTGTCCCCCACATGGTGAAGGGCGGCCTGGTGATCGGGGCCGAGAACGGCAGAGGTGTCGCAACATGCCGCACCCCGAAGGGATGGAGTGCGCCCGCATTCTTCGCCATCACCGGCGGAAGCTGGGGCTTGCAGATCGGTGTAGAGGGCATCGATCTCGTGATGATCTTCCAGAATGACAAGGGCATGGATCGCCTCGTCAACAGCAAGTTCCAGATCGGCGCAGATGCCTCCGCGGCAGCCGGGCCAGTGGGCCGCCATGCTTCCGCAGACACGGATTGGAAGATGGATGCCGAAATCCTGACTTACTCGCGCGCGAAGGGAGTCTTCGCCGGTCTCACTCTGAACGGAGCTTCAATCCGGCGCGATGACGATTCCACCCTGGCTGAATACGGGCACGAAGTTGCCACCCGCGACGTTCTCATGGGCCAAGTAGCACAACCCCCCGGGTCGGGCGTGTTCCTCGATGCAATCCGGGCCGCCAAGTTGCAAGCCAAGGCGTCCCGCTAGTACTAAACGAGAGCAGGCCTGCGGGCGCGACAGGACGAATTGAACTCCTGCGCGCCTGCAGATCTGTGTATCGTTCCTCGACTGTATGGGATTCGCGGCTTTTTGTTTGCCGGCGCTGCATATCCGCGCTGTTCATTTCAGAAGATAATCAAGGCGGTGATCAGCGAAGCGCCCTATTCGCTGCGTTGTCGCAGGTGTTCTGCGCGAACTTCAATGGCCGTGAAGAGGGTCAGGAAAGGTGCGCCCCCGGCGGCAACCTCTACTGCCGGGCGGCCTTTGGCTTCCTCTCGTTCCACGATACAAACCACGGCGGCAACGGCCATATTGGCTTCACGGGCAGCTTCAATCGCGTTGATGGTGGAACCGCCTGTGGTGCACACATCATCCACAATCACCACGCGCGCGCCCTCCCGACAGAAGCCTTCAATGCGACGGCCGGTGCCGTGCGCCTTCTCCGCTTTGCGCACCAGAAAGCCGTGCAGGAGGGGCGCGGACGGACTCGCCTGCGCGCGCCAGGCGCTGGCCGTGGCTACGTTGGAGACGATCGGGTCGGCCCCCATTGTCAATCCCCCTACCGCTTCCGCGTCGATATGATTTTCTTCCAGAAGCTCTAGCACCGCGAGGCCGGTCAGGCGTCCGCCCTCGGCATGCAGCGTAGTGGTCCGGCAGTCGATGTAGTAGTCGCTGATTGCTCCGGAAGATAGCTTGAACTGACCGAGCCGGAAGCTGGTGCGCGCGAGCAGCGAGAGCAATTGCTGGGTGTGGGGGGTCATCTAACCAGATTGTAAAGGAACGGTCTTTGCGGGCGAGGCTTGCACTTCGTGTGACCGGCCACGCCTGCTTCACACGCCAAATAATTCATTGATTGGCTGCCCGCAGGATCGTCTGTTTATCCGAAGGAGGAATCCTTAACAAGGAACCTTGCTCCTTTTGGCCCTCTTCTGAGTCAAATTCACCATGAATGTCATTTTCTCTTTCCCTGCGAGACATTTGATCGAGCGAAGAAATTGGGAAAAAAACAGAGCCGGGCATAGAAGCGTTGGTGGATGTCGACTGCTTTCGATGCCAGCCCTTCTGCCTCTTCTGCTGCTCTGCGGAAGTGTGGCTGCGCAAGAGAGATCGGTTGCGGCAACCGCCGGTTTTCAGGCTGAGAGCGCGCAGGCTTCCTACCCGTATCTGCCGAGTCCAGATGCGCAACGATTCGATTTACTCGCGGCAAGCGAGAATTATTCTGCGCAATCGTTCAGCGGTACAAGTGACGTCGACAACCCGCCCCAGGATCCACACCAGGGCGCGGCAGATGTCCACCTTCAGCCGAGCTCAACGGAAACCGACCGGGTTCCTCAGACCAAGCGAATTCTTGGCATCGTTCCCAACTTTCGCGCCATCAGCACCGACGAAAAGCTGCCGCCTCAGTCGATTAAAGATAAATTTATGGATGCAACCCAGGATTCCTTTGATTATTCGTCTATCTTTCTCCCCATGGCCCTTGCCGCATATTCGCAATTAACCAATGCAACACCGGAGTTTGGCAGTGGAGCGCCGGCCTATGCCCGTTATTTCTGGCACGCGGCCGTGGATCAGACCAGCGAGAATTACATGGTGGAGTTTGTGGTTCCCGTGCTGACACGAGAAGATACGCGCTACTATACGCTGGGACGGGGCGGGTTCATGAAGCGCACCGCTTATGCTTTGAGCCGGGCCGTAGTGACCCGATCGGATTCGGGCCGGGAGGTTTTCAATTTGAGCGAGGTCGTGGGAGCAGGCGCCTCTGCGGGACTGTCGAGCCTCTACTACCCCACGCGACAGCGCAGCTTCGGTAACACAGGCAAACAGTGGGGATTGGATGTCGGCATCGATAGCGCTTCGTTTGTCGTCAGGGAGTTTTGGCCAAACATTAACCAATGGTTGTTTCGTCAAAAGAAGCCATCCGGCACTACTTCTCAATAGCGTGATTATGGCTTTTACATCTTGTCGAGATGTTTGAATCCTTGCGTGCCCAGCAGCATGAGCGAGAAGAGCAGAAGGTTATAGGAGGCATGCACCAGCACGCTTGCAGCTAGCGAGCGTGTTGCGAGACGCGCCCAGCAGAGAACCAGGCTGACACAGACCAGCAGCAGAAATGGGCCGAGAGACCAGGCCGTTTGTTCGGCGTGCATCAATGCGAACGGCACGCTGGTCGCAATCGATGCAAAGACCATGGCGCTGAGCGACCACTGTGGATGGCCGGCCGCATCGAGCGGTGGTGGGTTGATTTGGACTGCTTTTTCCATTGACCAGTCAAATGCGGTGCACAGCGCGGGGAGAAGAAATCCGCGAAATGCCAATTCCTCAAAAAAGGGTGCAAAGGTTACGCCAAAGCCGAACAGAAGCCAGGCCGCGGCGCGGCTTTCAAAGAGCTTGTCGATGGGAGCGTTGGTTGGACCGGGGAGCACCAATTCGTCCACCATGGCGAGCAGGAAGCAGATGCACGCCGCGCCGAGGAGAACCCGAAAGTGGCGCCCGGCCGCGGAAGCATTCCACTGCACGCCGGCGAAGAAGCTCTTGTGCCAGAGAAGGGGAAAGATGAGAACGGCGCTGATGAACGCGATGAGGTAGAGTGCGGCCATGCTGGCGATGGTGTAGTGCACATCGCTGGCCGCCGCTTGAACCGTGGAGATGCCGAATAAATCAAAGTGAAGCGCTGAGCGAACAACGAGGCTTGATCCGAACAGGCCGAAGAGAGCTAGAGGGGCGAGCAGAAGCAGATGGCCGAGATGCGGAATGCGCGGCGGGGGTGGGATATACGCCGGCTCCGACCACGAATGGAACATCGGCATCGGCTCGAACGCTGCCGAAGCATCTCCCGGAACTTGTCCCAATGCCCCATCTTCTTCTAGCTCTTGTCCGGCGCGATGTGGGCTGTCCGGCGACTCCGCAGGAAATCCGTTGCCCGGACTGGGCAGGATTTCTTCCTGCGTCAGCGAGTCGTCGCCGTGCGAAACGAAAGGCTCTGCGGTGACTGGGTCTTGATCCTGCGGCATCGTCATGCACGCCCAGTCTTCTTTTCGCGCGGGCCAGAGGGTTTGGCGGCTGACTCGACCTTCACAGCGCGGCTCGATTGGGCTCGCGTAGTGGCGAGATCGTCTTCGGCGGGCGTGTTGCGGCGTATGCGTTTTTGTTTGGCCTTGCCATTCTCTTGCGCTGCCTGTGGCCCTCCTGCAGAATCTTCGACCTGATGTGGCTGCTCCGAAGACATCGCTCTCAGCAGGTCGGCATCCGGTTCGATAGGCGCAAGCTTGCCATTGGCCGATGCATAGTAGCGGGTGAGGAACTGGCCGGTGTAGGAGCCGGGCGTGGCGGCAATTCTCTCCGGGCGCCCCTGGCCGACGATGCGGCCGCCGTCCTCTCCGCCCTCCGGCCCGAGATCGAGAATCCAGTCGGCGTTGCGAATCACGTCGAGGTTGTGCTCGATAATAATCACCGTGTTGCCCAGGTCGGCGAGTCGATGCAGCACTTCGAGCAGTTTGCGCACATCGTCAAAGTGAAGGCCCGTTGTCGGCTCGTCGAGCAGGTAAAGCGTGCGACCTGTCTGCCTCTTGCTCAGTTCGCGCGCCAGCTTCATGCGCTGCGCCTCGCCGCCGGAAAGCGTGGTCGCACTCTGGCCGAGATGCACGTAGCCCAGGCCCACGTCCACAAGCGTCTGCAGTTTCTGGCGAACATTGGGAACGTCTTCGAGCACCGAGAGCGCGTCTTCGATGGTGAGATCAAGAACGTCGGCGATCGAGTGGCCCTTGAACTTTACCGCCAGCGTCTCCTGGTTGTAGCGGCGGCCGTTGCACACTTCGCATTGCACGTAGACGTCGGGCATGAAGCTCATTTCGATGCGCCGCTGGCCGTCTCCCTGGCAGGCTTCGCAACGCCCGCCGGTCACGTTGAAGCTGAAGCGTCCTGGCTTGTAGCCGCGCTCGCGCGACTCTGGCAGAATCGCAAACAGGTCGCGAATGGGCGAGAAAACCTGGGTATAGGTGGCTGGATTCGAGCGCGGCGTCCTGCCAATCGGGGACTGGTCGATGCGCACAACCTTGTCCAGTTGGTCTGCGCCTGCTACAGAGTCGTGCGCGCCTGGTTCTTCGCGCGACCCGTAGATGGATTGGGCCAGCGAGCGGTAGAGAATGTCGTTGATCAGCGTGCTCTTGCCGCTTCCGCTCACGCCTGTCACCACCGTCATCACGCCCAGCGGGACGCGGATCGTCACGTCCTGCAGGTTGTGCTCGCGTGCGCCGGTTATAGTTAGCCATTTGCCCGTCAGCGGGCGAGGCTGGGCACGTTGCAGCATGGTGACAGCGCCGGAAAGGTATCGGCCCGTCAGCGACTCCGGACAGGCCATGATCTCCGCGGGCGTGCCCTGGGCTACGACGTGGCCGCCCAGCCGCCCGGCTCCCGGGCCAAGGTCGAGGACGTAATCGGCGTGGCGGATGGTGTCTTCGTCGTGCTCGACCACCAGCACCGTGTTGCCCAGGTCGCGGAGTTTCTCCAGGGCCTCAATGAGGCGCATGTTGTCGCGTTGATGAAGGCCGATCGACGGCTCGTCCAGCACGTAGAGAACGCCTCGCAGGCGGGAGCCAATCTGTGTGGCCAGGCGGATGCGCTGGCCCTCCCCGCCGGAGAGCGTGGAGGCGCTGCGATCAAGGGCGAGATAGGTCAGACCGACCTGGCAGAGAAATTCGAGCCGCTCGACGATCTCGCGCCGTATGCGTTCGGCCACCAAAGCTTCGCGGGCAGTAAAGCTGAGGTTGATAGCTGCGGAAAGGGCGCGGTTGAGCGGCAGAGCCGTAAAATCGGCAATCGACAGGCCGCCGATCTTGACCGCCAGCGACTCCGGCCGCAACCGCTTGCCGCGGCAAACCGGGCACGGCGTGGCCGACATGTAGTTCATCATGTACTCGCGATAGCCGTCGCTGCGTGCTTCTTCAATGGAGCTGCGGAGAAAGCTCAAAATACCGTGGAAGCCGGTGCGTGGTGCCTCGTTCTTGGCCGGTCCATAGACCAGAACGTGTTGCTGGCGCGGAGGCAAGTCCTCGAAGGGAAGTTTGAGGTCGATGTTGTAACGGTCTGCAGCCAGATGAATTAACTTGAGCAGGTATTGCGAGGTCGAACCCGGTCCGAGGCCGCCATCGAGCAGGGGTTTTGACCAGTCGGTGATGACTTTGGCCGGGTCGAGATCGTAGAGTGAACCCAGTCCATGGCATTCCGGACAAGCGCCAAACGTCGAGTTGAAGGAAAAGCTGCGCGGCTCCAGCTTGGGTACGTCTAGGCCGCAATCCGGGCACGCCATGCTGGAGGAGAAGAGCTGCTCATCGTTGCCTGCAACCGCAACCAACGCCAGTCCGTTGGCCAATTGCAGCGCCTTGGTAACCGCCAGCTCCAGGCGCTTTTCTACGGAGGGCTTGCCTGCCGCGACAGGCGATACCGCTGCCAGAGGGGCTCCGGTTGCGGGTGGCTTTAGCAGGATGCGGTCCACCACGGCTTCGATGGTGTGGTTCTTGCGGCGGTCAAGCAGCAGCGGCTCAGACAGCTCGCGAATCTCGCCGTCAACCCTGGCGCGAAAGCCTTGCTGGTCAAGCTGATCGAGCAGTTCTTTGAATTCACCTTTGCGGCCACGAACAATCGGCGCCATCACCGTGACGCGTTCCCCTCGTCCAAGTTCGAGAATGCGGGCTACGATCTGGTCGGCTGTCTGACGGGCGATGGGCCGGCCGCAGTTGGGGCAGTGCGGCGTGCCTACCGAAGCATAGAGCAAGCGCAGGTAGTCGTAGATCTCCGTGATGGTGCCCACGGTAGACCGTGGACTGCGGCTTGTGGTCTTCTGCTCGATCGAAATAGCCGGCGACAGCCCTTCGATTGAATCCACATCGGGGCGCTCGATCTGGTCGAGAAACTGGCGCGCGTAGGCCGAAAGTGTCTCGACGTAGCGACGCTGGCCCTCGGCATAAATCGTGTCAAACGCGAGCGAGCTTTTGCCGGAGCCAGACAAGCCAGTAACCACCGTGAGTGTATTGCGCGGGATGCGCACATTGATGTCGCGAAGGTTGTGCTGGCGCGCCCCGCGCACCGAGATGTGAGTGATGGGCATATTTAGTTTCAAAAATCAGTTATCGGACGGCAGCTGAATCCCTTGGAAACTATCGAGGAATCAGGCAAAAGAAGGGCCTGTAGCCATGATACATATTCCCGCCATCCTGGATTGACATCCTGCATTGTTGAGATGCACGGGGCCAGAGTGCGGATTCTCCTCGGGTCGCCATCCGATGTGAATCCATCGAACGGCGCGAATGGTTGAACCGCAGATAAGTTTTTTCTCGCTAACTGAATGACAATCCGATTGCCGCCGATATAGCTGACTGTACACGTCTCCTGCCGGGAATCGAAACCTGGAGAGCCGGGAAAAGAGACCCGTGGAAAAGATGTAAATCAGCAGGTCTTGCAGCCGAACTGTGAGCGGAGCATGTTCCAAAACGGTTGAGTGCCAGAGAAGACACCCCAAGCGCGACGGGTACCGCAATGGTCAATAAGTGTTATGGGCCGATGCATGGATCTTCTGCGAGAATCTGTAAGGCAAGTGTCTGTAGGGACATTTAGAGTTCGAAGAGAACAGAAGCCAAAAGCATGAGAATTCAAGGTTTAGATAGGAATCAGACGGGGCGGAAACAATGACGGATATGGTGAATTTTGTGATGCTGGTTGCAGCGTCAATTGGCTCCATGGCTTTGGGAATCCTTGCCGCGTACGGAGTGCTGCGAGCCGGATTCGCCCTGATGAAACAGCAGGAGAAGGGGTTAGCCCCAGTCCGTGCGCTCGTGCCCAGGGCTGAGCAAGAAGCAGAGATCGTCGGCTAGTGATGCGCGGCGTCTCTGGCCGCATACTTCGGTGCGCGGGTTAGATCAGGCCGATTTCTCGATTCGGCGCAGCGATTTCCCAAGACCTGAACCCAAACTCAATTTTGTGGTTGCTGGGGCAGCTGCTGCTCCTGCTGTTCCTGCATACGCTGTTGCCGCTGCTGCATCTCCTGCATGATTTGCTGCGGGGAGCGAGGTGGCCCGCCTGGCTGGAAACCGGGGCGTATGGGCGGTTCCTGTGGATTGGGCTGCTCTTCCGGCTCCTCGTCTTCGGCATCGCTCGATGGGCTAGTGTTGCCGGTTCTCACTGCCGGCTGCCGGACTACAGCCTGACGGATGCTCAGCATGATCCTCCGCGGCGCTCCCTGGCCGAGATCGCCAACCATGATCATGTTGTATCCCGAGCCCTGCAGCAGTTCCGACAACACATCGCGCGCCAGGCCGGGGCCGTAGGTGCCGAACACACGCTCATCGGAACTCAAGCCCTCAACCTTAACTCCCGTCGCGGTTGAAACATCTTTGAGAATCTGCTGCAAGCTCGAATTGGCGGCATCGATTGTGAGCCCGTGGCTATCCCAGAGAACAGAAGCATCGGTCGGATGATCGAAGGCCGGCCATTTGGGCTTTTCTGGAACAGCAGCGATGGTCGCCGGCGCTTGCGAGGCAGCGGAAGCGGTCACCGGCGCGGCAGGGCCGGAGGTATGATCACCTGCCGAAACTTCGGCGGAATGAATGTGAACCGTCTCCCTGTGAATATTGGGTGCAGTCAGGTGGTGATGAACCGGGGCGATGGTAGCCGGCACGTCGGGAGCATGCGCAGCAGCAGTTTGGACAACCGGTGCAGCCGCGTGGGGATGAATGGCAGGAGCGTGAGCGGCGGGCGCAGCAGCCACCTTTGGATGAACATCGGGAGGATGAACCACCGCTGCGGGAGGATGAACCACAGGCGCGTGCGCCGGGGAAGCTGCGGCTACATGCGGCGCAGCGGCCGGAGCGTGGCCCGCAGGCGCGGCAGGGGTATGACCCGAGGCAGCATTTTGCGGCGCCGTCTTCGCGCGTTTGCGGCGATGGTGAACACGCCTGCGCACACGCTTGATGTGCACCCGATGATGACGATGGTGAACCGCAGGCGCCGCGGTCGCAGGTTGTCCCGGCGTCGCCGGTTGCGCGTGCACCTGCGCATCCGCCATTCCTGGCCCTGCAAAGAGCACCGCCGCGACCGCAACCAAGCCCAGAAATCGGAACGCGGCCAACCATCCGTGATTCTGCGCCGCCCTTGGCGCAACGCGCACACGGCTACCTTCAAGAGGAATAAGCGGCGGGTTGATTCGGCGCATCAAATGATTTCTCCGGCTTCCAGCGGCTTTCAGCCGGCCTGCACAGCGGAGCGAATGTTCTAAAATCGTTGCCGCCCCACCGTAATAGACTAACAGTGGCCCGTAGTCGCTCGAAAGGAGCCTCAATTGTCCCCAAGGGTATCAAATCAAACGCGGTTCTGCTGGGGCATGTGGACTGCGGCTTTGGTGGTATGGGTGCTTGCCGCCATTCCCACCCCCGGCCATGCAGCCAGTTGCACCACGCAAGGTGAGCTGCAGCCGCAGGACCGGGAGGCGCTCACAGCGATGGGTGGCCGCGTGGCCACGGCCGTTCTGGGGCAGGATTATTCGACTCTGCAAGCAGCGCTTTTGCCTGCCGAGGCCGGAGAATGGCCCGGGATTCGCGATTCAGTGGAACTTGGCGCACCCCTGGTGAAGGGTGGTCAAGTGCGGTTGCGTAACCTGTATCTGCTTGATGCGTCAACCCTGACCGCACCCGCGGACACACAATTCTTCTGCTCCAACACCACCGGGTCGCTCACTGTCACCATGACCATGCGAGCCCTGCCGGCCGGCCGTTACGCCGTGATCCTGGCTGACGCGGCAGGCGCCCAATTGGCTGGGCAAATGGGAATCATTCTGGCCTGGGATCCAACCGGGACAACTCCAGCTTGGAAGCTCGCCGGTCTGAACGTTCGCCAGGGGAACTTCAACGGGCATGATGGTGTGTGGTATTGGACTCGCGCGCGGGAACTGGTGAGGGAAGATCAGCCCCGCAACAACAGCTGGCCCGCCTGGTTCAGTTATGAAGCGGCGCGCTATCTTCTACTTCCGATCGATTTTCTCTCCTCGCCGAATTCAGAAAAGCTGGCCCAGGAGCAGGCTCAAATCAAAGATTCGCCGCAGGATGTTTTTCCCTATTCGCTCCAGGAGGGCGACCGGACCTGGAAGATTGACGCTGTACACCTGGATGCCAGCCTGCATGAGCCCGATCTGGCGGTAGTCTACGAGTCAACCGGCGTGACGGATCCGGCCGCGGTGCGGACCGAAGCGGGAGCGGTGCTTAGCGCCCTTTTGAAGGCACAGCCCGGGCTGAGAGCGAACTTTCATGGTCTCTGGGCGGTTGCCATGAAAGGCGGAAAGCGGACACCCGTGATCGAGCTTCCCATGGCCCAGATTCCGTAAGCTAAGCTGTGAAACAGCCCAAAAGAAAGGGAAGAGGGAATTGCCAGCACTGATCGATTTGCGCTCCGACACGGTGACGCGCCCGTCGGCTGAAATGCGGGCTGCCATGGCCGCGGCCGAAGTGGGCGACGACGTCTACGGCGAAGACCCAACCGTCAATCTGCTCGAGCGCCGCGCGGCCGAGGTATTCGGCCGCGAGGCGGCATTATTTGTGCCGACTGGAACCATGGGCAATCAGATCGGCATTCGCCTGCACACCCAGCCCGGACAGGAAGTAATTGCCGAGTCGCGCGCCCACATCCTGGATTGGGAGATGGCCACAACTGCCGCCTTTTCCGGCTGCCTGGTGCGTGCGATTCCAGCCGAGCGCGGCATTTTGACCTGGAAGCACATCGAACCGGCGATCTACGCGCGAGGGGCATTTCGCGCGGCAACCGGGCTCATCGAGATCGAGAATACGGCCAACCTGGCCGGTGGCGGCTGTACACCGCTGCCTGTATTGCAGGAGATTTGGGAGGGCGCCAAAGAGCGCAAGCTGGCTACCCACCTGGATGGAGCGCGGATTTTTAATGCTTCGGTCGCACTGGGTGTGGATGTGAAGGCCCTGACGCGCGGCTTCGACACCGTGATGTTCTGCCTGTCGAAAGGCCTGGGCGCTCCGGTAGGCTCGATGCTTGTCGGCCCGGAAGAGCACATGGAGAGCGCGCGTCTGTTCCGCAAGGCACTGGGCGGGGGAATGCGTCAAGCCGGAATCCTCGCCGCAGCCGGGCTCATGGCTCTCGAGCAGGGTCCCAAGCGCCTGCATGAAGACCATGCCAATGCACGCCTACTGGCCGAGGCACTCTCTCACATGGAAGGTGTCGACATCGATCTCGATGCTGTAGAAACCAACATTGTGATCTTTCGCCTGACCGGTGGCCGCAGCGCTGCGGACCTGACTGCGCGTCTCAAGGCGCGAGGGATATTGATGAGTGCCGTGGGGCCGAATGCGGTTCGGCTTGTGACCCATCTCGACGTTGACCGCGCGGCATGCGTGGCCGCCGCCGAAGCTCTCACCGAGGAGATTGAGTCTGCGCAGCCATGCGCGCGGCAGGTCGGCTGATAGCGGAATCAGAGCAGATGTACCCGGAGGCACGTCGGGCGAGAGGCTTTTTCATCAAGAAGAAGGCACACTAGACACACTCATCGAAGGCACTGTTACTCTGATTGTGCTCTGACTCATCCGCAGCGAATTTCTGGCCGCATTAAAAATGGACCTCGACCAGAAGACGAAGTCAGCAAAAGGAAAACCCATGCGAGTCGGGTTGTTTACACGCGAGTATCCTCCGCTTGTCTACGGTGGGGCAGGCGTGCACATCGATTATCTAAGCCGCGAACTGGCCAAAAAGATCGAAGTAGAAGTCCATTGCTGGGGGCCGCAGCAGATGGATGAAACCAACCTGCACGTGCGCGGGGCGGAGCCCTGGCTCGAAATCACCGATGGCACCGAGGGCAAGTTCAAGGGTGCGCTCGAGGCCTTCAGCTTGAACCTGACCCAGGTCAAAGCACTGCAGGGAATCGACGTCGTACACACACATACCTGGTATGTATCGATGGCCGGTTTTCTGGCCAAGAAGCTTTATGGCGTCCCGTTCGTCCTGACCACGCACTCGCTGGAGCCGTTGCGCGCCTGGAAGGCTGAGCAGTTGGGTTCGGGCTACGCAATGAGTTCTTGGATGGAGCGCACCGCGATTCTGGATGCCGACGCAATCATCGCCGTCTCGAACGGCACCAAGGCCGACATTCAGGCGGCCTACCCAGATGTCGACCCCAAACGCATCCATGTCATCTACAACGGCATCGATCTGGCCGAGTATCAGAAGACCGCTGAGACCAAGGCTCTCACTGACTATGGCGTCGACCCGGCCGTGCCCTACGTACTGTTTGTCGGCCGCATCACCCGCCAGAAGGGCGTCACGCATCTTGTCGATGCTATTCGCTATCTTCCGTCCGACGTGCAGGTGGTATTGTGCGCGGGTGCCCCCGACACGCCGGAGATCGCCGCCGAGTTGCGCCAGAAGGTTGATGCCGCAAGAGCCAACCATCCGCGCATTGTCTGGATTGAAAAGATGGTCACCAAGCAGGAGGCCATTCAGCTTTACAGCAATGCACGCGTCTTCTGCTGCCCGTCAGTTTACGAGCCATTCGGCATCATCAACCTTGAGGCCATGGCTTGCCGCGCGCCAGTTGTCGCCAGCGCCACGGGCGGCATCAAAGAGGTTGTGGTCGATGGGGAAACGGGCTACCTGGTGCCGTTCGATCAAGATCCGGTGACGAGTTTTCCCCGCGATCCTGAGACGTTTGCGCGCGATCTCGCCGCGCGGCTCAACGAAATGCTTGCCCATCCGGAACGGTGCCGAGAGTTTGGTGAGGCAGGGCGCCGCCGCGTTGAGGATGTCTTCAGCTGGACCGCGATCGCGCAGCAGACGATTCAACTCTACGAACAATTGATCAGCAAAAAATGACGAACTGGTTGATGCGAAACGCAAGGAAAGAAAAATCAAGATGATGGTAACTCAGGAAGATGGACGCAAGCGCGTCGTCATTGAAGCAGTCTCGCCAGTGGTCGACGGCGGCAGCTTTCCGGTGAAGCGCACTGTCGGCGATCACGTCCGCGTCGAAGCCGACATCTTCACCGATGGCCACGATGCCATCGCCGCGTCGCTGTTGGTGCATCGCGAAGAATCCGATCAGTGGCTTGAGATCCCCATGCTCCCGCTGGTCAACGATCGCTGGACAGCGACTTTCCGCGTAGCCGAGCTGGGCCGCTATGGATTCAAAGTCCAGGGCTGGGTGGACCATTTCGAGACTTGGCATCGCGACCTTCTCAAGCGCATTAAAGCTGAGGCCGACGCGCCCGTCGACTATCTCATCGGCGCCGAACTTGTAACTGCTGCCGCGGGACGAGCTGCGGGTCCAGATGCCGCTTGGCTGCGCGGCCGCGCCGATACGCTTCGTTCCGGCAAGCCGCCGAAGGAACTGCGCATCCATGCGACCGATCCCACGCTGCATGAAATCGCCCTTCGTTACCCCGACAAGCGCTTCGCCTCCGAGTCACACCGCGAATATCCCATCGTCGTCGATCCGGTCATCGCGCGATTCAGCGCCTGGTACGAGTTCTTTCCCCGCTCCACTGCCGCACAACTCGGCAAGCACGGGACCTTCGCCGATAGCGAAAAGCGGCTGCCCTATATCGCTGAGATGGGTTTTAATGTCGTTTACCTGCCGCCTATTCATCCCATCGGCGTTAACTTCCGTAAAGGCCGCAACAACAATCCCCTGAGTCAGCCGGGCGACTACGGCAGCCCGTGGGCTATCGGCTCGGTCGAAGGCGGCCACAAAGCCATCCATCCCGAACTTGGTACGCTCGAAGACTTCCGCCGATTCGTGGCCAAGGCGAAAGAATTTGATCTCACCCTCGCCATGGACATCGCATTCCAGGCCGCGCCTGATCATCCTTACGTGCGCGAGCATGAAGACTGGTTTCGCAAGCGCCCCGATGGAACCATTCAATATGCCGAGAATCCGCCCAAAAAATATCAGGACATTTATCCCTTCGACTTTGAAAGCGAAGACTGGGCGGGAATGTGGGAAGAGTTAAAGAGTGTTTTCGATTACTGGATCGCCCAGGGAGTTACTATCTTTCGCGTCGATAACCCGCACACCAAGGCTTTTCCTTTCTGGGCATGGGTAATTCCCGCAATCAAACGCGACCATCCAGAGGTTTTGTTTCTAGCCGAGGCATTCACGCGCCCTAAGATTATGTACCGGCTGGCCAAGTTAGGGTTCAGCCAGTCCTACACTTACTTCCCGTGGCGTAATGGAAAGGCCGAAATCGCTGCTTACTTGACTGAGCTGGCCCAGGCGCCGGTGCGCGATTTCTTCCGCGCCAACCAGTGGCCCAACACGCCCGACATTCTCACCGAGTTTCTGCAGATCGGCGGCCGCGCTGTCTTTAGCATTCGCCTGCTGCTTGCTGCCACGCTCGGATCTAACTATGGCATCTATGGTCCAGCCTTCGAATTGATGGAGCATGTCCCCGTGCGCCGCGGAAGCGAGGAATATCTGGATTCGGAGAAATACGAGATTCGCCATTGGGACTTGGAGTCCGCCGACAGCCTGCACCCACTCATCGCTGTTGTAAATGCTATCCGCAACGACAATACAGCGTTGCAGAACGACTGGTCCATCAGGTTTTACTCCACTGAGAATGAACAGCTGATTTGTTACTCCAAGGAATCGGAAGACCGGTCGAATCTGATTTTGGTCGTGGTCAATCTCGATCCCCACTACACTCAGTCCGGATTCGTAACCGTGCCGCTTGAGGAGTTAGAAATCCCACGCGAGCGGGGATACGAAGCAGAAGATTTGCTTACCGGCGCCCGTTACATGTGGAACGGACCGCGAAACTACATTGAGCTGAATCCCGCGCACCTTCCCGGGCACATCCTAAAGATTCATCGCCGCTTGAAGATCGAGACCGATTTCGATTATTTCCTTTGATCCGATGAGGATTTGAGCTTTCAGTTCAATTGCAGGGGGTTATGGAGTACCTCTTGAGTTAAGCGACTGAAGGCGAAACCACAACTAATTCTTCAGGACAACGTTGATACTATTCAACAGGCCGGAACACGAACGAGGCCGGAACTCAAACCTGGAGGAAATGTTCGATGTTGAAGAAGTTGGCGATGGCAGCCTTGCTTGCTCTTACTTTCTTGCCCGCGGCGTCTTATGCGCAGGTGATCGTCCGCATTGGTCCCCCACCCCCGATTGTTGAGCGCCGACCGCCGCCGCCAGAACGCGGATTCGTGTGGATCGATGGCTATCATCGCTGGGACGGCGGGCGCTACGTATGGGTTCCCGGCCGTTGGGATCGCCCACCACACCCCGGCGCGCGCTGGGTCGCTCACCGCTGGGTTCACCGCGGCGACCACTGGGAACTGCGCGAAGGCCACTGGCGCTAGACTTTGCTCATAAAAAAGAGAGAGCGAGGCTTGCGCCTCGCTCTCTCTTTATCTCTCCCGGAAATCGATTAATAAGGCGTTCGACTTAATAGCACAATTGGTCTCAGAGCGGCTTGCGGTAGACAACGAATCCCGACTTCTCGGCAACCTTGTCGTATAGCTTCATGGCGGTATCATTGGTTTCATGAGTTAGCCAATATACGCGACCAGAACCTGCCTGCCGGGCAATATCATAAACTCGTTCGATAAGCCGCCTCCCCACTCCGTTTCCCCGAGCCGACTCCAGAGTGAAGAGATCCTGCAGATAGCAAGTTAGAGCAATCGAAATCGTGGTGCGATGAAAGATATAGTGCACCAGCCCGATCAATTCGCCGTCGCGCTCTGCCACCAGGGCGTGCACAGGCTCGCCTGCGTCGAAGAATCTTGCCCAAGTCATCTTGGTGACCGCGTCGGGTAGGGCGGTCGCGCCGGCGCGGCCATAGAACGCGTTGTAGCCGTCCCAAAGCTGCTTCCATGGTGCAAAGTCTCCGGGCTCAACCGGCCGAATCACTATCTCGCCTGTCAACGGAACTCCCAACCTGAATCAAGTATCTAGTGCCGGAGTAACTTGCCGGGAAGCGATCGCCTAGCTGATTTCGATTACGTCGGTAGCGGCGGCGGCGGCAGACTCGGCACGCAGCATCAGCTTCTCCGCGACAGAATAGAACTCGGCAGCCTGCGGGCTCTTGGGACCAGCCAGAGCAACGGGCAAGCCGCGGTCTCCGCCTTCGCGAATGGAAGGAATCAATTCAATGGCGCCGAGGAAGGGAATATTGAACTGGGCCGCAGTGCGCTCCGCTCCCCCCCTGGAGAAGATGTCGATCTCCTGGTGGCAATGCGGGCAGGTGAAGTGGCTCATGTTCTCGACTATGCCCAGCACTTCTACGTTGACCTGGGCAAACATTTCGAGAGCCTTGCGCGCGTCCTGAAGGCTGACGTCGCTGGGCGTGGAGACCACGACAGCGCCGGTGAGCGGAACCGTCTGGACAAGAGAAATGACCACGTCGCCGGTGCCGGGAGGAAGATCGACGACCAGGTAGTCGAGTTCGCCCCAATCCACCTGTTGTAAAAACTGGCGGATGATCTGGTGGAGCATCGGCCCGCGCATCACTAGCGGCTTGTCTCCCGGAGAGATGTAGCCGATGGAGATCGTCTTGATGCCGTGTGTCAGGTTGGGAATGATCTGGTTGCCAGGCCCAACTTGAGGCTGCTGTGCGGAGCCCATCATGAGCGGGACGTTGGGGCCATAAATGTCTGCATCAATGAGTCCCACGCGCTGCCCCAGCCGCGAGAGAGCAATCGCCAGGTTAACGGCAACCGTCGTTTTTCCGACGCCTCCTTTTCCGGAACCGATCGCGACGATTTTTGAGACTCCTGGCAGGGCAACGGGAGACGGCATATTGGGCGCGTGGGCCATTTGATTTGTTACTCCTTTTTCTTAGATACCGCTACAGCTTGCATAAGTTGGACTGCCTGAATCAAGGCTCGATCGATGCCGCTTCGGCGGCAGCAAAAGCGAGCTCAGCTTGTTTGCGGCGAGCCAGTTCGGCTTCGCGGTTCTCGCGCCGCCGCAAAGCTCCTTCAAAACGGCGTATCTCCGCAGGGGTTTCCGGAATAGCTTCCGGAATTCGCACCGGCCGGCCTTCGTTGTCGATGGCGACAAAAACCAGGTAAGCGCTGGCCACGTGCGCAATCGAGCCAGTGCGCGTGTTCTCAGCCCAGACTTTCACACCCACCTCCATTGACCTTGTGAAGGCGCGATTGACGCTGGAGCGGAGGGTGAGAAGGTCGCCGAGATGGACAGGCCGGATGAAGTCGATGTGATCCATGGCGGCCGTGACGACATGCGTGCGCGAGTGACGGTAAGCGGCCATCGCACCAGTAAGGTCAATGAAGTGCATGAGACGGCCGCCGAGCAGGTTGCCCAGTGTGTTGGTGTC
Source organism: Occallatibacter sp. (assembly GCA_049513795.1). Lineage (GTDB taxonomy): Bacteria > Acidobacteriota > Terriglobia > Terriglobales > Acidobacteriaceae > Telmatobacter. Next base: position 1,010 of record JBEKVS010000066.1, on the reverse strand, counting down.
GTTGGGCAGGATGATCTCCGTCATCTCCGATTGCGTGCTGGCTACGGTGCGGACCGCCGGAACAGCCTCAGCCGAACTCCCAGTCGAACTCATCAGCTCATTCTCCGTGCTCTCTCGAGGTACCCAGTGTTTGGCCATCGCAAGTAAGATAGTGTCTGTGGCGATGGGCATTGAAGTCGATCCTCACTTCGAGGCGTCCAGTTCCAGTTTCGGCAATCCACGCCAAATGTGCAAATCGCCAAGTGTCGAATTCGGCATCCTGAAAGCTGCGGACAAAACTCATGGACAAGATTGCTGGACTGAAGGAAATTCTGGCGCTCGACGCGAACAACAGCTTTGCGCGCTACGGACTTGCAATGGAGCTAGCCAGCCGCGGCGAGACAGATCAGGCTCTGGTCGAGTTCGACACCCTGCTCAAAAACGATCCGCAATACACGGCCGGCTACTTCATGGCTGCGCAGACGCTGGCCAAAATCAACCGGATCCAGGAGGCAATTGAGCGCCTGAGAGCCGGGATCGCTTCCGCTGCAAAGAGCGGTAATGCGCACGCTATGAGCGAGATGCAAGCGATGCTCGACGAGCTTGAAGGGTGAGCTCGGCGCTTTCATGCGTTGCACCTGTAGTCGAGACGGGCGACAATTCCGAGCCTGATTTTCCTGGAAGACGCAAATAAATCGGCATCATCTCCCAATAGAAGTGCGTCTATACTCATAAGATGGCCAAGTATTCGATCGTCGTTCCTTTTCACAACGAAGAAGAGAATGTGACCGCCCTGTATGCGCGCCTGAAGCAGGTGATGGAGCAGGTGGGCGACAGTTTTGAAATGGTATTTGTTGACGATGGTTCGCGCGACCGCTCGTACAAGCTGCTCGAAGAGATCGCGGCGGTGGACAGCCGCGTGCTGGTTGTCAAGCTGCGGCGCAACTTCGGGCAGACATCCGCGTTGGCCGCAGGGTTCGACCACGCTTCGGGTGAGTTCATCTTGGCCATGGATGGCGACCTGCAACACG
>JBEKVS010000065.1:0-20854 GCA_049513795.1 Occallatibacter sp. | reverse complement strand
CACACGAGAATCATCATCAATGCAAGTGCCGCACGACGTTCCATAGAGGGCTGGCAACAGGCCCGTCGCTGAGTTCCTGCTCGATACCGCTATTGAACTTGCGTTCGAATGTCAGGCCATCCCCGATAGGTCTAAGCAGGCGAGCATGCGGCTGATAGCATTTCCCTATGTTGCTGACACCACTTCGCAAAAGTCTTCCCACGGCTATGGTCGCATTTGCGGCTCTCGCTCTTGCCGCCCTTCTTAATGTCTCTTCGGTATCCGCGCAGGATGCAGCAGCGGTCAAGGCGCCAAGCCACGCCCAAATCGCTGAAGTACTGAAGGGGTTGCACCGCGGCCGCACAATCGGGCAGGTGGCCGTTTCGCCCGATGGAAAGAAGCTGGCGTGGCTCCTGGATGGGAAAGAAGGTGGTGAGATCCGCGTGGCGCCGCTGGAAAACCTGGCCAGGAGCGAACGCGTCACTGCAGCCGACAGTCCGGATCAGCATTGTCATGAAGGCCAAATCGCGTGGGAGCCGGACAGCAAGGCATTGGCCTTCTTCTCCGATTGCGCGCAGCCCGGCGAGCAGACTGATCTGTACGTTTCACGCGCAGACGGCAAGCCCGCGCTGCGGTTGACTGATCTGAAGGGTTACGTGCAAGCTCCGGCGTTTTCGCCCGACGGCAGCAAGGTGGCCTTTCTCTATGTGGAAGGAGCTACGCGTTCAGCAGGTGCGCTGGCGGCCATGAAGCCCTGGTCTGGGGTCATTGGCGAAGACGGAGTCGAGATTCAGCGCGTTGCCATGGTCACCGTCCCTTCAAACTGGAATGGCGCAGTCGAGCAATCGTCGGGGTCGAATCGCCCCATGGCATCGCGCGAGATGAAGTCGCTGACACCGCTTTTCCATTTCCTGACTCCCGCCAATCTGCACGTCTATGAGTTCAACTGGCGGCCTGACTCGCAGGGGCTGGCCTATATTGCCGCCGATCCGCCGGGCGAAAATAATTGGTGGGTAGCCAAGCTTTACACGCAGGAGCTAAGCGGCGCGGAAGCGGACTCACCCAAGGCAATTCTCGCGCCGGAGCAGGTCTCCGGGCCTTTGCACGGAATGCAGATCGCCGTGCCGCGCTGGTCGCCGGATGGCAAAGCCATTGCCTTCATCGGCGGGTTAATGAGTGACCAGGGCTCGACCGGCGGCGATGTCTGGATCGTCTCCGCCGAAGGTGGCCAGCCTGTCGACCTGACCCCGCAGCGGCCTACTTCGCCGGCCTGGATCGAGTGGGGCGACGACGACCACATCTTTGTCAGCGAATTGGCCGGTGGCAATAGCCAGTTGGTTCGATTCAGCCTGCAAGGCGACCGGAATGCCGCGAATGTGTCCACGAGCTTTGGCGCGCCCATCTTCAGCATTCCCGGCAGTGTGGGCGATGGGCGCCTGGAGATGAGCTTGTCATCGACAGCCAACCACTCGCTGTTCGTGTTTCACGCCAGCACTTTCGACAAGCCGGCAGAGGTGTACGAGGCCAAGCCGGGGGTGACTATGACAGCCGGTCTTGCCGGGGTGATCCAACTGACGCACGTCAACGATGGCGTCGAGCCAGCCTGGGGCAAGAGCGTTTCCCTCGATTGGAAGAGCGACAACTTCCATGTGCAGGGTTGGTTGATGCTGCCCAAGGATTACGATCCTGCCAAGAAGTATCCGCTGATTGTGGAGGTGCACGGCGGACCCGCGGCAGCGGTGGTCGGGCAGTGGGGCTCGAGAGGAGGACTGAGCCCGGCGGCATTCTCGGCTCTTGGCTACTTCGTGCTGCAGCCCAACCCGCGCGGCAGCTACGGGCAGGGCGAGGAGTTCACCCAGGCAAACCGCAAGGACTTTGGCTATGGCGATCTGCGCGACATTTTAGCTGGAGTAGACACGGTTGTGGCGAAGTATCCCGTCGACCCGGAACGCGTTGGCCTCACCGGCTGGAGCTACGGTGGATTCATGACCATGTTCGCCGTCACCCAGACGAATCGCTTCAAGGCGGCCGTGGCCGGCGCGGGCATCTCCGACTGGGAGAGTTACTACGGCGAGAATTCGATCGACCAGTGGATGATCCCGTACTTCGGCAAATCGGTTTACGACGACCCGGCGGTCTACGCCAAGAGCTCGGCAATCAACTACATCAAGCAGGTAAAGACACCCACGCTGGCGGTGGTGGGGGACCGCGATGGTGAATGCCCCGCGCCGCAGTCGTTCGAGTTCTGGCATGCGCTCCGCGACCAGAACGTGCCCACGCAGTTGGTGGTCTATCCCAACGAGGGCCACGGGTTTGTGGATCCAGTGCATCGGCAGGACGTCATGGAGCGGGCCGTCGAGTGGTTTGGAAAGTACCTGGGAGCAGGGAACTAACTGCCTTGCGTTTTGCTCGCCAACCGCGTTGCGCGGAGTCTATGGCTTCAGGGCAAATACATGAAACAGTATGAGGCAAAAAGCTGGTGGCAAAGCTAGGGCCGTACTCCAATTCGTGTGGCGCCTCCGGCATTGCCCAGATTTGTTTTCTTTTAAGAAATCAGCCGTTAGGGGCTCGTGGTATCGGTCTTCGACGACTGGAGAAGGCCTGCATCGGCAGGAGCAGGCCCCGTCCTGATACACTTTTCTCTGAGCATATGTGGGCGGGTCTTGCCGGCTGCCAGCAAAGGAACGGGTACCACCGGGAATCGCTTCGTCAGCGGATTTCATCGGCGATGGGCCCGCTTCAAAAGCATGCAGGCAGGCCGCTGTCGGGCATTTTCAGAAGCCGTGCGGCTCCTGAGCCGGAGTTGCGAGGCTTCGCTCCCTTGAGTGAGGTTGAGGGAGTGGCGTGAGTCTGCAAGAAGCGGCTTCGGCAGGTGTATTTCTGAAGGTGCTTCAACCCAATTATTTTGACGTCATTCGGAGAGACCGTTCCGCGGTTTGAAGAGGCGGGGCGGGGAGGATTCATGCGGCGGTTTTTGACGCTTGTTTGCTTGTTGTGCGTGGCCATACCGGCGGGGATTTCGATCTCCGGTTGCACGCGCAATCCGGCAGGGAATTACTGCAACGGCGAAGGCTACGGGTTGAAAAACACCGATGTGGCCTCCATTTTCCTTTCCCCGCAGACGACGGGTATTTCACTTGCTTTTGGCCAGACGCAGCAAGTCGCTGCACCTACTGCCAAGACCTGCAAAGGCGCTGCCGCGGCCGTGGCCAGCTATACATACGGCACCACCAACAACCAGCTGGTAGATATTTCGCCCACCGGCAACCTCTGCGCCGGAACCTGGAACCGCAACACCGGCGGCGGCATTGCCAACTACACCATCTGCAGCTTTCCCAACCCGCTGCCCTCTACCGGCGGATTGCCCTATGGATCGGCCTATATTACCGCTTCGGCTTCTTCCGTGACTTCGAATCCGGTGCAGGTCTTTATTCATCCCCAGGTCACCTCCGTCACGCTTGCCGGGCCGCAAGCGTGCTTGTCGCAAGGTCAGCTGGCCCAGCTTGACGCGCAGGCATGTTTCCAAGGCAGCAACGGTCAGCAGCAGTTGCTGTGCGCGCCACCATCTGTCACCACCGCTGCAACGCCCAACCTCGCCTGCCCGCTTCCCGCAGGCGTGAGCTTGAGCTCCATTCAAGATTGCACCAGCCCCCTGGGCACCCTCAGTTACACTCTGGGCACGGCCGCCATTGCCTCCATCAATGCGGAAACCAACCAGATCACCGCCGAGCAGCCGGGTACCACAGTGGTCACAGCGTCCATCGCCGGCGGCGCATCCTCAGCCGGCTACTTCTCCACGTGTCCGCCTGCGTCGATCAACGTTACGCTGGCCAACGGCGCAACCACGGGAACGATCACTCAGGGAGTTCAGCAGAACCTGACCACCAGCGTGATCGACACCATGGGCAATCCGATCACCGGATTGACGTTGGATTATCAGTCGACCGACCCCATCGACATCAGCGTAAGCAGCATCGGCGGCGTGGCCACCACTTATCCCGGCGTGGCCTCGGTATACGCCATCTGCCAGCCCACCACCTGTAACCCGGCTCCCATCAACGAAATCGGCAGCAACAACACTGGGCTGTCAATTTCCTCGAATCCAGTCAAAATTACCGTCCCAGGCACGGCGAGCGATTATGTATGGTTCTCATCGCCCGGCCAGTCGCAATACTTTGTTCCCGTGGAACTGCTCACCGGGACAGTCGGATCAACCGTCCGGATGCCGTTTGTGCCTAATTCCATGTTGATGGACCGAAGCGGCATCGATCTCTACTTCGGCTCGCCCCATGAGCTGATGTACTATGCGACGTCCAACAACACGCTGAGCAAGCAGGACCCCAGCGTCCCCGGCATCGTTCTCGCCGTATCTCCGAATAATTCTCAATTGCTGATTAACGACCAGTCGCGGCAGGTGTTCTATCTCTACACCATCTCCAGCGGCACTTCGCTCACCTTCGGAGGCATGGGCAGTTCCGCGCAATGGACACCTGATTCGAAGACGCTCTACATCTTCGACAACGCGAACCTGAACACGCCCGCCTCGTGCCCAGGCACACCGCTGATTTCCGGACACTCAGACACGCTCTATGTCTACAACGTCAACACCGGCTGGAGCACCTACCCGCTGCCGCCCAGTCCGCTTCCACCCGCGTCTCTGCCGTCCTGCTCAACGCCACCGAATGTAGCCCCTTTGCCGCCATCGCAGACGCCCGCCCTTGTTATTCCCGGAGTGGGAGCTTACTTCAGCGGTAACCCGACCGTCGCTCATACCTGGTGCCCTTCGGGAACCGTGCAGGACTCTGCGAGCATCCTCTTCTACCCGCAGGGTGACTCGGTTCCCACGCAAACCGACGCAGTTGCAGCGACCATCGACGGACAGCACATCCTAGGCGCCGCGATCTCCGGCGGCGGAATGACGCTTTCCGACATTGGGATCACGCTGCCGACTACAACTTCAGCCAGTGGAGCGGTGACGCCCGCCACATGCGCGGTCTCTTCCACAGGAGTGTTGTCGCCGTTGACCATTCAGCATTCGTTCACCGGCGCACTGCCGGTGACGGGTGTAACAGCAACCGCTGTCAACCAGGTCATTCCCGCTCCAAACTCAACTCTGGCCTTCATCACCTACAATGGCGACACACCGGGCGCATCGCTGCCCTACTACATTCCAGGTTCAGGCACGGTGAGCTACCTGACGCTGAATAACAGTGCGGCGGTCACGGCTCCGCTGGTCGGCGCATTTACTCCTGACGACGCGCTTTTCTTTGTCGGGACAGGCGGCGATAACCTGGTTCACTACATCAGCATTCCACCCGCGATCACCTCCGCCACGCCACTCACCGACTCGCAACAGATTGCGCCCAACCTGCCGACTTGCATCCCGGTATCCGACGGCGGTAACGACATTGGCTGCACGTACACAGGCACCGGTACGGTGGCGCCAGTCACCGCGATCACAGTCAAGCCGCGCTCCACGACCTAACCCGATCCGCAGCCAGCAGCAAGGCCGGCGCTAGCCGGCCTTGCTTTTGAGCGAGACACAATGTGCTCCGGGCCCGCGCACACAGCAGGATAGAATCAGACCAAGAGAAATTGGATCATGATCAAGGGAATATCCTTTCTTCGTTCTGCCGGCAGCGCCGCCGCCTATGACAGGCTGGCGAGCTTTTTTACCGCCATGGGCCTTGCACCCGGAGCGGGCTGGAACGAGGAATCGAGCCACGGCGCATCCTTTCTGGCTCCACTGGGCAATTTGGAATTTGTGGACGGAGAGTTACCTTCGACAGCCGATGTGCTGTTCGAGGTGACGGCTCTCGATGCTGTTCACCAGACCGCGGCGCGTTGGCTGCGCAACGAAGGCGGGGACGAAGCAGCGCAGCGTTTGTCGACGGTTACCGAGACGCATTGGAAATCGAGAATCTTTACCGTCGAACCGCAGCCGGGATTTGCCTTCAGCTTCTGGGCCTGGTGCGATCCGGCGAAGGGCAAACCAGTGGCCGTCGAGGGCGAGCTTTCTGCGCAAGGTATGAAGTTTGCCATCGTAGTAGCGCGCTGGAACGCGGTGATTACGGAGAGGCTATTGGAAGGCGCTCTCGACGCCCTGCTGCGCAGCGGGGCGAAGCGCGCCGACGTCGAGGTGATTCGGGTACCGGGTGCGTGGGAGATTCCCGCCGCGGCGCGAGCGGTTGCGAATCTCTCCAATCAAGGCGCGGCCAGGGTGGATGCAATCGTTACGCTCGGCTGCTTGCTGCGCGGCGAGACCGCTCATTATGAGGCCATTTACAACGAGGTTGCGCGCGGCATCGGCCAATCGCAACAGGAGACCGGGATTCCCCACAGCTTTGGCGTATTGACCTGCGAGACGCTGGAGCAAGCCCTGAATCGAGCCGGCATCAAGGCCGGCAACAAAGGCTTTGAGGCGGCTATCGCGGCAATCGAGATGGTCAGCCTCCAGCGCAAACTGCGAACCCGCAAGCCGGAGTTGAGCAATGTGGCCGAAAGCGGTAACGCTTGACCGCCGGTACGCGGCGCAAGTCACGCGAGTTGGCTATGCAGATGTTGTTTCAAGCCGACATTGGCAAGCAGACACCAGACCAGGTGCGCGCCACTTTCTGGAAAGCGGGCGACGAAGTAGAGCCCGAGGTGCGTGGCTTCGCCGAGGACCTTTTCCGCGTAGCCATCGCGCACCAGGAACAAATCGATGAACTGATCGTGGCCAACTCAAAGCATTGGCGGCTGGAACGAATGCCGGCAGTCGATCGCAATCTGCTGCGCATGGCCGTGGGTGAAATGCTGGGCTTCAAGGGCACGCCGTTTCCCATCGTCATCAATGAGGCGCTGGAGATTGGACGCCGCTACTCGGCGCCGGAGTCGATCAACTTTCTCAACGGAATGCTGGACGCGATTGCCCACGGGCTGATCGGGAAGTAGCGCTTCAACCCGATCCGGTTCCGATCGATTTGAGCCTGCTCGGGCCACAAAAACAAGGCCGGCCGGTTTTCCGGCCAGCCTTGAAGTGTTGCAGGAGGAGTTGAATTCACCACAAGAAAGTCGAATCACGCTAACTTTGTGGATGCTGTTATTCTGTCATGGTGAATCTGCACTTACAGCTCAACTTATCGGCAGCCCTGCCTACAACTTTCGCGCTACTGCTGGGCGTAAGCCTAGCCGGATGCCACAAGGAAGAGCAGGCAGTCGTGGGGGTCGCTCAGAACGCTGTGCATGCTGAGCAGCGAGCGCAGGCCTTTGCCACCAAGCGCGATCAGCAGCGAGCTGAGCTGGCGCACATACCACTGCCGACCAAGAGCCTTTATGCGGACGTGCACGAGCCCGGCGCGTGGCTCAATCCATTTCTTTCCGTCGACGCGGACTGGCTGAACCTGCGCTTGACCATGGCCGATGCCAACCCCAGCACTGTCGGCGAGGGAACCATGTTGCGCCCCGAAGCCGCCCGCAGGCAAGAGGTGCAGGTGCGGCCAGCCGACCTGGCAGACGCCTTGGCGGCTCTACCCGCAGGCGCATGGCGCTATGGCCGCGTGATTGCTATCGCCGAGTCGCCGCAGGCCAGCCGCAAAGACAGGGCCAAAGTGCGCCGCAATGTCGAAGCCGCAATTCAGCAACTGAACGATCTGGGAATTGTTGTTGAAGAATGGCCGTCGCGTTAACTCGACCTCCCGCAGCAATCAATAATGTTGAATCCGGACGAATAACTCCGAGAAGATACGGGTAATATGAATCGGAATAACTCCCGAGTTACTCCGGAGTCGAGTCGCGGGCGACGATTTGAGCAGGTTCTCTTCACCGCGTCTGGGGCAAGTACGCGAAGATGCGCCGGCGCAGCTTTCTCATGGGCCGTGTCCGGGAGCCGTGTCCGCCAGGGGTACGATAGGATTCCTTCGTGAGTATTCTTCCTATTTCAGTTCTCCTGAGTCAGCCGCCCCTTGAGCATGAGCATTTCTCCGCGCACCGCGAGTTGGAAGCACAACTCAGAGCCACAATGCGCGGCGATGTGCTGTTCGATCTGGGCTCTCGCGCACTCTATGCCGCCGACGCGTCGAACTATCGGCAGATGCCGGTAGGCGTGGTGACTCCTCGCGACGCGGCCGATGTTGAAGCTGCGCTCGCCGCATGCCGCGCAACTGGAGCCGCGGTGCTTCCTCGCGGCGCCGGCACCAGCCTTTCCGGCCAGACCGCAAACGTCGCGCTGGTCTTCGATTACTCGCGGTACATGCGCAGTCTCAAGTCCATCGATCCTGCGGCCAAGCTTGCCGTGGTGCAGCCGGGCATTGTGCTCGACCGCGTGCGCGAGGCAGCCGAGTTGCATCACCTGACCTACGCGCCCGATCCAGCGACGCACAGCCGCTGCACGCTGGGCGGCATGATCGGCAACAACAGTTGCGGTGTGCATGCGCTGCTGGGCGGCAAGACGGTCGATAATGTGGAGCGGCTGGACATCGTGCTCTATGACGGCACGCGCATGACGGTCGGCCGCACCAGCGAAGCAGAGATCGAAGCGCTGATTCGTGCCGGTGGCCGCGTCGGCGATATCTATGCGCGGCTCCGGAAACTGCGCGATGGCTACGCTGATCAGGTTCGCGAGAAATTTCCGCGCATTCCGCGTCGCGTCTCCGGTTACAACCTGGATGAGCTTTTACCGGAGAATGGATTCAATGTGGCGCGCGCGCTGGTCGGATCCGAGGGAACCTGCGTCAATGTTGTCGAAGCTACGCTGAACCTGACGGCGAGTCCTCCGCACAGAGTGCTCACGGTCCTCGCGTTCGACGACCCGTATCTGGCAGCCGATGTCGTTCCGCGGGTGCTGGAGTTCGGCCCCATCGGTCTGGAGGGATTTGACGGCCTGCTCGTCGAGTTCATGGAGCGCAAGAACCTTGCAGTCGACGTTCATCTGTTGCCGCCGGGTGGAGGCTTTCTGCTCGTCGAGATGGGCGCATGGAATGTCGAGGAAGCGCAGCGCAAAGCCGAAGAGATGGCCGCCGTTGCGCAAAGCTGGCCCGAGGCTCCGCAAGCCCGCATCTATGACCACGAAGACGCGGAGCGTGTGTGGAAGGTGCGAGAGGCAGCTCTCGGGGCCACCGTGGCCGTGCCCGGCGAGCCCGATCGCTGGGAGGGTTGGGAAGACGCCGGCATTCCACCCGTTCATCTGGGCACATATCTGCGCAAGCTGAATTCTCTGATGGGTGAGTATGGGTATCGCAGTCCGCTTTACGGCCATTACGGGCAGGGCTGCGTGCACTTGCGCATCAACTTTGACTTCCGCACTGTGGAAGGGCTGCGCGATTTCCGCGAGTTCATTGATCGTGCCGCCGACCTGGTTGTGTCGCTGGGCGGCTCCATCTCCGGCGAACACGGCGAGGGGCAAGCGCGCGCCATCCTGCTGCCCAAAATGTTTGGGCCAGAGTTGATGCAGGCGTTCCAGGAGTTCAAGGCGATATGGGATCCGGGCAACAAGATGAATCCCGGCAAGCTGATTGATGCAGGGCGCGTCTACGATCCGGTGGAGAATTTGCGCTATGGCCTGCGGCCCGAAGTTCGGGAAGGCAGCCACACCAAATTGGAGACGCACTTCGCCTTCTCCCGCGACAACGGCTCACTCGAAGATGCAGCCGCGCGCTGCGTAGGCGTGGGAGCCTGTCTCAAAAAAGATGGCGGCGTCATGTGTCCGAGCTATCGGGCAACAGGATTGGAGCAGCATTCGACGCGAGGCCGCGCACGGCTGCTGTGGGAGATGCTGGCTGGCGCCCTGCAGCCTGAGGGGTTTGAGAGCGAGTCCGTGCAGGATGCGCTCGATTTGTGCCTCAGTTGCAAAGCCTGCAAGACGGAGTGCCCGGTGCAGGTGGACCTGGCGCAATACAAGTCTGAGTTTCTCGCACAAAAGTACAAGGGTAAGTTACATCCCCTGCGCCATTACGTCTTCGGTTTTGCCGACAAGATGGCGCGGCTGGGCTCTATTTCTCCCGTGCTCACTAACTTCACGTTGCGCAGCCCAATCACCGGGCCGCTTATTAAGCGCATAGTCGGAGTTGCGCAAGAGAGAAAAATGCCGGAATTGGCGCAGAAGAGCTTTACGAAGTCACGCTTCGCTGGCGGAAAAAGAAGTGCGTGTCCCTTTACTCCGTCGCCGGGCAATGCAACCGATGAACACATCGAACCAACTCCGCAACAAGGGAACTCAGCCGCAGAGGGAATGTCGCTTCGACAAGAAGTAGTGTTGTGGGCGGACACCTGGAATAACTACTATCATCCGCAGACGCTGCATGCCGCTGAGTCCGTTCTCACCCAGGCAGGATTCCGTGTTCAGACCACAAATGGCCACATCTGCTGCGGGCGCGCTCTGTACGACTTTGGCCTGCTCGATCCAGCGCGTAGCTATCTGGCCAATGTGCTCGATCGTGTAGCTCCGGAGATCGACGCCGGGCTGCCCTTCATCTTTCTCGAGCCAAGCTGCGCCAGCGTCTTCAAGGACGAAGCGCTGCAGCTCTTTCCCGACGATCCGCGCGCGCAGAAGTTGAGCCGTCAAGTGTGGCTGCTGGCTGATTGGCTGGCCGCGAAGGCTCCCGCATGGGTCGAAGGCCGCCTTGCCGGCGCGCATATTATTCTCCACGGCCACTGCCATCACAAAGCTGTGTTCGGCGGACCCAAGAGCGAAGTTGCTCTGCTGCGCAAAGCCGGCGCGCAGGTTGAGATGATTGACACCACATGTTGCGGCATGGCGGGGCCCTTCGGGTTTGAAGCGGACAAGATTGAAGTGTCGAAGGCGATCGCCAATCTCGGCCTCATGCCCGCCGTCCACGCCGCTGCGCCAATGACGTTGATTGTCGCCGATGGTTTTAGTTGCCGCGAGCAAATCGCGCAGCTATCCCATCGGGAAGGCATGCACTTCGCTGAGATTCTTGACCGTGGATGCGGTTGCCCAGGCTGAACTGCCCATGTAGAACCGTGGCCTCTGTGTTGCCATGCGTTCATATGAATCGTGCATACTGAACGCATGGTTTCACCCAGAAATCTGAATACTCTGCTTTCGGCTGCCTGTCTTGTTTTCGTTGCTTCCGCGACCGGGCAAACTGGCGTGACGGCGGTCTTGCCGAACGGACGAGAGATTCATCCCGCCGGCAATTGGATTCCACTGGCGCCCTATCCCTTTGCCCTTGCCGTGCGTGCCGATGGTGCGCAGATCGCTGTGCCCTCGATAGGCTTTCCATTTGCTCTGAACGTGATTGCAAACCCAGCCGCCTCGCAGCCGGGCGTGCGCCGCATGCCGGCGGGCGAAGAAAACGATCCCGCCATTGAGGTGCATGCGGGCCTGGTGTACTCGCCCGACGGCGCGTTCCTTTATGTGGCTACCGGTGACTCAGGCAAGATCCGGGCCTACAAGACCAGCGATTGGAGCAAGGCGGGCGAGGTCTCGCTCGACGGTCCGATTGCCGGCCAGGACCAAAGCCAGTCGCCGAGCGTAAGCTTTGCCGCCTCGCTCGCTGTCTCCGCCGATGGCAAGACGCTCTACGCGCTCGATCAGGGCAACTGGCGCATCGTGATCCTCGACGCGGCTACGCTGGAGCGCATTGCCGAGATTTCCACCGGGAATTATCCATTTGGCCTCGCGCTCTCGCCCGATGGCGCGCGGCTCTACGTAACCAACACAGGCCTGTTCGAGTACACCACGATTCCTGGCGCGAACAAAAGTGATCCGCTGGGGACAGGCCTGCACTTTCCACCATTCGGCTACCCATCGAAAGCCGCGCGCGAGGGCGTGGTAGCCGAAGGCAAGCACATTCAGGGGCTGGGCGATGAGAACTCCCTTCGCGGCAGCTCGTTGTGGACATACGACGTCCGGGATCGTCAGCGCCCTGTGCTATCAGCGAAACTGCGTTTGGGCGCGAAGATCACCGAGGTTCAAAACGGGACCGTAGGCGGCGCTGCACCCACCGGCGTGGCGGCTGCGGATGATGCCGTGTTTGTGTCATTGGCGCACGAAGACGCGGTGGCCCGCATCAGCGCCGACGGCACAAAGCTATTGGCCCAGGCTGACCTTTCCCCATTCACCGGTGCACGCTTTCAAGATCGTGCCGGGCGGCCTTTGCGCGGCGTGATGCCCAGCGGCCTCGTCGTGCGCGATGGGCGCATCTACGTCGCCGAGTCGGGAATTGACGCGGTGGGGGTTCTGGACGCGTCGGCGCTCAACGTAATTGAGCACATCCCCGTGGGCTGGAATCCCTCTGCCGTAGCGCTCTCGCCGGGCGGCCAGACGCTCTACGTCGTCAACACCAAGGGCAAAGGCGCCGGCCCAAACGGCGGCAAACAGCACGACTCCAACGCGCCCACTTATGTCGGCTCGCTGGAGATGGGCAGCCTGAGCGCAATCTCCCTTGGCAGCTTGGCTCCTGCCGCCCAGCTTACGCAGACCGTCATTGCAGCCAACACAGCGGCCATTGCCAACCACCCCGCGCTGCCGCGGTTGAAGCATTGCTTTCTCGTGATTCGCGAAAATCGGACCTACGACGAAGTTCTGGGCGATTTGGCCGGCGCCAACGGCGATGCGTCGCTGGCGCGGTACGGACTCGATGGCTGGGCTGAAGAAAAGCTGACGGCAAAACACCTCAGCGTAACCCCCAATCTGCATGCGCTGGTGGGTCAGTTCGCCATGAGCGATAACTTCTACGTCGATAGCGATGTGTCGGCCGATGGCCATCGCTGGGTCATGGGCATCAACCCCACGGCCTACTTCAATACCGCGTGGACCTCCGGCTATGGAGGCCGGCGCACCGAGTTCGCCGGCTTGCCGCAGCCGGGGCGGCGGGCGATGTTCGGTGGAGCCGATGCGCCCATGCCCGAAGATGAGCCGCAATTCGGCTCGCTATGGGAGCACATTGCCGCCAGTGGTAACGGCCTGCTCAATTACGGCGAGGGGTTGGAGATCGAGGGCAATGCCGAGCTGCCCGGATCCGAGCCGGAGGGAAACAGGCTGTTTCTCAACGCGCCGTTGCCCAAACCTGTCTTTGAATCCTCTGACCGCCGCTTTCCCACCTTCAATCTCGGCATCCCGGATCAGTTCCGAGTCACGGAGTTCGAACGCGACTTCAAGCTGAAGCTGGCTACGTGGAAGGTTCCTGCTCTGATCGTGATCCGCCTGCCCAACGACCACACGGCCGAGCCGCGGCCTGGGGATGGTTATCCTTACCGCGCGTCCTACGTGGCGGATAACGACCTGGCTCTGGGAAAGATCGTCGCATTTCTTTCGAAGACCTCCATCTGGAAAGACTCCGCATTCTTCGTAACCGAAGACGACGCCCAGGGCGGCGTGGACCATGTGGACGCGCACCGCAGCATCCTGCTGGTGGCGAGCCCCTGGGTCAAGCCGGGATCCGTGAGCCATGAGCACACCAGCATGGGTTCCATTGTGCGGACGATCGACGAGCTATTGGGCCTGGGACCAATGAATCTCGAGGACGCGCTCGCTGGCGAGATGACGGGCATCTTCGACACCGCGCCGCATCTTGAGCCATTTCGATTCCGCGTCTCCGATGTGCATGTCTTCGACCCTGCCAAGGCGCGCTTCGCCAAGCCCAAGACCAAGGAGGAGGCAGCCGCGCTGCACGATGTGGACGACGCGGACGAGATTCGCCGGGAGATTGAAAAATCGGGAGACAAGCTGAGCAAGCCGAAGGACGACGATTGAAAGGCCGATTTCGAGACATTCGCCGTTTTAATATGGATTCGAAGTAAGTCAAAGAATACAAGTCGTTTATTTGATTCTCCGATTGTCAGGAAGGCGGAAGATTCTGGAATATTCATTGCACTGTAACATAACCCGGGCAGACTCTTAACACGGTCCAAGTAGCCTTAGACAACAGAAAAGCTCACAAAACGAGCCCGATAAAAGGCGGTTCGATGGCCAGGCGCGATGTTGCAAAATCGCGCTAGCAGCGGTCGTCAACCTGCCTCACGGCCGACAAGGCTGGCTCCGGACCCACCGAGCCCCTCGTCTCATTTTTCATCAATGGTCGACCCGGTTGATTTCTTTTGCCCTGTTTTTCGGCAATCCAATCCGCCTCACGGCTCCACTACCTGGGGAAGGCCGCCCAACTTACAGCACTAATTCAGGAGACAGTGATCCATGCAGAACTTCATCTCTATCCATCGGCAACAGACTCTGCGGCGGCTGGCAGTATTTGGCATGCTGCTTGTGCTGACTTGCTTGCAGGGCCGCGCGCAATCGACGCAGGGCTCCATTATCGGTTCCGTGAAAGACACCGCAGGCGCCGTTATTCCGGGCGCGAAGGTTACGCTGACCAGCACCGATGAAGGCGCGATACGAACCGCCACCAGCAATAGCGTCGGCGACTACCACTTTCAGGATGTGAAAGCCGGCCGTTATTCGCTCGAGATCTCGGCTCCCAATTTTGAGAAGTGGGTAGCTTCCGGAGTGGCGCTCGAAGTCCGCCAGGATTTGCGCCTCGACGCAAAGCTGGCGGTCGGCACTGTGCAGCAGGAGGTGCAGGTCACCGGCGACATGGTGAGCGCCATTGAAACCGACTCACCGACTATCAGCGGCACATTTACCACCGACGATGCCAACAGCCTTCCCGTCAATACGCGCGCCAGCTTTGGAGGCACAAGCGCCGCCAACATCTTCAGCGCCTTGCCCGGTGTTCAGGCCGATGGCGACAGCTCCGGCGTCTCCGTTCAAGGTGCGTTGCCATTCCAGGTGGATGTGACGGTGGATGGGGTGACAGTGAAAGACGCGACCGGTGGTGTCTATATTGGCGACGCGTTCCCCTCGACGGAATCGATCTCCGAGATTCGTGCGGATGGCGTTCTGGCTAATGCAGAGTATGGCGACCCAGGGCAGATTGTGGTCACCACCAAAGGCGGAACGAATATTCTCCACGGCACTGGCTTCATGTATTACCAGGACTCGAAGTGGGACGCAATTCCTTACACCTATCCCACCACCACCACCAAGCCGGACGTGCATGGCGCTACGTTTGGTGGCAGTGTCGGCGGTCCAGTCGTGTTTCCGCATCTCTACAACGGCCACGACAAGAGCTTCTTCTTCGGTGCCTATGAGGCCTGGCGTCACCCGGCGCAGACTACAGAGTTTGCGGTGGTTCCCAGCACTACCATGAAGGCCGGAGACTTCTCCGCATACTCGGCAACTGGTTTTTCCGGCCTGTTCGATCCCTTTACCGGCGGCACCTTTGGAACGACCATCCCGACGGGCAGTCTGAACGCTATTGCTTTGAGCACTCTCAAACAGTTTTATCCCGATCCAAACATTGGCAACCCGGCCAACTATACCGATAACGGCGTAGATAACTGGCAGTCCAACGTAGACGCCAGCGGCCACTCGAACCAATTCGATGTACGCGGCGATCAGTATTTCGGCTCCAACCAGAAGTTTCTTCTGTGGGGCAAATTCACGTGGAAGAACTTTCCCATCAACAGTCCTGAAGAGTTGAACGTGCCTTCGCAGTTGAATACCGATCAGAACCGCGCCATGAAGATCGACACCAACTGGAGCATCAAGCCAAACCTGATCAACGAAGGCGGTTTCGGATTCACGCTCTTCACCTCGGGATCAACCGATAGCTTCAACGGCAAGGCCTGGACCCAGGGTGAAGGCTGGGTCGGCCTGCAGAATCTCTTCTACAACGGTATCCCGGAGATGGACTTCAACAACATCCAAAGCCTGAACGCAGATCGGCTGACCAGCCTCACAAAATCGCAGACCTACGACTACAACGACGTGCTGATCTGGAGCAAAGGCAACCACACATTCAAATTCGGGGCGGACGTTCAGCATCTGCAAGCCATCACGCCGCTCGGCTTCAACGGCTCTGACAACTACGGCACCTACACCTTCGACGATGGCAATGCGAGCCAGGGCGCCTTTACCGGCGTTGACTTCGCCGACTTCCTGCTCGGCATTCCCGATGCAACGTTCTACGATGTGGTGGCTGAAGACAACGACGGCGTCTCCAATCACTATCACTTCTTCGGGCAGGACGAATGGCGCGTGAACCCGCGGCTGACCCTCAGCTACGGCCTGCGCTACGAGCTGCACCCCGGCTACTACGACGTTCATGGCGACATCGGCAACTTCGATCCCAGCCTTGCGCTTGCGGGACGCGTAATCTACCCGCAGGGCAAGCAGTCGCTGCTGGCGCAGGCATTTCTTGCCTCTGCCAATGCGTGCGATCCTGACGGCATCGACATGGTCAACAACGCCACTGTCAACGGCGCCCCTTGCATGCCCGTGCTGGGCAACGTTTCGGCCGGCTACCCGGCAGGCTTGAAGATGTATCCGCACAAGCGCTTCATGCCGCGATTTGGATTCGCGTGGCGGCCCACCGGGGACGACAAGTGGGCGGTCCGCGGCGGCGCAGGCCTCTACAACATCAACATGCTTGGCTCCAGCTTCTACTCGCTCACCGGCACTGTGCAGGCTTACACCCAGCAGTTCAACAACACTTACAACCCGGCCACGCAGGCTATCGGCTACCAGTGGCCGCAAGTCTATGCAGGCTCAGGCGGTGCGGCGGGCGTGGGCAGCTACGGCAGCGACTACTTCGGCACTGCCAACAGCGCCAACTGGAAGGACCCCTACACCGAACAATGGTCGCTGAGCATCGATCACGACCTGGGTTCGGGTTACGCGGCGCGCATCTCCTACATTGGCTCTGAAACCCATCAGCTGGTTTGGGCGCCGGATGAAAACACGCTGCCATTCTCTTCCACCGTCTCGGCCTACAACCAACCCAACAGCGCCCTTCTTTTCCCTAACTGGGGACGCATCAATACCCGTGCAACTGGCTCCAACGAGAGTTACAACTCGCTCGAGCTGAACGCCAGTCACCGTTTGCAGCATGGCCTGGAATACAACTCCGGCTTCACCTGGGCCAAGGCGCTTTCCGATGACCAGGGACCAAACAACCAGGGCTTCGGCGGCGAAGGCGGCGGCGCCCGCGCTACCTCCATCCTCGACCGCCAGGCGGACTTCGGCAACGTCTTCGGAACGCGTCGGCTGCGTTGGAACACGACCGTCCTCTACGATCTGCCCTTCGGACGCGGAAAGGAATTCGGTTCCACCATGCCGCGTGTGGCCGACCTGATCGTGGGCGGCTGGAGGCTCTCCTCCATCCTCACCGTGCAAACTGGCCCTTACGAAACGCCCTATTTCCCTAATGGCCAAGGCGATCCTTCGGGCACAGGCTCGGGACTCAATTCGTCCGCCGCAGGGTGGGACCCGGGACACCGCAACCAGCATGCCGACCAAGTCTCAGGCGTAAGCGTCAACCCGGTCGGCAAGAACCGCTTCAACTGGATCAATGGCGCTGCATTTGCCTGCCCCGGTAACCCTGCCTGGACGGTCGGCACATCCTGCACCACCGGCAGCGGTTCCGGCCCAGTCCCCTTGCCGATCGGCCGCTTCGGCAATGCCCAGGTCGGATCGGTCGAAGGCCCAGGCTTGGTGAACCTCTCCAGTGGATTGAGCAAGAGCTTCGCCATCACCGAACGCCTCAAACTGAAGGCTGAAGGCACGTTCACAAACGTGCTCAACCACACCAACCTGGGCGACCCGAACATGAACCTCAGTTCAGGCAGCTTCGGCATTGTCGCAGGCACCATCGGATCGGACTTCGGCGGCGCGCGTACTGCGCAAATCGCGGTGCGAGCCGAATTCTAGAGCGGACGAAGCTTTGTCGTTCTGCAGCGTGGACCTTTGAGTCCACGCTGCTTTTTTCCGGACTTGTTGGATGTGGTTCCTTGGGTAAAGCAGTGTGCAAAGCAGACCGCTGCGTCGAGGCCATTTGTTGTATTGTCGTGGACAGGAGCAGATGGCCGCAGGACCATTTGTATCGTTTGCAACTCCGAGCATTGAATCTGCGTCCAATCCCTGAGATCACCGCAAGGTATGGCTCGAGCTTGAGCGTGCGACGATCTACAATACCGGAATCGCAACTTCAAAGCTCGTTTGCGGCATACCGGAACATTTTGATACGCTCAGGCATCCTTCAGGCTGGGCGAGAGGAGAGTTTTCATCATGGCAGAAGACAGTAAAATTCATCACCTGGGTTGGTTCCTGGCAGGTCTCGGCGTGGGTGCGGTGGTCGGCATCCTTTATGCGCCCAAGAGCGGCCGTGAAACCCGCGAGAGCATTGCCAACAGCGCCCGCGAGGGCACCGAATACGTAAAGAAAACTGCTCAACAGGCCACCGAGCAAGTGGGGGTATTCGTCGACAAGAGCAAGGAACACGTGGGCAATCTTGTTGACAAGAGCAAGGAGCACGTCAGCAACCTGGTTGACAAGAGCAAAGACCTGGTGGATAAAAGCAAAGATCAGGTCAGCCAGTATGTCGACCGCAGCCGGGAAGTTGTCGACCGCGGGCGTGCGCAATGGGAAGAGTTTGTGGAGCGCGGCAAGAGCCTGGTGACTGACCAGACGACGCGCGTCAGCGCGGCCGTGGATGCAGGCCGCAACGCTTACAGGACGACCACCGCCGATCCGACGGAACTCTAGGCCGCGCGGATTGCCGGAAGCGTCCTCGAAGACGTTTTCGATTTGTCTTTTTACCCGTTCCGGAATCGGGCTCGGATCAGCTGTGTGGGGCTTCGACGCGGCAGGTTCCGGACAGAACTCGTCCTTAGGGCCAGGGCGCGTTGAACGAATGGCTGCAGCCGGCAGCGGAACTGTGCGAGAGTCTTCCGATGCAAATGCCAACCCATGAGACCATCGAGCTGGCCTGTATTGCAATTGCGGCGCTCGCCCTCGTGACCCAGACAATCATTCTCCTCGGCTTGGCTCTGGGCGCCAGCAAGTCAATCAAGGCCATCAAAGAGCAGTTGGAGGAAATGCGCGCCACCGTGATGCCGGTGGTGCACAACGCGCGGGACATCGTAGAACGGCTGAGCCCGAAGGTTGAGCAAACCGTGACGGACCTGTCCGTGGTTGCGGCCGTATTGCGTAAGCAGACTGCGGAGATGCAGGAAGTGGTGGGGGATGTGCTCGCACGCGTACGCAAAGAGACCGGCCGCATCGACATGATGTTCTCGGAAACATTGGACGCAGTAGACAAGGCGAGCGCGTTTGTGACCCAGGCGGTAGCCAAGCCAATCCGACAGATCTCCGGCATATTGGCTAGCGCCAAGGCGGTGATCGAGTCCCTCAGCACGCACGAGCCTGTCTATCCCAAACCTGCGATTCACGACGACATTCACGACGATAAGGACATGTTCGTCTAGAGCGAATCCAGGCTTGGTGTGCACCGTTGAGGTATGTGCAAGGTCGCCGCTCCCTGAGGGTCGCGGCGACTTGAGCGTTTTGGCTTCGGTATGGCTACTCTGAATTCGCTGTAGTCGCGGCTCAATCTTTGACTCCATCTTCAATTCTGCAGATTCTTCCAAAAGCCGCTGCTCCTCCGATTTACAATCATGTTTCTAAAAAGGGGGCAGACGATGAAGAGATGGACTCTCTGCGCATGGCTCGCTTCGGTGGCCTTCATGGCGGTCACAGCCAGGGCGCAAACCACACCCGGCGCGGAGTTACTGGCGCTCTCCAAGCAAGACCACACACTATCGATCATCGATCCGGCTGACTTGAAAATCGTGGCGACGGTCCCCGTGGGTGACGATCCGCATGAGGTAACTGCCTCGGACGATGGAAAAACCGCCTACGTCTCGAACTATGGGTTCGGGGCATTTCACACCCTCGCGGTGATCGATCTGGTAGAGCATACCAGGCACCCCTCCATCGACCTGGGCGCTCTCCGCGGCCCACACGGCCTCGACTTCAAGCTGGGCAAAGTGTGGTTCACGGCCGAAGCTGCAAAGGCCATCGGCAGCTACGACCCGGCGGCTGGAAAGATCGATTGGATCATGGGCACGGGGCAGGACCGGACGCACATGATCGATGTGTTCCCGGATGGCAAACGGATCGTTGTAACCAATGTCAGCTCGGCGACCGTGACAATCATGGAAAAGACTGAAGGACGCGCGGGCGGTCCTCCGCCCGGAATGGGGCCGCCGCCGGGGATGACGCCGGGGAGTGGCGGACCGCCGCCGGGAATGCCGCCAGGAATGCCGCCCGGGCCCATGCCGACCCCGCCCGGTGGCGACTGGAAGCTGACCGTGATCCCGGTGGGCCGTGGATCGGAAGGTTTCGATGTTTCGCCCGACGGGAAAGAGGTCTGGGTTGCAAACGCCGGCGATGGGACGATCTCCATCATCGACATTGCGGCAAAGAAAGTGACGGCGACACTAGCCGCCAATGTGCCGGGTGCGAATCGGTTGAAGTTCACGCCCGACGGAAAGCTGGTTCTTACCACGCCCGGCTCGGCTCTTGTAATCTTCGACGCAGCGACGCACAAGGAAGTGAAGCGACTTGAGGCCGTGCATGGCTCAGGCGGTATTCAGATGCAGCCGGACGGGGCACGCGCCTACGTTGCCTGCGGACGGGACGGGTATGTGGCCGTGATCGATCTGAAAACGCTGGAGATGGTGGGCAAGATCGACGTGGCCAGCCCCGACGGATTGGCCTGGGCCGTGCGGCAGTGATTGGTTCTCATACTCATTTGCCTGCCCCTGCGCGCGACAGAATCTTCCCCCAATTCACGATCACCCGCGTTTGGAATTGCCACTCCGGCTTCGTGTTCAGGTCGAGTTGCGCGGTTTCAATCTCCACTTGCCCATTGCGGAAGGGAAGAATCACTCCCTCTTCGGTTCCGGCAGACTGCTGACCGGCCATCACTTCATGCGCAAAGCCGAGGAAGAGACCAGTTCCTCTGTCGTCCAGGGTGCGGAAGTAGTCGGCGAAGCCTTGGTAGTCGGAGCGGGGATTGGCTGAGGACGCGCCGAT
>JBEKVS010000064.1:29666-52148 GCA_049513795.1 Occallatibacter sp. | reverse complement strand
CTCACACCAGTTTCTTATCGTCCTTTCGTCACATAGAAAGATAATTGCTGTTTCTTTGACGGAAAAATGCTTTCGTGATGAGCCAGTTTCAATCTGTCTTGTAAGAGACTCTCTTAGTTTTTCTTGGGGTGTCAATCGAGGGAGCGAAATTGCAGTATCGATCTCGGCTTGGTCGTCTATCTCGGTTTGCTCTACTCGCTCATAATACGAAGCACCGCCGGGGACTCTCGAACGCGAAGCTGGATCGAACTTGAATCGGTAGCCTGGGATATCTTCTTTTTTGGGCACGTGCCACTCCTCCGTGACCTCCCGATTGAAGAAACTGAGTGGTGGAACGGGAAGGAGTTCCACGTTGTCGGCCCAGGGGATCAGCCTTGAGCTTCAGGAAGCCAACCTCAAGCCATTGCCGCCCCTCGCGTAAAAGCCCGCAACTCTCCACCCCGTTGTGTTTGGTCGAGGAAGTTGGCCCAATCCTGCATCATCTTTGTCCTTGGCTCAAGATAGAGCGCATGGTTATAGGCGGCGCTCACCGCGTTTCTGGGAGCGTGCGCCAGTTGAAGTTCGATGTGCTCGTGGCCGTATCCCTGTTCATGCAGAATGGTCGAGGCCAACCCCCGGAAGCCGTGGCCGGTCATGCGGCCCTTGTAGCCCATGCGTTCCAGCGCCTTCAATATGGTCATGTTCGACATGGGCTTGTTGTGATTCTGTTCCCCCGGGAAAACCAATTCGCAATGGCCGGAAAGGCTTTGCAGCAGACTCAGCACCTCAATTGTCTGGCTGGACAGTGGAATGATATGCGGGGTTTGCATCTTCATTCGGGCCGCCGGAATCGACCAGCGACGGGTTTCAAAGTCGAATTCCTCCCAACGAGCCTCAATCAGTTCGCTGGTGCGGACAAACGTCAAAGCCATCAGCTTGATTGCAAGCCGGGTAAGATGCCGCCCCAGATACAGCTCAATCGCCCGGAGCAGGGCCGGAAGTTCTTTTGAGTCGATCCGCGCCATGTTGGTTTTGCGGGTGGGCTTGAGAATGTCTGGCGGTCGGATTTCGGACGACGGATTCCGCTTGCTATAGCCGTGGGCCACTGCGTAGCGCAGCACCATGCCGACGATCTGAAGAATTCGCTTTGCCATGTCGCTTGCCCCGCGAGCTTCAATCCCTTGGGCGAGTTGAACCAACTCCACCGGCTCGATCTCGGCTATCGGGCGCTCCCCCAGCACCGGATAGATTCTCGCCTTGAGCCGGTTCCGAGTGGTGGAGACGTGTCGAGCGCTCTTGTGGCCCCTCCAATGCTCCACTATCCAGGACCAATTGATAGCAACCCGCCTGGGTCATCCAGCCATATGGCACGCCAATGGCGGCGAATGAGTTTGCGGAGGACCGCTTGGCGGCTTCTTTTCCTGCCTTTCGCGCTTCCATCGGGTCTGTTCCGGCAGCAAGCAGGAGGGTTTGGATCGGCGGATGGCAGTATCGGTGAGTTCCATCGTCAAGACGGCGTCTTTCTGGGGTATCGATTTTGGGATATGTAAATATACCCCCAGAGGTACCCCCGCAAGAACTTGGATTCCATGATACACGCCGAGACGGGATGAGATGGGTAACATCTTTATTTTGTTTGACGATGATGGTAATTTGAGGAGGGATGAGACTGCTTGACAGTGGTTCTTGGTGGGCGCTGCATCGGCAATATCGCCGAAGAGAGTGTGCGGGAAGACCAGGGCGGCGGGTTTAAGGTTAGGGTTGGACAAAGATGGGCGGTAAGTCCAGTAGTAGAAGAGGGACACGAGATACCAGAATAGAAAAGCGGCGAAGGTCCCGAAAAAAAAGAAGCACCAGATATTGGAGGTGCCTGTACCAAACAAAATATATTGCTCTGCCTCGACTCCAGCGTTGTGGGCAAGGTACCAAAGAATGAAAGCCGTAGGGAGCTGACTCACTACGAGTCCGGCCCAGATAGACCTTGCACTGGAACTAATGAGGGCGCGGTTGAGGAGTGGAGGAACGGGCGTGAGAAAACGATCCTCTCCGTTTCGCGCCGTGTTTCGAGCTGTGACCAGCACAGTCATATGGAATGCGACTATGAAGAAAGCGGCGTAAAAAGCCTGCCAGCCGCTGTCGAGTGTGAGGATACCGCGCGTGATGGTGCTAGTTAAGCGTCCCCAATCAAGAAGAGCAAGGATGGAAAGAAATAACCAGGCAAAGGATGCTAAAACGGAGGAAGTAAGCGTACCGGAGCCATCCGGGGGCTTGCAGTCTAGTTACCATCGTAGATTCTCCTGAGATCAAACGACTGGCAATCACTATTCCTCAAAGTTAGTGCGTCAATGACACGGGGAATCGACAGAGGGTTGGAAGTGACGGATGCGCGGGGATTCCGATAAAGGTCTTAGGAGAATGCCACAATGAGTATGGCACCCCTTCAGTTTCTGTCAAGAACCCAATTTTATTTACTTAGTAGTACATAAACTTTGATTTACGGCTGCTTTTACGGCGCAATCGTCCGGCTTAGTCATTGAGCGTTTCTGCGTGCAACCGCGGCTGCTCTGCTGTAAGCTCTGTAACTATCGATTATGATTCGTCAAATTTTAGACCGTGAATTCATGAAGGCTCGCGTGCCGGAAATCGCACGCGAACTGAAGAAGCGCTCGGAGCAGTTTCCAACGGCTGCGGAGAAAGTCCAGCAGGCGGCAAGAGAGTCTGAGGTCGCCGCGCAAGACTTGGACTACGCTCATGAGGTGGTTGCCGAGCTGGCCAGGACGGGCGATTACTCAAGCAAGGAAGATGAAGCGGCATGGATTCCTTGCGATCCATACATGAGCATCGTGCAATCGGCGCTCGATGATTCCTACCGCAACGCGGATGCGGCGTCAACTGGCCAAGGGCAGGGATTTACCGGAGACGTCAACCCTATTTCCGATTTAAGCTTGAAGCCGGAATGGGTTCCCTCCGCCGCCCGCGGTTTTGCCGAGCAGGCCGAGGAGACCGATTACCTTGGCTGGGGGCTCTCGTTCGCGATTGCCAGTTCCATCGCTGCCCTGCGCGGAAAAGCCAAGTTTCCCGAGCAGACGGACGACCCAGTCAAGATCGGCGACAACGTGCGACTCATTCTGGTGGGTGACTGGGCCAGCGGTGTTCGCCGGGCGGGCAACGTGAGCGAGCAGATGAAGGAGCACCTCAAGGAATCCCGCGCAGGCAACCGTCAACGCCACGTGATCCACCTGGGGGATGTCTACTATGCGGGCCGCGCATACGAGTACCAGCGGCGCTTGGCGGAGAGTTGGCCGGTCGATCCAAGCGATGCGGGCAAGATTCGGTCCTGGTGCCTCAATGGCAATCACGACATGTTCAGCGGCGGCCATGCACTCTACGATTTCCTGAAGAGCGATCCGCGTTTCGTGCGTCAAAACGGTTGCAGCTATTTTGCGTTCGAAAACCAGGATTGGCTTATCTTCGGTCTCGATTCGGCCTATCAATCGGTGGGCTTCAAGGGCGATGCCGGCGACCTGGCTAGCCCTCAACTGGAATACATGATGAAGCAGGTGAAGCGCGCGCCGCAGAAGAAGGTGATGTTGCTCAGCCACCATCAGCCGTTCAGCGCTTGGGAAAAGGACTCGCCCAATTTGGTGCAGGCGCTGGAGCCGATTCTCAAACGCGAGCGCCACCCGGTGAACGCCTGGTTCTGGGGGCACGAGCACCGTTGGGCTGTCTATGAACCGACCATGGGGATCGAGTACCCGGCACTGGTCGGCCACGGCGGTGTGCCTGTCTATTACCACAATAAGCCGCCCGATCCGGTGAAGGCGAAAGTCCGCGCCAAAGACGACCGCTTCTTCCGCTACTTCGGCGAGAAATTTAGTTACATGGGATTTGGCGTGCTCGATCTTGAGGGCGCGCAAGGGTCAGTGAATTATTACGACGAGAATGGTGAGCCGATGCTCGCCGATGCTCATCGGGTGGGGTGATGCAAGAGATCTGCATTTACGTTCCTGCGAACAAATGGGAAGTCAGCGTGCTGCGTGTTGACCGCGACGCGGCGGGTGTGCCGGCCGACACGCTGGTTGCAGGACCTTTGCCGATCGATCCTGCGTTGTTCGCTGCAGGCGCCGCACTTGATCCGGCGACCGTAAGGGGAGTGTTTACCGCCGGCAAAGACAGCCCGCAGTTTGCTAAATTCGGGCGCGAACTCATGGCCGCTCTTGGAATTGCGGATTCACTCTGGGCAAGTATCCGTGCCATCAAAGACGATCTGCGCGTCTACCTCCGAATCGAACATCCAGCGCTTAGTCAATTCCCCTGGGAGGTTCTCACCCACCAGGTCTATCCGCTGTTCATCAAATCCGCTTGCCTGCACGTGAAGCATTGGCCGCTGCCCGCCACGGCCGTCAATCCGGTCTGGCCTATTCGGGTATTTGTCATTAACGCAGTCGACCCCGCAGATACGGATCTAGGGGCTGAAGAGGAGGTGTGGAAGATCCGAAGGGCCTTGCGAGCCGCCGACCACTCCATTGACCTCGAAATCCTGAACACCGGCAACGATCAGAACTTCACGGCCGGCAATCTGAAGAATTTGCTCACCAAAGTCGAAAAGGGCGTAAGCACATGGCCGGGAGGTCCGCACATTCTGCACTTCATCGGGCATGGCGTCGTCGACCCGGAGCCGATGCTAAAGCTGTATGTTCAGAGCATCGATGCGTATGTGCCTTTCAGCCGGTTCCAGATCGCGGAACTGATGAATAGCTTGCCCGAACTGCGACTGGTTTATCTCAACGCGTGCAGATCGAACAATGGCGCATCCGACCCGCTGGCCATGACGTCAATCTCGGAGGTCTTTCTCGACTCCGCCTCTGCCGTGGTGGCGATGCAGGCCGACATTCGCGGCAAACACGCGGCCGCTTGCGCCGGTCACTTTTACGACGCCTTGTCGTTGGGCGAGGATCCCGCGGCGTCAATAAAGGCCGCACGGCAGAAGCTGATCGCCGAGTACAGCGAGCAGAGCGTAGCGGTCTACGCGCCGGTTTTAACTACGCGCGTGCCGGTGCATCAGATCCTTGCGCGCAAGCAGTTTCCGTGCGACCCCCAAAAGGAAAGGGCTTGGCAGGATGCATTAAAAGGTCCGCCGTACGGTCCGATGGACAACTGGGCTCACTTCGTCGATCAGCGACCGCACCGGCGTAATCTCTACGAAGCGCTGCTGGGCTCGAATACCGGCGCACCCATCGTAATCCACGGAGAATCAGAGGTTGGCAAGACCTGGCTAATGCGTTGGATGAGCTACCCGTTGGCGCTTCACGGCATCCGCACCCTCTACGCGGAAGGCGGTCCGGGAGTCGATTGGCTGGAATTGTTGCGAAGACTCCGCGACGGATCAAGCGCACCTTACTCGCCGGGACTTGCCGAACAACTGCGCTGCGAATTCAACTGGAAGATCAACCACTTCGCAAACGGCATAGTGCCGCCACCGGGTGTACCTGCCGGAGAAGCGGACACTGCTGGCTCCCTCGTCGCAATGACCGCTGGAAACAGGCTGATGAACGGATTCGACGAGCTAATCTGCGAGGCCATGATTCATGCGCTGCGTGAAGAGGCCAAAGTCGGCCCAATCGTTTTGGTGCTCGATGATCTGACTTTGACCTCCCTTTCAGTTCTGAAGAAATGCTTTCTCGACCGACTCGTGAATGCGGCCGATATTCGTGTCGTCCTCTGCCTCGAGGAGAGCTATTGGGCCGGGGTGACTCTGCTGGGTTTCGAAACCTGGCGGGCGCTGCCGCTTTCCCTCATTGACCCGGCTCTCGCGCGCGATTTGGCGCGGGAAATCTTGCGGCTGAAATACGGCGGGCGCGACATCACCGAATTGGAGCAATTCGTCACGGGAGTCATCAAAGTGCCCGCCACCATTGGCTCGGTGTTCAAGACGTGCACGCTGGCTGGCTTAGTGGGGGGGTATTAATGAACTCGGGACCGTTCCAGGACATCAACTCACTCGAGGACCTGGCGCTCCGCGCATATGCCAAGCGCGCAGCGGAGTTCCCCGAGCGCCTCTGGAATGGCATCCTGCTGGCCGGGCAACTCGACGCCGGCTTGTACGAATTCCTCAGGGGGAGATTCACAGATGCGCCAGACTTCGAGACCTTCACCAAACATCCGGACGTGGAACCGTTGGATGCGGCGACCGGCGTCTACCGCCTGCGTCCCTCGACTTCGGAAAGCTATCTGCGCCGTCTGCGCCGCGACGATAGCAAACTGAGGGATCTGAGCAAGGAAATTCTCGACCACTATCCGATTGCGCCTCGGCCCGTAGACGAACTCACCCTGCTGGTTTTTGCCGATCCGCAACAGGCTCGCAAGCACTTTCAAACGCGCTACAAGGAAGCCGATGAAAAGTTTGATTTGGCCCGCTGCGAGGCTCTGATCGCCCATCTGCGCGAGCGCATCTTCCTCTTCCAGGAACTGGCTACCGACCTGGAATATTGCGAGGACTACCTCGAAACCCGCGTCCAGTTCGGCGAGGACTTCTATCGAACCGTCTCCCATCTCAAGCGCGACAGCCTGCTCAAGGAAGTCTCCGGCTTTATCAAAAGCAGGAAGCGTCTTATGAACATCCATGGCCGCGGAGGCGCGGGAAAGACGATGTTTCTGCGCTGGCTCATCGCGCGGCATCTCGTGCCCGAAGGATCTGACATCCGCCGGCCAGTGGCGCGCATCGACATTGATTTCCTGCATCGCGCCCTTCTAATCGAGCAGCCGTGGCTGGTGCTGCTCTCCATCGCCGCGCAGTTGCGTACGCAGTTGCCCGGCCGGCCGTTCAAGGACCTCATGGGCCCGGAAGAGATTGCGCTCCGCAATCGCCTGCACAATCGCGGCCCGGCGCTTCGCGCTTCGGATGCCGACACGCTTCAGGTAACCGGCATTCTTCAACAACCAGTCATCGAAGACAAGTTCTGCGCGGTGGTAGGCAAGCGGCAAGTCTTGGTCATCATCGATACCGTTGAAGAGCTCTCGCTCCACTACCCGGCGGTGTTGGCCAGTCTGCTCGGCCTGATTGAGCGAGTGCAGAAGCGCTGCGAAGAGTTTAAGGTAATCCTTTCCGGGCGATACCCGGTTTTCGATGCGAGCCGCCCGCTGATTGGGATGGACGACGCGCAGCGCGCCGATCTAAGCAAAGCATGCGGTGAAGGCGTGCAGGTTGCCGCATTCGAAGCCAGCGAGGCGGAAGATTTCCTGATCAATGTGCGCGGCCTCAATCGCACGCAACAACCGATCGCGGAGATCGTCCATGTATCGAAGGGGAATCCATTCACGCTTGCATTGTTTGCCGATCTAGCAAGCTCGCGCATACTCGATAAGGAAGAGGTGCGCACGTCCAATGTGCAGTTCGCTTACCTGATCGAACGCATCATCGATCGGATTCCGGACGATGAAGTTGAGGAGAGCGACACCGCTGAGGAAGCCGAACGCAAGCTAGTGCAAAGCAATCTTCGCTGGCTGCTGCGTTATGGTGCAGTGAGCCGACGCCTTACTAAAGACTTCGCCCGAAACGTGGTGTTTCCTTTCGTCGAGCCTGCCGCAAGAGGGAAGGGAAAGAATGACGATCCCAATAACCTGAAACTCGCCGGCCCAAAGTACGAGGGCACTGCACGCTGGCACGCCCGCGGGCAGGCTCCGTTCGAAAAAGTGTGGACAGCGCTGCAATCCTACGCCGGATCTTCAAGCTGGATATCCGGCTCCGGCGACGAGTTACAGCTTCAGCCGGAAATCATCGTACCCATGCGGCAGCTGCTCACGCAGAATCCGGAGCGGTTTCCGATCCTTCGCCTCTTGAACGAAGCCGCGGCGAAGGAGTTTGAAAATCAGGCCAGCGGGGACCGTGTAGGCGAGGCGCTCAGTCAAGCTTTGCTTCATCGCTTGCATGCAGAAGGGGCGGCCGGCATCCGCTGGTTCGACGTCTATTTGACGCGATGCCGTGCTGCGAACGATAGCCTCGCCGCCGTACGCGAATTGGCTGAAAGCCTATTCGGAGACGATTATCGAGACGATGAAGGCAAGCCCATCAAGTACGCGAAGGATGAGCGGTTGATTGGAAATTCGGCTCTAGCGGCCGCCGCACTCGAGAGCGTCCTGGCCAGCGCCATGCAACATGTACGCAATCCGGAGCTAAGGCAACCCAACCTGCGCTCCAACATGGAGTCCCGCTATCGCGATCTGACTCGGTATGCGGACACGAAGGATAACCCCCGTTTTCGCTTGGCGCGCTTTGCGGCAGGGGTGCTCGGAATTGCGGGGAACCTGCCGCATATGCCCATCGTCGAGCCGGAAGAACTTGAGGATTCTAACGAAAAGATCTTCGCAGCGCTGTTGCTAGCGCGTACCGCCGACTCAGCCACGCTGGCCAGTCCATCTGTTGAGTTCGAAGATTACTTGCATGCCGCGAGGGGCGTGGCGTTGGATCTTGGCCGACAGCAGTCGGAGCGGCCAAAAGGCACCGGCGACACACCGAAACCCGTATTCGAGCCTTACTTCATCCAGTCCGAATGGATTCGCCTCGATTTACGGAGCCGCAATTCAGAGGAAGCGTTTAAAGGTTATGCAAAGGCGCTTGACATGGCGTTGCGCGCGAAGGCCAATCCAACGGAAATTTCGGGGCTGATGCTGAAGACAGGTGACCTTGGTTATCCGCTTGGGCATTGGAACGAAATCGAATCGCTCGCAACTCGAGTGCAGGAGCTTCCGTTTCCAGCAAATGAAGAAGCAACGGGTTGGCTGATCCGGCTGGCTATCGATCAATTTGACCTTGACCGCGCCGAAAGCCTTGCCCAGCAATCCCCAACGGCTCTCTCCGCGGCAAAACAGGAATTTCTAGCGGATGCTGCATCCGGTCGCATTCGTCTCGAGGAAGCCGAGGACCGCTATTTGTCGGCACGCAGCGAGTATCTCAAGCTTGGTTATTCCAGTGGCGCCTCAATGGTCCTTTTGAAGCACGCCCGCTTTCTTCTGGAAGCTGTGGGTTCCCCTTTGCGCTCAAGCCGCGTGCTCGAACCCCTTGCCGGCAGCAAAGTTTTTCCCGAGCCAATCGTCGAGCTCGAAGTCAACCTGCTGCGCATGCGTCAATGCGCCGCCATGGGCCAGCAAACTATGGCCAGGAGCTTGTACGCCAACGCGAGACAACTCATCGAGCGAGAGCCGCGCCTGCCGCGCGAATATGACCTCATCGCCATCGCAACTCTTTTGGCTGAAAATCTGGGTGAGGCCTCCGATGAGTCGGAGTTCGTAGCGGGAATCCGCACCGCAACGGATGGCGTGCGGCTGGCCGCGATGCGACCTTTCTACTATGGTTTGCCGGGGGCGCAATGCAAAGGTGCGGCGGAATCCCCAGAACACCTCAACATCCCAAAAGGGTGTGGGCAAATGGGGATCTGGGCAGCAGCCGCTCTGGTCTTCTTCAGGCGCGACGAAGAAGCGCGAATGCTCCTTAGCGGTCTGAACCAAGGGGCTGCCGGTTTCGATCTTCGCGCCGCAATAAATCGCGTAGACAGCCGTCTTCCGTCGCCCAGCATTGATGCATTCGATTACTGGATCGAAGAGTGCATAGACGTGGGGCGCCATTACCCGGTGTATGCCGCAGTCTTGCTGGTGGAGCACGGTGAAAGGCTGGTTACCGTGCACGACATGAAGGGCGCACGCGAAGCATACACTGCTGCGCGCGCGTTGTCGCCGGCCTTTCCTGACGATTCGTTCTGGCGTACCCGCATGACCCGCCTCGAAAGCACACTCGACGAAAGCCGCAACACGCAAGCCGCCGTGGTGCGCGAGATAAAGACGTTTGGCGCCGATAAATTGCTGCGTCCCACGGAAGCAATCACTATCGAGGCCGACATTGTTGCCGAGGAGATCCGGCTCAACTGGCGACCAATCGAGCTGGATCGCAGCGGGGCTGCGAAGCGCTTGCTAGGATACCAGATCTCCAAGACACTGGTGCGCGCAGCGCGTGAAGCCGACCTCTATCCGCCTGAGTACGCCAGGAGAATCGGAACGAAGAGCAACGCCATCATGCTCTGGTTCGCGAACTACTGGCTGCGTTTCACCGGTCGCACCATCGAGATACCCCGCAATGCGAGACTGCGCAAGGAACT
Source organism: Occallatibacter sp. (assembly GCA_049513795.1). Classification (GTDB taxonomy): domain Bacteria; phylum Acidobacteriota; class Terriglobia; order Terriglobales; family Acidobacteriaceae; genus Telmatobacter. The sequence goes on along the minus strand of JBEKVS010000064.1, from coordinate 42,021 downwards.
CGGGGAGTTATGGTTCCACCCGGACTTTCCATCCATGGGCTCCGAGGATGTCTCTATAGACTGTCCTCAAGCCGCCGTCAGTGCGGCCCCTTGGGAGTTGGTGCGGCGCGGCTCCAAACGTTTTTACCGAACTGCGCGCGGTGTACCTCTCACCGACACGGTTCGGTATCTGCAGCGAGCAGTGGAAACCATGGGGCTGGCCGATGCAGATGGAACACAATCACGGTATGAACAGTTCGCTGTTACGATCAATGGGCCGAGCGGCTTCCGCGGTGCAATCCGTGACCAAATCCCGCCCAGGTTTCCACAGCGCGTGCTGCTGCTCAAGGCCAACACAGAGGTCCAGCGCCAGCGACGCGAGAGCTATGGGGCTTCCGGAATTGGCCTGGCAGAACTCTACGAGGGGCAAGGTTTGAGCGTGCAATCGGTATCGTTGAACGCAGACTCGATACGGAGATTCGAGGCGAGCGGCGACTATCCATCTGTGATTCACATCTCGGCGTTAATGGCCGAGACCTATACGCCGCGCGAGGTCCTGCTCTCCACTGGCGAAAACAGCGAGCCAATTCGGATTGATATGATCTTCAGACTCTTCTCGCGGTGGCCTTCGTCGCAGTTGCGGCCGTTCGTGATTCTCGAGGCGACGGATAGCCCGTATGATTCGGGCCGAGCGCTGCTGCTGCGCAACGCGCTGGCGACGCGTATCTTCGCGGAGTGCACACGCGGTGTACTGGCCATTGGCCCGTATCCAAAGGAATCTCTGTCTCGAACCATCGAATTGCTTCTCGCCGAACTTCGCCGCAGCAACCAAGCCATTGGCGACTTGCACGTAAATCTCTGGTCGCAAGTCCCCAACCCGGCTCCCGCGCTGTTCTCGCTTGATCCAGATCTGCCAGTCTGGGAGTAACTCATCGGATTAAGACATGAACGAATTCGAATTCCAGCAATGGCAGATCGAAGGCAGAATCGATGCGCTAGCCGCGGAGATCGGCTACTGGCGCGGCCAGACAAAGACCAACGACAACTTCAAGCGCCACACCTCGCAAGTGGACAGCTTTGCCAGGATCATCGAGGAGTTAAGCGCGCGTGAAGATCCGCGCAAAGGCAAAGGTATCGAGGATGCCCCCGATGCACGCGAGCGCTCTCGGACTGTGCTTGGTCTGTTTCGCATCTGGCAGTTCCTGCGCGGGAAACTCGTTCAGCGCACCGACAACCAATTCCGAGAGTTCCTCTGGATAGCCGACGAGTATGCGTGGCATTGTTACAAGCCGATTTACGATTCCGGGCGCAAGCAGCCCCCGCTGGTTTTTCTGAACGGTGGCTACAGTCCGTTCACGCTCACTCGGCAAGACGAATTCCAAGCCGAATCTGTGCCGCACGAACTGCTCGGTGGCAAGTCTCTTCTCGCGGCAATGAAGAGCTTGCCATTTCCTGTGATCGGCGTGCCTTGGTACCAGGTACGGACACTCGCCGACCTGCCCGTGATCGGTCACGAAGTTGGTCACTCAGTGGAGGCCGATCTCGAACTGTCAGAGTCCATTGCCAATGCAATTGAAGGCGTGGTTCCCAAGGAACGCCTTCCGAGATGGAGTGGATGGGCCTCCGAGGTTTTCGCCGACGTGTACGGTTGTCTTAGCTGTGGTGCGGCCTTTGTATGCGCACTCGCCAGCTTCCTGTCTAGCGAAGACGCTGGCTGGACCAGCGCGAAATACCCCCCGCCCGCGCTGCGCTTTCACTTAAATCTTGAAATTTTACGCGCGTTAGGAGCCGACGGCGTTGAGACGATCGCCTCGGACTGGCAAGACGTTTACCATATTGGCGAAAACTGGATTGACTACGGTAAAGATGCCCGCCAAATTCCCCGCGCAATTTTGGATAATGTCGCTGTGGGAGCGAAAAGCATACGCAATCTGATTCCGTTTGAAGACGACGCGAGAAGAGTGGATACCCTGATTACTGCTGTAAAGGCTAAGGGTGTGGTCATAGACGGCGAACCGCTGCGTGCCTTGGTCGCTGCCTATCGTTTGGCCTTCGATGAACTCCGGCGAAACTACGGCCCAAAGTCCATCGTGAACGAGTTGCCACGCTTGATGAGACTAGAGACGGCCATGAAAAAACTCCTCAAGCCCGACGTCCGGGGTGGCGAGAGGACGCGGCCTGTCACATCTGAAGTCGTGAGCGAAACGGCTGAGCTATGGAGCGGACGATTGAAGGATAGCTCTTTCCAACTATAGGGCTGTCATTGTCTGAAAATCAGGGCGCAGTTCAGTTTCATTTGTTCATCCGTCGGCTGCCAACATCAAATTGAAATAGTGTTTCCGTAGATTCGGTCCAGTCAGAATGACCTACATTCCGCTGATGCTGATCACTACGCTTGGCATAGGTGAGGACCACTGCCCGTTGACCACGCCCACAGCACCCGCGCCGCCGCAACCTCATCGCCACGCAAAAGGACCACCACGCCGCCCCCGGACAGGGAACTCGCCGATGCCGCCCAACCAACGCGCCACACCGCCGCTCCATTGCCTTCAGAACGAGATACCGAAATCACGGATGCAATTAAAAAGTCTGATCAAAACGGAAGCAGCCTGGCGAAACCTGTTGCGTGCCGACACGTGAATTCAATTGCACCAGACCACTTTTCTTGTAGGGATTGAAGTCACTGAGTAATCGAAGAATGTTCCAATGTCTTAGATGCAGCGGGCGCTGAGACGGCAAAATACCACGCTCCAGATCCACTGGAGGAGCACTTCAGTGGTCGTTGAAGTGGCGACGATGTTGTTCCCAAGCGACCGCCTTATTCATCGAGCAAAGGAGTTTTCTTGCCCGAACTTCATTGAGCTGAGGGCAATTGGAGATTTGAAATGATCGAAGTTGCAAATCCTAGAGTTGTGAGTCCGATGTTTCTAACCAGATCGTGGTTAGCCGGAGTTGGAATCACCCAGGTAAAGAAACAAATTGCCCCAAGTACCACGTAAAGCCACGCGCAGATTGTTTTGAAAGCGTCTCTTTGCGGATCTTTGATCAGCTGTACGGCGGGAGAGGCTGAAGCAGATTGCGACTGTTGAGCGCGGTCCTGGCCAGCTTGGGAGGGGGCAGTAGCCGCCGAAGAAGTAGTAACAGCAGTAATCTTCACATTTGCAGGTGTCCCGAGGACGCCGGTCGCCGCAGTAAGAATCAGCCCCGCAACAATCGTGCTCGCCTGCGTGAAATTGCTTGCGGCCGTGAATCGTTGCAATATATTCCCATTCTCACCCGTGGAGGCAGGTTTCATCATACAGGAGACAAGGGCAGAAACAACTGCCCCGGTAAAGAAGACAAGGATGAAGGATTCGATAAAGCCAGTCAGATGGTTATTTGCGAACAATCCAGCCAGTGTGTTCAGTGCCGCCATAATTCCCTCCTTTTGATTTTGGAATCGAATTCTACTTTCACGATATTGACGAATGCAACTCAATAACTCCCTTCCGGACAAAAACTATAATCGAGCGCTCCAAAATAGAATTCGGGCTGGCGGTAAGCCAGAAAGTTTCGACGAGAGCGTGATACATTTAAACGCCAACTCCTCATCAGCACACACTTGGACGTTACCGAGCGCTGCCAGGTAACCCCGTATTCCTTCTGTAACTTCTCCCTATCTTGCACTGGAAAGTAGGGCCCCTGCGAGTGCTTACTTGTGCGCGTCGTGCGACTTAGTCGGGCACCGCTCTCATCGAAAATTTGGCCTAGAGTCGGTTGCTCCTGTTGGCGGAATCTCATCGATTTCGCGAGCGAACTCGGACTCGCCAGAAAGACGGTCTACGATGCCTAGGTGCCCTTCTTATCCACGGGCACCGTATAGGAGACGTCGGCCGAACCCTCAAAGAAGAAGACGAGCACGATTTTGGGCGCTTTGACCATTTCGGCGGTCAGGTGTACCAGAATCGATTTCTTGTCCGATTCCAGTTCGGCAGGAACAGTCTTCTTCTCGATCTCGACGTGATCGAAGCTGTCCAGTTGCGTCCCCTTGACGGTAAGATTTGTGGCTACACCAGCATCGAGGTGGCCATGCGGTTCGAGAGCGGGACCGCTCGATCAGGCGAATGTAGGCCTCATGGACCAATGCTGTAGGTTGCAGGGAATGGTCGGGGGACTCCCGGCGAAGAAATGTGGCCGCAATTCGGCGCAACTCCCTATAGACCAATGGGATTAGACGCCCCTCGGCCTCCTTGTTGCCCAGCCCCAATTCGAGCAGGAGAAACGTGACCTCGCCCGATGTCACACTCACGTGAATCCTCTGTAGAAGGGAAAAATTGCGGATATGCCATCATTTATAGCATTGATTGCCCGGAAGTTATCAAATTCTTGATTGGGAAGAAAGATTTGCTATTGCGGGATGCGACCCTCGGGAACCGGGGCGCTCTCCAGCATGAGAATTCATTGGAGCTCAACTCGTGATCTTAGATATCGTATTAGCGTGTGTGGCGACTCGATTCTTGCCGGAGCCTGCCATGGGCGTTCACATTGAGACTCTCTCCCGGTCCGTGCTCTCATCCAAACCCTGCTGGCGCATGCGGATGTGGGCGCGGAGACGCGAAACCAGGCTCGGAATCGATGTTGTCTTCAGGATGAAATCGTCTGCACCGGCATTGAAGGAAGCTACCTCATATAGTTCTCCCTCCATCGCCGTGAACATCAGGACCGGAGTATTCACATCGGATGCGCGAAGCTGCCGAACCAGCTGAAGGCCGTTTCCTGTCCTCGGATGGGCGTGACGCTCTGATCGGAGGTTGAATTCCACGAGAATCGCATCGAATTGCGCCCCTTCAGCACGTGAGAGACCCGACTCAACGTCAGGAGCCAATTCGACTTCGAATCCAAGGCCCTCAAGAGTCCGTGCGAACTCTGTACAGATGACTGTCTCGTCGTCTACAAGAAGTATCGAATTCATGGCCCCTCCAGCTTGGGAATGTGAATTGGTTGCAGTCTCACGGGTGATTCGGGTCGAGGCGAAGATATGTGAACAATAGTGGCTTGCCGCTTGGCTTCACGCTGCCGCCCTCGGGCTCGACCGTAACGAAGACCGCATCGATTTGGGAGATCGTCTTTGCGTCGTTGAACTTCAGTACCCAGCGCTTCTGGTTCGCGTCATCCTTATAAAGCAGGCCCAGACTTACGGCGTGCTGCCGGTCGGCGCCGCGGCCACCCCACGCCTGGAAAGCGCCGGCCTTCTTGACCCCGGGTTGCTGATCGAGGTCGTATCCATAAAAAATGAGCGATTTGTCTTTGGTGTAGAAGACGCGTCCGAACGGTTTCTGGGTGTCGCCCGTCTGCGCGACATCATAGATTTCGGCAATATAAAGGTTGCGGGCGCCAATCAGGTTCCGGACGTCGCGGTCGCGGTCAAGCAACTCCCGCTCCCCGGCGATCGCCTTGTCTTTGTCATCTATCTCTGCTTTCAGATCGCTGACCTGCGTTTTGAGCGCGAGCGATTGCAGAGCGTCTTGAGAGGATTGATTGCCGACGACGCTCAGCCTTGCCTCCAGGGTCAGTGCGTTGGCCTGGGCCTCAGCCAGTTGCCGGCTCAACTCAGACCGTTCTTCGACGCTCCGATCGAGGTTCGCGTTGCGCTCCGCCAGTTCCTCTTCAACTTGTCCAAGCTTTTCTTTCAGTTTGCTCAACTCCTGCTGGCTCTGAAGCGCCTGGCGTCGCGATGCCGCAGCCTGGTCATCCGCTGGAGCAGGTTTCTTTTCCTCAGATGGAAGAGCTGGGGCAGGGGATCGGTCGGAGTGCGAGGGGGTACTCGACTGGGTCACGCCTGCCGGTGCCAAAGACGCATCCGTCCGGCGCCCCTGGTCAATGCCGATTCGATAGCCGACGAAGCCACAGGCCGCCAGAATCACGGCCGCAGCCGCATAACAGAGCGCATGGCGCCATCGGGGAGAGAGCGAGGGAGAAATTGAACGGCCGCGCGATGGGGCTGGCTCGCCGCGAAGCGTCTCCATCAGGGTGTTTTCTGCCTCTTCGATCGACCAGGAGCCGGGCGCGTTTTCGAAGTCTTCGTTTACTCCGGACTCTGCAGCCAATGCCGGGATCGCCGCAGCGATTACGCGCTCATATTGCCGCTGGGCCTCTCTGCAGACGTCGCAGCCATTCAGGTGTTCGCTTAGCCGCGCCCATTCTTCCGCCGTCAACTCGAACGTCGTCGAGAGCGCGCAGAGTTCCTCAAACTCCTCATGTGGGTCGTGGGTCAACGTCCAAGCTCCCGAGCTAGAGCCATTGTGTCTTATTTCACTCACCTTGACCGCATCTTTTCGGGAAGAACGTACTTCCGCAGCCGTTCCAGCCCGCGATAGTAATGATTCCTGACATTGACGAGAGATCGCCCCGTGAGTTCGGCAATCTCTCTGAGGGCATATCCCTCGAAGAAGAAAAGCTGGATGGTCTCCCGTTGCTCGGCCGTGAGCCGGGCATTGAATCTTGCCGTCATTTCCTTGCCGAAGATGCCTTCGATGGACAGCTCATGAAACAAAGGCTCTTTCCTGGGGTCGGCCAGCCGGAAAGCAATGTCTTCCAGTTCCTTGTTCGTGTAGAAATTGCGGGAGGTAAGGTGCCGGCGCCGGTCGAAGGCGCGGTGGTAGGCAACCTGGAAGATCCATGAACGCGCCGCTCCGCCTGCAACATCGAACAGGGCGGCTTTCCGGAAGATGAAAAGAAAGACCTCCTGCACCAGATCGTCGGCTTCCGCTTCGTTGCGCAGGATGCGGTAGGCGACGTTGCGAACGGACCGGGCGTGGCGACGAAAGAGAAATGCGAGAGCGTCTTTGGCTCCATCACGAACCTGTTCGAGAAGCAATTCGTCGGAGATTTCAGAGATCCTTAAGGCGGATGCGTTGGGCCGTGGCAGTACTTCGATTGGAGATATGGTCTCATTGAGGAACTCTGCGGGAACCTCGGGCGCAGAATGCTCTAGCCCAATCATTTCCGGACTGCTCGCCAGTGCGTCGGGAAAATAGGCGGCTTCGGAACTCATAAGTCCTTCTACTGGGCTTGAAAGTTAAGGTGGCGAACTCAGACGGGAAAAGAGCAATAAGCACTATAGTGCCACTGCATGAAGGCACTATAGTGCCTTCATGCAGTGGCGTCAATCCTAAAGATTGATGTATGGCTAATTCTCGGAAACGGGCGACCTCTACCCTTGAGGAAGCATTTGGCCAAGTTCTCCGAAAGTTGCGCGAAAGTAGAGGATTCAAGCAGGTTGAAGTCTCAGCTGCTACCGGCTATAGCCAACGAACCGTCGGAATGATAGAACGTGGCGAGAAAAGCCCTACCTTACGAACGATTGAGGATTTCGCGACATTTTATGATGTTCCTCTTGAGCGTCTCATCGTCCAAGCAAAGCGACTGCGGAACTCTCTGCCGTAGCATTAGAGGCTTGCGCCTGCAGCGTAGAGCATAGAGCACCGCCAAAAGTGTCGGGCCGCTTCATTCGGCAGTCTCGAACGAGTTGCACCACTACTTGAGGCATGGCACTATAGTGCCTTCATGGAAATGGCCAATCGGAAAAGATTGGCGTGTGCCAAAGAGCAAAAAGCATCGCGTCGAAACACTAGAGCAAGCCTTCGGCCAAATTTTATTTGCTCGGCGAGAGAAGAGGGGTTTGTCGCAGATGGACCTTGCGGTCGCCTCCGGTTATAGTCTGCGCTATATCGGGGACGTTGAGCGCGGAACGAAAAGTGCTACGATGCGCACAATGCATGACCTTGCTACGCTGCTGAACGTTAAACTTGGGACACTTATAGTCGAAGCAGAAGAATTGTTGGTGAATGAAGCGAAGGAAAAACGACGCTCGATAAAATCTGTTCGAAACTAGCCGACAATTAGAAACATGATGCGAAGAAAATCCACTTTCTCAGCGGACTTCGCCTATTGCTCTAACCTCGACTCGACCCTTTTTGTCCGTTGCACCACCAGTGAACAGCTTGAATATTGTCCGGGTGATCGTCTCTCCAGGCGCCTCCCATGCCACGCGGGCTGATATGGTCCGGCACGATATCGCTGTAATCCGTGAACTCGGCACCGCATATGCCGCATTTTCCACTCTGGGAAACGATCTTTCTATCGAGCAGTTTTCGCATCTCTCCATTTGAGCGGAGTTCACGATACCCTCTCGGATGAAGTGGATCTTCTATACGGCGGACGCCAAGCTGTCGCACTGCCTTCGATTTCTGAATTACCTCCCTCCCGCAACAGGAAAAGGAACGATGGATCGGGCAGATCTGGTTGCGGCGAAGTCTCATGACTTTCCTCCTGGGCGTTATTGAGGCGGGTAGGTTGGTAACAGCCTGCGAAGAATGTCGCATCCTGCGAACCGTTTTTCCTTGCACTGTGGAAATGATGGATGGCAGACTCGTCTGAAAGTTCGCATTTTTGGGCGATCTTCAGTTCCAAGAGAACTTTTGCAAGACACGATTATCTGCGTTAGCCAAGACAAATCTCGACCGAGGTAGTCGGCATCGTTTCCTAACGGAAGTGCCAGCAGGTTAGAGGTCCTACTCGATTCGGCGGAGAGACCATTTCTGTTCTTCTCCTCTGGCTAAGATCGAAATTCCGGAACGATTGGTTCCGAACCGGCACATCCTCGAAGCGTCCCCGCGCGCGAGGTATGTATGACGAGTTTTCCCCAGTCCCCCGAGCGCTCCCCAGGCTGGAGTGCGGAGGCTTTGGCTCTTGCTGCTCAGGCCAAAGTTCTCTCTGGAAACAAGCTTGAGCAGTTGGTTGTTCGGCTGCAACGTCACAGCGGACGCCCTCGCGAAGCATGCTGGCGCTTCGTGATTCAGCATGGGCTCAAAGGCAGAGTGGACCATCGCCGCTGGACGGACGAGGAAGTTGATCTCGTGCGCGAGGAAATTGTGAAGCGGTCTGTGGATGAGATCGCGAGGAAACTCGGCCGCACGCCAAAGTCTGTTCGAAGCATGTTGCAGAGGAATCGCCTCGGTGTACGCGAAATTCGCTGCGACCTGTTCTCCCTGGAGAGCCTTGCAGGAGCGCTGCACATACGAAAGGGAGAGATTCGTTTCTGGATCCAGCAGGGATGGCTGCAGGCCTCCGTTTCGACGAACGGCAGAAAGCGTTCCTACACCATCACCCCCGAATCTCTTGCGCGCGCCTATAAGCACCATCTGCCTGATCTCTTGAAGCGCGGCATCCCCAATCAGTCCTTATTCGAGGCGTATGTCCAATACATCCATTCGCCGAAACATACTGTCGGCGAGCAGCTTCTCGACGTTCGCCGCGACAAGCGGGAACGAGCGGCTTATGCGGCGATCAGTGGAAGCGGGATTGGACAACAGAACGCCCAGGAGAACGATGATGACGATGATAACGAGGAAGAATATCGAATCAGTGCCAGCGGAGACACCGGATATCGCGACGAGCGGACCACCTCCTCAGAGTGATCGCTGTGAGTTCTGCGGCGCCAGCTTGCGCTGAGTCCGGCCCTCCAAAGGCGAGATGATCGCTAACACGCTCTGCGGCATCTTGCTACTGACCGTGCTCAGTCTTGTCGGATACATTGCCGACAAATGGCTGGAGCGCAATGGAAGAGAAATCTTCGAGCAACCGGTCTGGCATGAGCCTCTCGACAGCTGGAGTCTTTAAGTCTGAATGGTCAAACTGGCAATGAATTACGTCAGGAGTCCGCACCGCCAACGTTGAGTGCCACGGTAAGTTTTCATGAAATATGATACCTAAGTGCGATATTGTTACCATAGAGAAACGTCTTTGCCAGAAATTGCGGCGGCCGTCATGCAGGAGATGGAAACTTTCGGGGGCTTGAGAATGGACCACATTGGCGCCAAGCTTAGCGCAATCAGGAAGAAATGGGGGCTCACTTTGCGAGATGTGGAGGAGCGCACCGCTCGTCTGGCGCAGGAATGGGGCCAACGATCCTATAAAATCTCCGCAGGCTGGTTAAATCGCGTTGAACAAAAGGGCCGGCGCCTTTCCGGAGAGAAACTGATCATGCTCGCCGCCGTCTACGGCCTTCCCACCGACGAGTTGCTGGCCTTCCGCCCTCAGGGGAGCAACAATCGACGTGAGTTCGACGAGGTCTCCAGGCCCAATACGACGCTCCTGTTGACAAGGGGACCACTGGAAGACCATGCGAGGCTCTGGCTTCCAGAGAGCGTCGCTACCGAACCCATTCCCGACGAGACCACTCTCATCCCTCGAGCGGAACATCTGCCGCACCAGTACCGGTACGGCATCATTGGTCTCAAGGATAAAACGATGTATCCTATGCTCCCGCCCGGAACGATCGTTCTCATCAATCCGCTGCGGCGGGCCATCGCCCATCGCAGGGAGTGGACAAACGAGTACGATCGCCCGATCTATTTCCTCTTGACTCGCAAAGAGTGTCTGGTCACATGGTGTGATCTTGACAAGAACGGAGAATGGCTGAGCTCCTATCCGCATCCTCTTTCGCACGTCGCCCCTGAGCGGTGGAGATATCCGTCAGAAGTGGATGTCATCGGCACAGTAGCTGTGCTCATCCAGCGCCGTGAAGAACCGAAGCCCTCGAAGCCTTGACACTTGCTGCCGCCCCTCTCAATGAAGCAATGTGAAGCTGGGTCTTCCACTCACAGGTCGCGAAACTCGGACTCTTCTCTGTTCATAGGGCGTTCTGGAGATCGGCAAGCATCGCAAGATTTCCCTCTTCATATAGGGCGATAACCTGGCGCGTCATCAGATAATAGGTCGCGACTGCGGGTTGTGCATACATGGTGAAAGCGCCCTCGAGCTTCCCCGTTTGCTGAGCACTCCTCAGTCTGCCCAAATGCCACTCGATCTCTTTCGCACTAAGTCGCAGCTTTTCAGCGACGACGATTGCTTCCGGATACCACTGCTGGACATAAAAGGCCAAATCAACAAGCACCGCGCAGTTGGCCTCCATCGCCTCAAGGCCTTCGAGACCGCCGACCAGCTTCGATATCTCTGATGGCTCGAGAACCGCGCTGGCCTCATCCTTCCGTCGCTGCCCAGATTCATCGATGATATCGAGCGCGACTTCCGCAATCGAACTGCGATCCACAGCGGTCAACCGCTTTAGAAGACGCTCCCAGTTCTTTTGAGAGGAGTTATGCGAGCGGCGATAGTAATAGGCAGCGACCGCAATGAGGGCCACTATAAAGATGGCGACAGCGACAATGAAATAAACGGTCCGGCTGCTCACTATCTTTCCCTCCCGCGAATCATCTCGAGATCGGAGTCCACCATAGCCTGCAATTGGATCAATTGTCCACGCATATGATCGGAAAGTTTCCTGGAGTCCGGTGCGTTCCTCCAGAGCATGATAATCCAATACGCGACGCAGGAAAGATAGGTGGCAATGCGGATGTGCGACAGCGTGGCGTATGTCTGAGTATTGCGGCCTACGCCGAAATAACTGTGCCCCGCTTCAATCAATACGTCGATGATAGAGTAAACGCCGAGTCCCTGCGAAATTCGCGCCACATGAGTTTTCCAGGGTAGCCCCGCCTTGACCGCAAGAACCACCATTCCCACAAAGAATTCGCTCATGCAGGCTGACGAGAAGAGGTTCCCTCTGATCACGACAACTTGCATCCAAAGCCTTGCATGCGGCGCAGCTAACCAGGAGAGCCCGGCGGCAACAGCGATGCTGATCGCCACCAGCCAAACAAATGCACCACGCACATCACGAGCCCATGCGCCCAGTGGCCGGAACGTATGCGAGTACATCTCGTGGACGACCGACAACTGTAGGATCGTGTCAAGGATGCCAAACGACCAGAACGAATAGAAGTAGCTTGCCTTTGTCCCGTAGACCGATACGAAATAGAGCGCAATCGTCCTCACTAGATTCGTGAGGATGAACGCAGTAAAGATCGGGAACATCCTGAAACGCCGCCGTATCAGGAGCACCAAGAGAAGTGTTGTGTACTCCCCGAAGCCAACCGCCCAGAACAGAAAATCGAGACCAGTCAAATGCATCTGGGTTCTCCGCACGGACGGCCGTCATCGGGGATCATGCATTGGATTCTACGACAGACTGAGGAGCGTAAGAATCAAACTCACGACGTCCGGCTCGATCGGCTCCGGTTCGCTTCCTGTAATTCCGGCCGGAGCCGGGGAAGGGGATGTGGTGGGCGTAGAGGAAGAGGTGGAAGTCGACCCCGTACCTGAAGCGAAAGCGCGGTCAATAGGGCCGGCCAGCAGTACGAGAAGCAGTGCGAATGCTAGTTTGCGAGTGGTGCACTTGAACATGAAGGAGTCTCCGTTTCCAGCGCATATGTGCGCTGGGCGGAGACTAGGGATTGTGTTAAGGAAATCCGACCCATTCGTGTTCCACGTTGCT
>JBEKVS010000064.1:0-29654 GCA_049513795.1 Occallatibacter sp. | reverse complement strand
TAGGAAACTTCTGAAAATCTAGGTTCGCCGCTCGCTCTTTCTATAGGGTTCATGAATCGTTCGACTAAATGGGAATCGGATAGGAGGCTTTGTGTCCTAGTTTCGGATGAGCAACAGAAAGCCCTGTTTTATGGACAGCGGAGAAGAACATTTGCAAAAGCGGATTCAAAAGCGGGAAGCTACTCGGCCCTGGTGGCATCACGGAATCTCTATTGTATGAGTGAGTGCGCCCACACGTGCCATGCTGCAGACGTATGGCAGAGATGCCAGGCTGCTCGAAAGAAAGGGGTGAAGTAAACTCTTCATATGTGCGGGCGATATGGAAGACGGGCAGACAAGCAGCGGATCGCGGAATGGTTCCATACCCACAACACCGATGTGTTCAACGACGAGTACTACGAGATCAACAACGCCCGCCTTTCGCCTTCCTACAACATTTCCCCGGAAAGCATTCAGCCGGTCGTGCGTCTCGACCGTGACACGGGCGAACGTGTTCTGGCACTCATGAAGTGGGTCCTCGTGCCTTAGTGGTCGAAGACGTCAAAGGCGAATTTCAGTTCCATCAATGCGCGATCCGACAAGCTCGACAGCATCGGCGCGTGGCGAGAGCCATGGAAGCACCGTCGTTGCTTTATCCCAGCCAAGTTTTTCTTCGAATGGGAGCCGCTAACCAAAGAAGAAAAAAGAAGAAGCTCAGCAAGCCATGGGCAGTTTCGCTTGCGGATGATGGCCTGTTCGCCTTCGGCGGTATCTGGGATAGATGGAAGCGACTAGACGAGAAGAAGAGCGAGATCGTTGGCGAAAGCTTCAGCATCATTACTACGGACCCGAATGAAGTGCTGGAGCCGTTCCACAATCGCTGCCCGCTCATCATCGAACCCAAGGACTATGAGCGATGGCTGGCACCCGCGGAACCCTCGCACCTGCCGATTGACCTCGTTCGGACATATCCAGCAGAAGAGATGAAAGCCTGGCGAGTGGCCAAACTGCAAGGGAATGGCCCACACCTGCTGGAGCCCCTAACGGATTCCTTGGAATCCGCTCGATTCTTCATTGCAGAGCAGTGATCAAAGTTCTGAGATTTCGAAGGCCGCTGTCCGCGGCGATAACGCAGTGCCCGGCGTTACCCTCTGCTCGATCCCTTTTCCCCGTTGCACCACCAGTGGACAGCCTGAATGTTCTCCGGGTGATCGTCTCTCCACGCTCCGCCCATACCACGGGGATGGATGTGGTCGGGCACCACGTCGCCGTAGTCGGTGAACCTCTCCTTGCAGAGAGGGCAGAGTCCATTCTGCTCGGCAATCTTCCGGTCGAGGAGCTTTCGCATTTCGCCGTTGGACCGAAGTTCCCGGTATCCCCGGGGATGATGCGGGTCTTCAATGCGCCGAATTCCCATCTGGCGCTGGCGTTTTTCTTTTGGGATTGTCTCTCTGCCGCAGCAGGAGAGAGAACGGTGAAGTGGGCACAGTTGATTCCGGCGGAGTCTCATGACGTTCTCCTGATTGGCTTGGGTGCAATGGTGGGATTAGGATGGGCAGGAAACGAGACCGTCCGTTTCAGCGACTGGAAACGTCTGAAAAGCCCGTTTTCTCAGGGGCCAGTTGTCCGTTTTCAGGAGTTCAGATGCCGAGCCCGGCGGCGGCATTGCGGGTGAAGATCTCCCCGATGCGGATGTAGCGGGCGAGCATCTCGGCCGACTTGTGGCCGGTCTGGCGCATGATGTCGCGCTCGCTGACTCCGTTCATCGCCGCCTGGGTGACGCATCCGGCGCGCAGGCTATGACCTCCAAGTGGCTCCGGCTTCAGGCCTGCGCGGCTGGCGGCCACTTTGAGGATCCAGCCGACGCAGTCCTTGTGGAGGCCGCGGCGGGAGAGCCTGCCATGGCGGTTGACCCCACGAAAGACAGCGCCGGATCTGATGCCCGACGCGGCCAACCAGCGGCGCAGCGCGCGAACCGGGCAGGTTTCCCCCTCCTTCCCAAAGGGAATGCCCACCTTGCGGCCGCTTCCCTCCTGGTCGGTCTTCGAGCGGCGCAGGTCAATGACCCGGCCGTCCTTGGTGAAAGAGAGGTGGGTAAAGTCGATCGCGGCGAGCTCGGAGCGGCGGAAAGCGCCGGCGAAGCCGACGAGAATGAGCACCCGGTCGCGGAGGCCCAATAAAGTCTCAGGACAGCTGGCGACGATCCTGCGGATGTCGCTGGTCAGGAGCGGTGCCTTGCCTTCCAGGGCGGTACCGATCGAGCGCCGGATGCCCTTGAGGGTCTCGCTCACGACAAAGTGATGGCTCGACGAGGGCGACTCTTCAAACCCTGCCGCCTGGTGAGCCTTGGTGATCGATGTCAGCCGGCGGGTGATGGTGGCCGAGCGAAGATAGCCAGCACGATCGGTTATGTATAGGGCGACGGTTGTGGGAGTTGCCGGAAGGTAGGGCAGGTTGTGCTGTTCGCAGAACCGGATGAAGGCCTCGAAGTCGGTGCGGTAGGCGCGCAGGGTGGCGGGGGCTTTGGCAGCGTGGATGTAGGATCGCGCTTTTTCAATCAGTTCTTCGAGGTCACGGGACCGCGTGTCCAAGGAGAGCGTTGGGGTTTGCATGGGAATGACTCCAGATGAATGAAGGGGAATGAGAAGGGCAGAGGGAGAACGGTCGTCCGACCGAAAGGCAGACGAGCAAGGGTCGCGGCCTAGGTCGAGGCGAGGTCATTGGCGACGAGGGGTTGCATCAAAATATCAGGGGAGCCATCTGGACGGGAATTGATTCGATGAAGACGCTGGACGGCTTTCCACTTCGCGGAATGGTTTCGCAGCAGGGTTTTTCAGGGCAGGGGCAGACCGGAAGCGACAAACTGCTTGACCACCGCCCCTCAGTGCCACCGCGACGGTTCCGGAACACGTTTCGCACATTACGGCGGCCATATCTCAGAAAGAACTTCGAACGGATGGTCCAAGTCGGCTGGTAGCTGGTCAGTCAACCGCGGTCGTGCAGCGTACCGGAGCTACACTCTGATAGCCGTGGCAACGATCCCGAAGGAACGGGCAAGCATTATCGAGTTGTGGTCCATTGCCCGGGAAGCATTTGTTACTGGGCAATGGCACCCAACCGAATCCGCGGTGATTGATTTGCCTCATCAGTAACACCCCGCTTACGGCCCAATAAAACGTGCGGTTGAAGGCAAACGCTGTGCCGGCTGTGCCGACAAGCCGACTTTTCGGCTAGGTGCTGAGCAAGCTGATCGAGTTGAATGGATCAATGAGCGCTTTAACCCGATGATTCAATAGTTGAGATTGGAGTTCCTGAGTCGCTGCACGCAGGCCGACTTTACGGCACTGGTGAGTCGGCGTGTACTGGAACGGCCGCGTTGACGACACGGGCGTGTTCAGTTAGCGGGGAGCGAGGTTTTGATAGCCTGTTCCAGATCGTGTGGATGAAAGCCGAAGGGGCCCGGTTTGCTCTTGTAGAGAACGCGACCGCCCTTGCCAATCAGGAAGAGCCGGTCGGGCCAGCCGGTGTAAGCAGACTCGACTCGATTGTCGAAGCCATCTACCAGCGCGGGAAACTTAATGCCCAGCTTGCGCACGCATGCGCCGGCAACATAGGCGCGCTCAACCTCATCCTTGGGGCTGCTGAAGAGGACATTGTCGCGCACGTTCGATTGCATTTGCCAAACATCGGTGGGATGCGCTTCAAGAATGTAGACGGCGTAGAAGTCGATCTGGCCGCGATATTGCTCTGCGAGCTTGTTCAAGGCGGGAACCTCCCGCCGAAAAGGCGGTCAAGTGTAGCTGCCAAAAACAAGAACAACTGGGCGATTGGCCCAAAGTGTATCCAAATTGGTTGGACTGTGATCTTCAAGCATCTTCACAACCAGTCCGGGCGCGGTGTCACCGACGTTCAACTGCCCATGTCGAGCGCGCATCCACAGCGTCTCGAAGGGGAGCACAAAGTAGGCAGGCATGGGCATCTTCGCCATTACATGGCCGAAGACCTCGGGTGGCTGGTGCATGGCCCAGTTCACGTATCCAATGAGACCGAGCCAGCCGATAAAGCAGAGCCCGGCGATACTCGCAACCCAATTCCGTATCCGCTTCTTCGTTGTGCCGTTCATCATCTTCCTACTTCGTCATCTCATTCATTTCGAGGTAACCTTGCGGTTGTATTCCGAAGGCATCTGCAACCCGATTGAAGAAGGCAAACATCGCGGTGATATAGACCGCTTCAGCGATCTGTGGCTCCGTCCAGCTATGATCCCGAAGTCCTTGCACATCTTCGCTCGTGGTGCGATACGCCGCTTCCGTTACCTTTGTTACATAGTCAAGCAAGGCACGCTCTGCGGGGCTCAGGCCAGCTTCTTCCAATTTGCCCTTTGCTATCGCCCGCACCATGTTTTCGTCTGCTCCCTGAACACGCAGGAAGTATGCATGCGAGTCCAGTCAATATGGGCAGCGATTGAGCCACGAAACCCAGCTCGCAATCGCTTCCTTCGTTCTTCGGTCCAGATGACCGTAAGAAAAATGAACTGTGTCGCTGAATTTGATTACATCGCGCAGGAAGTCGGGGCGGTGGCTGAAGCACTTCAAAATGCCGGGCAAGTTTTGTCGGCCAGACTTCGCACGCCATTCGTCGTAGACCGCAGCCACTTCGCCAGCGGCGTCTCGATCTTCGATCAGCTCGATTTTGGTGTCATTGTCGGAGGTTGTCACGAACTTTCCCTGAATAGTTTGGAATATAGCACGACGGCTGAGCCACGCACATCCACCTCCGGATGTACGGAGAACCTAGAGAACAAGACGCTCGTCGTTCTGCTTCAAGGTAATCCGCTGGCGGTCAAGGTACTCGAGGAGGGGAATCGCATATTTGCGGGAGAGGCCGGTGAGCTGCTTGAATCGAGCGACACTCATCAGGCTACCGCGAAGTGGGGCCAGGTTCGCGGCGAGGCGGCTGAGAACGGCTGAGTGAATAAACAAGTCGTCGCTGCCCATCCGAATGATGGTGTTGTCTCGCTGGAGCGTTGTTATATGGCGGCGCATGTCGGTCTCTCTCATGTTGAAGCGCTTGCCAAGTTCCAGGACGGAGGGTGGAGCGAGTCCAGACTCCTCGTACGCACGGGCGATTGCCGCCAGTCTGTCGCCTTCTGGATTTGAAGCAGGAACATCAGCGCTATAAATGGAGACGGTTTCTTCGCGGAGCTGGATCTTCTTCTGATGGACGAGAGAGTTGACCACGAAGCCAAAAACGGCATGACTGAGGGCCAACCGGCCACGCAATTCGGATGACTTCACTCTCTCGCCCGTTTGAAGGCAGGTGGTGATTTCGTGCGCGGCTTTGAGGAAGGCCTCGCGGCTCAGAAGCAGATTGTTCGAAATGAGATAGAGGTCTCCGCGTTCGATCGCAGGGTCCACCTGAAGTCGAATTGCATCGCGGGTCAAGCCGGTTTCGGCAGAAAGCGCCTCAAAAGTGATTCCGGTGGCATTGCACCTGGATACACGGAGTGAAAGCTGTGCGGTTGGAGAGGCTGCGCGCAATTGTTCGAGCCAGCCTTGGCTGGGTGACTTTTTCTGCCTAGGCAGCGGGTGGGCATCGAGGACACGACCGCCGCCGATGGTGCCGGCCGGCGAGGGCTGTCGCAGGACAAACCGGTCCCCGGGGACCAGCACGATTGGCTCGGCAAGCCTGAGACGCATGAGTCGCAAGGTTCCCGGTTGAACCGCTTCGTAACCGTAGAGAGATACCGATGCCATGGTCTCGGAGGTAAATGCGTGGAAGTGAATGTTGGCTCGATGCTTCAACGCAGGTGCGCTCTCGAGAAGGCGCACTTCAACGTCGAGAGTGTCCACAGCCGAAAGCGTCCGCGGTGATACCAGTGTTTCGCCGCGACGGACCTGATTTGCATCGATTCCTGAAAGATTCACGGCAACCCGCGATCCTGGCTGCGCGTATTGGACGGGCTCACCGTGTGATTGCAGGCCACGCACGCGCACCGCGCGGCCAGCGGGCTCCAGATGCAGCGTCTCGCCATCACGAATGGTTCCGGATATGAGAGTCCCAGTGACCACCGTACCGAACCCCTTCATGACAAAGGAACGGTCGAGCGGCATGCGCATCATCGCATCCGAAGTCTTGAGGTAGGCGCGCATAGCGAGGTTCACCAGCTCTGTTCGCAGAGTTTCAAGACCCACGCCGGTTGCCGCGCTGGCTGGTACGACAGGCGCATGGCCTTTGGAGAGAAACGTTCCTTGCAGAAACCGTTTGATCGAATCGGTGACCTGCTGCAACTGGGAAGCACTGACGGTGTCGGCTTTGGTAATGACGGTCAGTCCGTGCGAGACTCCAAGAAGATCACAGATGGCGAGATGTTCCATGGTCTGCGGCATAATGCCTTCGTCGGCGGCGACAACCAGCATGACTGCCGGAACACAGCCTGCACCTGCGAGCATATTGCGGATGAAAAGGCTGTGGCCGGGAACGTCAACAAAGCTGATGCGAATTGACGATCCGTTCGACGTCGGAAGGTCGAAGGAAGCAAATCCCAGGTCGATCGTGATGCCGCGACGTTTCTCGTCGGGGAGGCGGTCGGCATCAATTCCCGTAAGAGCACGAACCAGCGTGGTCTTGCCATGGTCAATGTGGCCGGCGGTCCCGATAACGATGGAGTTGGGCGTGTTGGTCATTCAGAGTTATCCAGCGAGAAACGCGCGCTGCGATGGCTCAGTCTACAGGCTCGTCAAGAGCGAGGCCAGTTCGTCGTCAAAATCAGGAGGTACGGTGCGCAGATCCAGCAAAACAGTGTCGTCTGAAATGCGGCCGATGATGGGTGGTTCGAGCTTGCGGAGTCTTGAAAGAAGTTCTACCGCAGGGAAGGACTTGTGCCGTAGAGAGATCGCGCAACTTTGCAGAGTAGCCTTGGGTGCAGTGCCTCCTCCGACCAGACTAGCGACGGGAACGATGTCAGGGAGCAGTTGAGAGGAATTGATGCGCTCGGCGACGTCACGGCAACGCCGCATCAGATCCTCAGGCCGAACACCGAGCATGCGTTCAACGGGAATGGAACTCGTTTCCTGAGAAAGATGCTCCAGCAACGTGGCCTCGAGCGCCGCGTAGGTAAGCTTGTCCACCCGCAACGCCCGAAGAAGTGGGTTTTTTCGGATGCGGTCAGTCAGATCCTTTCTGCCAACAAGGATGCCGCATTGGGGGCCGCCCAGCAGTTTATCTCCGCTGGCGGCTAAAAGGTCCACGCCACTCTCAAAGGACTGAAACAAGCTGGGTTCTCCCGTGATCCCAAAGCGCTCCAGCGAGGACAGAAGGCCCGTGCCCTGATCTTCAAACAGGGGGATACCTGCGCGTTTTGAAAGCTCGACCAGTTCCTTCAACGATGGGCGTTCGGTGAACCCCTCTATGCTGAAGTTCGACTGATGGACGCGGAGCAGAAGACCCGTGCCGGGATCGAGCGCGCATTCATAGTCGCTGAGCCTTGTGCGGTTCGTCGTGCCGACTTCCTTTAGGATTGCACCGGATTTCTCAAGGATTTCAGGGATGCGGAATCCTCCGCCGATCTCGACAAGTTCCCCGCGGGAGACGATGACTTCGGACCTTTCGGCCAGCGAATTCAGCGCCAGCATCGTAGCAGCAGCGCAATTGTTGACGATGATGACGCCATGCCGATCGAAATCTGCCGTAGGCACGCCCAGGGTTTGCAGTAAAAGGCATTCAACATGCGCGTCTCTGCGGCTCCGCAGCCCGTCTTCGAGGTTGAACTCAAGGTTGCAATAATCCTGGGCGACTTCAACCACGTGACGAAGAGCCTCGCCGCTCAATGGGGCGCGACCGAGGTTGGTGTGGAGAATTACCCCGGTTGCATTGATGATTGGGCGAAGCGAGTAACGGGCACCAGCAGCGAGGCGATTCGCAATATCCTTGGGCAGCAGGGTGATGCTTTGCTTCAGGCTCGATTCTGAATGCAGCCCAGAGGAAATCTCTGCGCGCATTACAGTGAGAACTTCGCGGGTCGCACGCAGCACGGTGGCGCGCGGATGCGTATCCAGAAGAGAGCGGAAGGCGGGAATCAGCAAGACTTCGTTGACTGACGGTAGCGATCGAAAGAGCTGTTGAAGGGTGCCGTCCCCGTGTTGCAGATCGTGAATTGCCATCGCGGAACTCTCAGATTCGGTAGCTCATCATCGCAGAAGAATCGCCGGGGCGCCAGAACCCGGGGTGAATGCTCCCGAGACACGCCCGATGGTAGCGGCAGGAAGACCGGCATTTAAGAGGTCCGCAAGCAATGCTGGCGCATTTTCGACACTAACAGCTATCAGAAGTCCACCGGATGTCTGCGGATCGTAGAGCAAGGCGCGGAGATGCGCCGGGACACAGCTCCCGGGAGAATCTGCGACCACACATTCGGCAAAGTCTCGGTTGGCGAGCAGACCACCGGGAATCGCGCCGGCGGCCACCGCATCAAGTGCACCTTCAATCAGAGGAACCTGATCGGTTTCGATTTCCAGCGTAACTCCGCTACCAAACGCCATCTCGCGGCTGTGACCCATGAGCCCAAAGCCGGTGATGTCGGTGATTGCATGGACGCCAGAGCAGTTGATGGCAATGGCGGAGGCGGTGCTGTTGAGAGTTGTCATGGAACGAACGGTGCGTTCCACCCACGCTGGTTCGGACTTTCGTTGCTTGAGCGCTGTAGTGATAACGCCCGTGCCGATTGGCTTGGTGAGAATGAGAATATCCCCTGGGATGGCCCCTGCATTTGTGTAAACGCGCTCCGGATCAATGACACCTGTGACCGAATAGCCAAATTTCATTTCCGCGTCGCGAACGGAGTGCCCGCCCACCACAGTGCATCCAGTCTCATTCATCTTCGCAAGGCCACCAAGCATGATCTGCTCAAGGATCTCAAGCGCGGCGTCCTGCGGGAAACAAACGATCGCGAGAGCAGTCAGCGGGCGGCCTCCCATCGCGTAGACATCGCTGAGAGCATTGGTTGCCGCAATCTGGCCGAAGGTGAATGGGTCATCCACCAGTGGGGTAAAGAAATCGACAGTTTGCACCAATGCCGTTCCCGGCCCAATACGGTAGATGCCGGCATCATCGGAAGTCTCAAATCCAACCAGTAGATTCGGATCTGCCTGCGTTGGCAACCGGGAAAGCGCCCGGCGGAGAGTACCAGCCGGGAGCTTGCTGGCACAGCCGCCGGCTTTTACCTGCTGCGTCAACCGAACGGATTGTGTCTGATCCAGGCCCATATCTTTCGATTCCTATCATCCCTCCACGCCTTGCCTCCAGGGCACGGTAGCATGTGAGAGAGTCATAATACGGAAGTGCTTAGGCTCCGGTGATCCTCCCGGTCTTCAAAACCGGCGGTCGTCCTTAACGGGCGACGGTGTGTTCGACTCACACGCGCTTCCGCCAGGTCCCCGCCGTTCTGCTGACATCCATGCTATTCCTTTGGACCCACTAGTACATGAACTTCAATGCGAACTGCACCTGGCGCGGAGCCTCTGACGCAAGGATGTGATTGAACGTCGGCGAACTGATATCGCAGTCGGGCAACCGGAAATTGGTGCGGTTGAGGATATCAAACAACTCGGCGCGAAATTGCAAGCGCTTTGATTCCGTGATTCTGAAATTCTTCACGGCGGCGAAGTCCCAGTCGGCATAAGCCGGACCGACATTCACGTTGCGGCCTTCAGTGCCAAACTGTCCTGCGTTGGCGGTAGGATCGAGTCGCTGGAAAGCGGCGGCGTTCAGCCACGCGCCAACCGCACGGGGTCCGATATTAGGGTTCCCAACGATGTTGGGCCGCTGGGCAGAGAAACCGGTAATCTCTGGTGCGCTGCCTTGCGCCGCAACATCGTTCGAGTCGAAGACGCTGAATGGTGTGCCGCTCATGAGCGTGGCGATGCCATCCAATTGCCACCCGCCGAGAGCGGTCTGGTACCGGTTTTCAGCATGGCTCCAGAACGGCATTGCCCACTCATAGCTGCCCACAAAACGGTTGCGTGCGTCAAACAGCGACAGACCGCGCTCAGCAGCGAGATTGAATGGATCCTGGGCGAGATCGTTTTCGCCTGCAACCGGCTTGGCCGCCGAACCGGTGATGTTGAAGGACGAGACATCATCGATCGCTTTCGACCAGGTGTACGAAGCCAGGAAAGACAGTCCGTGGCTGAACCGCTTGCGCAACGATGCTTCCAATGCGTTGTACGCCGAGTTGGCGATGCTCGAGATCTCGCCGGTCGATGAGAACTTGCAGGTGCTGGGTGAATCGGCAAGCGTGCAACCGGAGTAGAGGCGCCGTTGATCGGCGTTGCTGGAGTTGGAAATCGGCTGGCCATCGACATAGCCAGGAACAAAGACCGCGGGATTGGCTTCGATAAAGCGGGGCAGGCGCGTACCCTTGGTGCCGACGTAGCCGATTTCGAACAGCCAATCGGACCCGAACGACTGTTGCAGGTTCAAGTCCCAGTCCTGCGTGTATGGGAGCGTCAACGTGGGCGATAGAGTCAGGTTGGTGAGCGACGGTGAGAACGTGCCTGCGACTGGAGGATTGCCGTTGAACGGGTTTCCAAAATCCGGCAGGCTCACCTGCGGCGTCCCGAGAAAGGGTGGCGCACTGATCGGCTCCTGCAATGGCCCCCCCTGTCCCGTGTAATAAGGTTCATAGAACATGCCGTACGAGGAAGTGAGAAGCAATTTGCCCTGGCCAGTGGGGTCCCACGCGACGCCAATGCGCGGGGCAAATGCCTTCATGTCGGTAGGGATGAGGCCCGCGGGCACACCCGCGTCGCCCGGATACAGCAGTCCCGTGGGCGCGTCTGGAATGACATGGGACTGTTTTCCGGGTTCAAACAAAGATAACCGGTTATGGATTTCAGTGTAGGGTTCGGGCAACTCGTAGCGCAGTCCGGCATTGATCGTGAAATGCGGGGTGACCTTATACGTATCCTGAACGTACAAGTTGGAATTGTTGCCGCGAATGCCGCGCGAGAAGTCTCCGATGCCCTGCAGGAAGACGACCGCCTGGCCCGTAAGGAAGCTGGCGAACGCGTCGGTTATTGGGAACGGCTCGAATACGAAGAAGCCATTCGTCGCGATGCCTTGCAGCACGTTGATGTCCTGATTCTGGTAACCTCCGCCGAATTTCAGATCGTGCTTGCCGCGCACCCAGCTCAGCGATCCTGAGAAGTCGAAGACATCCTCGTAGGTATTGCGCGGGCCCGTGATCGGATCGCCGACCGAAGCATACCCATTTATTTGAATGAATGGCGGTCCAGCAGCGATGGCCAGGCTCGGTGTGTATTGGAATCCCAGGCTGGCGGGAGACTGATGATCCTCTTGCTCGCCGAAGAGGAATTTGTTGCGCAGAAACGAGAGTCTCGCGATGGCAATGAGGGTCGGCGAAAAGGTGTGCGTTTCTTCGGTAACAAAGTTCTGCGCCCTCTGGTTCTCGCCTACTGGAAAACCCGGAACGCTGGCGCCGCCAGGCGAGAGGGGGTCAACCTGAGAGAGCTGGTTGAACATATAGCGAAAGTTCAGCGTGTCGTGCGGATCGAGGTAATGGTCGACCTTAACGCCGAACTGATCAGTGTTATTGCTGAGTGTCTGAGTTGTCGAGAATAGATTCGTGCCGGCATTCGGAAGCGGGAAGAAGCTCAGCAGATTTTCGGAAACCGGGTTGAACTGGCTCGACGGCACCTGATTATTTGGATAGGGCGCGTTGGCGAAAACGTTGAAAAGCTGGTTCGAAGGGTTGTTGCAGAAGCCGGCGGTAAAGCCTTCCGGACAGAGCTCGGAAAAGTCGCCGGTGCGTTCCCCAACCGATGGCACCGTGGTCAGCGCTGTCTCGCCCTGGCGATTGCGAAAGCCCTCATAGTAGCCGAAGATGAACGTCTTATCCCGTTTGATCGGCGAACCGACCGTGGCCCCAAACTGGTTTTGCTTCAGGGGCTCCTTGGTCTGCGCGAAATAATTGTTCGCGTCGACCGCGTCGTTACGCAGAAATTCCCACAATGTACCGTGGACATGGTTGGTGCCCGATCGCGTGATGATGTTCGTCGTCGAGCCGAGCGCACCCCCGAACTCGGCATTCGCACTGTGCGTGATGATGCGGAATTCGCTGATTGCGTCGACTGGCGGCTTGAGGACGAATCCACCGTCGACACCGTTGAAGTTGTTTGCGCCGTCAATGAGGAAGTTGTTTGACTCAGGCCGTTGGCCATTGACCGCGTACGCCTGACCGTCGCGCAGCGATCCGCCCGCTTCGGCGATCCCCGGCGTCAAGGGGACGACTCCGGGCTGCAACAGGCCAAGCTGCGAGAAGTTGCGCCCGTTCAGCGGCAGTTCTTCCAGTTCGCGCTCTTGCACTACCTTGCCCATACTGGTCACGGTGGGCTCAATCAACGCGGCGTCAGCGCTGACCAGCACCTGCTGCTGCTCAGAACCGACGGCAAGATGGGCAGAGACCGAAGCCGCCTCGTCGACGTTGAGCGTGATGCCTTCCTGCGCGTATACCTCGAAGCCTTTCGCCGCGACCTGCAGTCGGTAGTGTCCGACCGGGAGTTCAAGAAGAACGTAGTTCCCGGCGCGATCGGTCGTGGTACTGCGCCTCAGGCCTGTCTCCGCTTGCTGGGCCGTAACCGCGGCGTCTCGAATAACAGCGCCGCTGGGGTCGGTTACGGTTCCGCGAATGTTTCCCGTGATTTGCTGAGCAGACAAACGAATGCACGAAAGTGCCACAAATGCCAGCACGATGCGAACCATGTTCATTTTGTTTTTGGCCTCTCCCAGAAGACGTAGCGCTATAAACAGAGTGACGTCGTGGTTCCCATGGACCCCGTCGACATCGAGGAGCAGGGCTCCGCCCAAGTTCAGAAGAAGAAATGGCGGGAAGGGCTGCACGGATGAACGGTAGAAGGTAAGTCAATGCGCTGTCTTGCATCGGTCGATGGGCAGCCAACTCAATCCTTGGGTGGAGTTTCGCCATAAAGGGCCAACCCCGTATGCACAAAGTCTTTGAGAATTTGGCAACGCGCCAGAAACAGATTTCCCTTCCGCTCCGGACAACAGCTGAGTTGCACTACCTTTGCGACGATATCCGGAGCGGCGGAAAGCGGTTTCTGGGCAGCCAGGGAGTTTCTCGGCGAGTTCGATGGTTTTCTTGACCATTCCCACCGCGCAAGCGACCGCTGGCGTAATGATGACGCATTATCGCCGAGTCACTCACCGACAGCGGAATGCGAGCCACCTGGCCGAGTGGTCGGCTTTCCGGACATGTGTCCTTTGTCTCATCTGCTGCCGTGCCAAGGCTCTCATTGAAGGCCGTTTGAGTGTCGAAAGAGCGATTGGGCCAGACGACCGTCTTGAGCATCTGGAGCGGAGTCGTCTCTGTCGATCAACGGGTCGCGGGCCACAAAAGCTGACACATGGTTGCTAATAAAGATTGCCCGTCGATTGAAGTTCGGGCTCGTCGCAGCCGCGTCCGCGGCGGAGAACAGGCCATGATGACCGGCTTGACTCAATCACTCAGATGATTGGAATCGCTGGATAAATAGATTATTTAATAAAGGGCATCAGTCGACGACCAGGCTCGCGTCTATTGCATGGCGAGGCTCGCTTGGGTTGATTCTGGAAAGCCGGGAATAAATAGGGCCCAGGGTGGCGCAGTTTCAGGTCATGATTTTGGCAGGTGACGCGATTTCGAGGTGCATGGGGCGGGCTTGATCGGCGCCGGAACACGGATTTTGGATAGCCAGGACTCCCGCACATAAGTGACTCGCATAGATAGACATAACGGAGAATATCCCGTACATGCGGTAGTGAATTACGAAGGTGGCGTTTAAGGGAAAAGGATGTCTCCTCCTGGTCTAAATGCAGAATGGGGTTGTGTTTCCACTTCTCTTCTTCTGATCCATAGAGGGCGGCGTCTTCGGCGTGGGACAAGGAAGCCCTCGCGTTCGAGGTACATCCAGGCTTCGAGCGTCGCCTGGGCGACTTCGCCACCGCGCGCCGCCGGATAGTTTTGCGTGGACGCGAACTGGTTGAAGAAGTTCCCGCAATGAAAGAATTGGCGATCATTGCCATCGATCTCTAGCAGAATCTCCAAAAGAATTCCAGCCAGCTGCTCCGGCTCCAGCCGCAGCACATCCTCCCAGTTTGGAATCAAGTCAGAAAGCTTTTTCACTGTACGTTCCGTTCCAACGCGCGCAGATAGTCCTCGATCGAGAGCCGTGAATTGGCGAGTTCCGATTTCCACTCAGAAAAATTGGTGCTGGCGCGGGGTAGGAAAGCGTGTGCATTGCGGAACGCCGAGTGCTGGGTCAGGCCTTTCAAAAATAACCGGAGATCGGTGAGTCTTTCCTTGGCATATCCACTCCTCCCACCTTCAATTGCTGACTCAATCGCTCGATACCTCTCCAGCGCCTGTTCACACAGCATCCTGTCCATCTTCTGATGATTCGTGTCCATGAAGATCCTTTATCTTTGCAAGTATCGCCAAATTCCCTGAGCACCATTGCTCGTGGCGCGAGGTTGGAAAGGCGCACCTCATCTCATGGCTTGACCGACTCCGCGGCCGCCACCATGGCGCCGCTGGTCAACCATTGCCGTCGCGTGCTCGCCTCCGAGCGTCCCGGAAATCATCACATTAACTCTCACCCTGCGGCTCAAGTTCAGGCAGCGTGATGCCGCCATCAATCGTTGTCTCTGCGAATGAGATGGCCACTTCGACAGCCCGGTCGGAACTTTCGTAATAGGTGTGAATCCCGATCGGGCCGAGCGCCCGCCCGTCCTTATCCCTGATGACAAATTGCGCAGTCCATCCTTGCATTGCCGTGACTTGAAGCGGAATCGCATCCACAATGTACTTGCCGTAGTGATTCCGGCGGATTCTGCTTTCTTGGGCAAAATCGACCCTTGGCAGTTCATGCGGTGGAACAGCCAGGACAGCTTCCCCAAAAACGACGCTTGTGGGCGCCATACCCACGAACCGCTCGATCTCCCAGGCACCTTCGGGCAATGACTTGAGCCGATGCCGGTCGGCATCAAGCCAATTCTCAAACTCGTTGCCGCTTCCGGAGTTCAGGTAGCGGCGAATTTCGATCCGACCCGATCCATCCATGTATCCGGTGACGATGGGCCTGGATGGATCCTCGCTCAGGTAGGCCGAAACAACCGCGCGGGTCATGCTCAGCAATCGATGGATTTCGAGGACGGCGTCACGCAGGTTCCCACGGATGGCGGTCAACGCTCGGTCGGGAGTTTTGATTTGAAACTCCCTAATATCATTCGGCATTCGGCGCCTCCGGCGTCGCAGTAATCGCTCTCAGTATCCCACAGCGGTTGTCCATTGCGGGAACCACTTGAGTGTCGATCTTGACATTTTGATTCATCCTACATTATTCTGCATCAATTAGTATCAATTTGTATTAAAGAGGAGTGCATGGCGACAAAGAGGGATCTCGTCCGAGAACTGCGACTCAACAAGAGGCTAACGCAGGCAGAAGTGGCAGCGAAGATGAGGATCAGCCAGGGGTCGTATTCAGCGATCGAACGGGGAGAGAAACCGCGCGCTGTGGAAGAAGCGCTGACGACGATCAATCGCATGCGCACGCGCACAGACCGAACCGATGGCGGGGCTGAAAAGGCAGGCAGGCGGAAGGGCTAGCGAACCGGCGTTGATTGATCCTGTCAGGAGGCACAATGGCAAAGGAAACGGTTGAATTCGATGCAAGAAAGACGGTGAAGGTTCCGGTGGAAGTCAAGTTCAAGACGAAGGCCGGTAAGCGGGTTGATTTTGACGCCCGGAAACCCGTGAAGAAAACGGTCCATGTAAAGTTCAAGGCCAAAACTTCAGGGAAGTAGACTCACTTATCTTTGGTGGAACGGTCGGCGAGTGACCTTAGCATTCGGCGATAACGTGGGGCGCATAGTTCGTTTTGCTCTCGCGTGCCATGGGATGGCGACAAGGGGCGCTGGGACGAACTACTACGTGTGCACGACAAACGACTGTAGCCTGAATAAACTCCGGTAGACGCGAGAGGGTTTAGTAACAAAAACTCCGAAGAGGACGCTATACTCAAATTGGAAAGAGGAATTGCGAACCGGGAATTTCGCAATTTTTCACTGGGAGAAAGAGACCATGAGCACCGCAAATCGCAAATCTTCAACTGCTCGTCTCAACGGCCGGAAGGTGACCTCTCCGAAAGCCAAAGTTGCCTCTGCGTTCGAACGCCGAGTGGCTACACCCCGGTCCGATCTGGTCGTAGTCAAGATCGGCGATCGATATAGGAAAGTTGCTGTTTCCGCCAAAGAAAAGGCGCCAGTGGTTCTCGCTCAGGTTGGAAAAGTCATGAACAGTCCCGGCACGGACAGGACTCGTATCTTCCGAAGCTCTTCCGGCAAGACCGTTTATGCCTATTCCATCGACTCCAAGGACACAAGCAGAGTTGTTCGTGAGGACGCCTCTGGGCAGAAGACAGTGGGCCGGTTTACGAGTGGACGCTTCCGTGCATTGCCCTCCGCGAGATCGAAGTAGTGGCGCTCAAAAGACCGCCTAGTTTGAATAGTCTTCTGCGTATCGCTACTGCGGAAGACAAACCAACGGCGATCGTGCTGGCCGGCCATAATGGCTCGGGAAAATCGACGCTCTGGTACACAAGGCTAGCGGACGGCCTCCAGATTCCATTAGTCAACGCGGACCGGCTGACGCTCTCCCTTCTTCCCTTGGCCGATGAAAATCAAAAGTTGAAGCCCTGGGCGGCCCGTCTGCGCGATGAAGATGAGCGCTGGCAGAAGCTCTCGCAGGACGGGGTGCAGCTCTTCATGGGCTTGATCATGGATCAAGAGATGTCGTTCGCATTCGAAACCGTTTTCTCGCACCTGGAAAAGGAAGCGGACGGGACAATTCGATCAAAGACTGACACCATTCTTACCTTGCAGAAGCACGGCTATTTCGTCGTTTTGATATTTGTCGGGTTGGCAACTGCTGAATTGTCGATCCTGCGTGTCGCAACCCGAAGAAGTCAGGGCGGCCATGACGTGCCGGAAGCGAAGCTGCGGAGCCGCTTCCCGAGGACGCAAGAGGCAATCAAAATGGCTTCGACCGTTGCAGACATGACTCTGATGTTCGACAACAGCCGAAATGTGGATGACGCCTTCAGCCTTGTCCGGGCGCAGCGGAAAAGGACCGTTCTCTACGACTGTCGCGATCCGCAATTCAAGCAAGATGCTGAACTCGTCTCGATTGCAGGGCTTTGGTTGTCGAAAGTTGCACCACGTTGAGATGATCTCCGCTGCGCCGCATCCAGGCTGTGAGAAGCCGGGAACGCAAACCCGTATGGAAGCGAGTGATAGGCATACGGTTTAACTTCACCCTGATGTTATCCGGGCTCAATGCGCCATTTTGTCGAGAATATTGGTTTTCCAGAAAGCTAGCGGGTGGCTTTGCCGGGTGCGCGATTCTTCGAAACACTTGTTACCGTTGACCGGATCAGTTCCGATAACATTTCAGAATGTGCGTGCGAGATTCGGGCTGATGCTGATCCAGCATCAGCCAGCTGGGACTGCATTACTGTGAATCGGGTGGTTCCGCGACTTCGCTGGTGCGCGATGAGTGTGCAGGCGAAGGAAGTACGCACCCGAATGTCGAGACATCGCTTAGACCTCTCTGCATTCGCTCGAGTGAAGTTCGCGTGCGGAACCGTTTGCCTCCGGCACACATCCGGCACACTGGGCGCCGGGAGATCAGGTTTTACCGGGGTTTGAGAGGGGTGTTATTGATCGGGGCGTGTCAGGGACACCAGCTCTGGCGAGAGGCTATGTTCCAAGCTGTTTTCACGCCACTCTCAGATGCGAACCGCGTCGTACTTCCGCTCCAGGCACCTGCTCATCACGCATCGCTGCCGCTTTGATCGCGTCAGCATTCGGTCGGGTCTCTTGAACAGATAACTCCAAGGATCTCGAAAGTTCGTCTGGAAGAAGTGAGAGCACCGTCTCCCAGAGAACTCCGTCAATCCGCGCATCAATCCTGCAATATGACTTCGGCACTGCGGCTTCGTCGGTAATTCGTACGGAATCCTGGCTGTTCTTCTGTGCACGCAACGTGAACTGGTGGCCTTCGATCTTTTTGAGGTCCCGGCTGAGCAGGTAGTAGAGCACCATGTTCTTGGTTCGCTCCACCTTGCCAGCCGTGGCTCGGGCTCGGTCCGCAAGCCGCTCAGACTCGCTCCGGCAATACTGTTCGCGGGCTTCCATAATGCGCACAAAGCGGCCGATCCGGTCGACCTTCTCGCCGTGCGCCTCGCAGAACTGTTGGAACCGCGCCACGAGGTCTTCCGAGGCCTGACCTTCTGACTCAAGCTGTCCATCGATCTCTTCGAGGAGTCCGTCGAGCTCCACGTCGATTTCAAAAAGCGAGCTTGTTTCCACAATCGATGCCATATGTGTTTCTCCTTCTCGGGCGTTCTGAGTTGTTCGTCGGTATTATGCCGCTGCCTTCTGTTGCACACCGAGAGAGCGGGCCGCCTCATACGCCAGTTCGTCGGCACTGCTCAGGTCGCGATGCCTGCTGTGACCTTTGATCCACTTCCATCGGATGGGAAGACTTGTGTTCAGCTCGATCAGCTCTGCCCACAACTCGCGGTGCTGCAGCTGGATCCCGCGCCGAATCCGCTAGCCTCGGCGTCGCCAGCGGGAGACAAATGCGCGCATTCCATAGATCAGGTATGCGGAGTCTTAGTGAAGCTCGATCCGCGCTTGGCCTTCAACCGACCGAAGCGCCTTTACCGCCGCAACAAGTTCCATCTCGGAAATTGTTGTCCAAGGGTGAGCGCCCGACATCTCTCAACGTTCCATTCCCTGGATTACGACGACGCCCGATCCGCCAGAGCCCGGATTGGCGATCGCGGAGCCGTCCGTGAAAATGCGATAGGTCTGATCCACAGTGGACCTCCCTTCCGAAAACCAACTTGGGGCGTCCACTGAACGACTGGGGTGAGATCGAGATTTGCGTTTGCCACGGGGATCTGTGCTCCTTGACTATTCAGATCGATGCATTAGTCCACATTCGGCGAAGGCACTGAAGATTCGAACCCCACTTCGGTTTTGATAAGTGCTTGAATGGGCTGGCCGGGCTGATAACAAAAGGCCGTGAATCCGAGAGTGCCGGAGTAGCTTTGTGGCCCGACATCCTCAAATAACGCCGCGATGGGAAGCTGCCCGCGAGAGGGGTCGAAAATCAGTTCCGGGTAATCTTTGTCCCAGACGACTGAATGATCTGGTTTCGTCCCGTCAGAAAATGCAAGAACGAGGCGGAGTCGCTGCGAGGCCTCGACGGCTACCTTGAATCGCTCTTCGAGGTCGATCATGGCGTCAAGTTGTGCCAAGTCGACGGCAGTCGTGAGAGCAAGCTGTGCGGATGCCCACCAGCCCTTCGCGTTCAAGAGCCCGTTTCGCGCGGGCTATAGGCGGTTGCAGTTTCTGGGCTTGACGGGGGCGGCGCCAATCTCGCGCATGCTTCCTGATAGGAAACCGAGACAATCATTGCCACGCAGGCAATCCCACACGTATCGGCGTGTTCCTGGAGCACCAGTTTGATACCGTCAGAGAGCGAAATGCCGGTTGTTTCCTGCATAGGTTACAGCTTAATCTACGAATTCCTCGCGCATCAGAGTTACACGGGGTGTGTGGTTGGCGGAAGTCGCCGCTTATCGCCAGCGGTGTGCGTTCATCTCGATCCTTGACACCGTCAACTCCCCTTTAGAATTGACATGTGAACGAGGCACAGTTCATTCCTGTGCTTCGTTCCATATTTGAAGGAGAGTAGGAACATCTCTTGCACGCAGGCTGCCGGCTCGGCTTCGCCACTTGGTCACGGGCAAGAACGACTTAGCACGAATTGAGAGCGTGAGCCCGTTGGCTTTTACTGTCGCAGTAGTTTGAAGAAGACACCGATGTCCGCAGCCAGGAGATTCGGTGCTGCGAGACGCGGACTATTTGAGCGGGCGTGAGCCTGCGATGAGGATGTCTACCAGCCTCCTTGCACTTTGCTGCCAGTCAGCGCCGGAGCCCACATGCGAGACGCCGATCAGCGCTCGAAGCAGGTCGTATGCATCCAGATCTCTTCGCAGATCGCCACTCTTCTTAGCCCGCTTCACCAGCCCATCGATCGCGGCATGGATCACGGTGCGTGAACCTTCATGAAGCCTGGACGGGCCCCCGACAATGCTATTGAGAGCGGGCGCAATGACGTGCTTTGCCGCAATGTAGTCGACCAGCAGCAGCATCCAGGCTCGAAGCGCTTCGAGAGGGGACATGGTCTCGGCGAAACGGCCTGCGGCCGCCGCAAGTTTCTCCACTTCGTTCCGGTAAACACCTTCGATCAGCGCATCCCGCGTTGGAAAATGGCGATAGAGGGTACCTGGGCCAACACCCGCCAGCTTCGCGATCTCCTCCAGGCTGGCATTGGCGCCTTGTCGCGTAAAAACTCCCTTCGCGACTTCAAGAATGCGCTCGCGGTTGCGCAGCGCGTCTGAGCGTGGTTTCCGAGCGGTCGTCGAACGCTTTTTGGTCATCATCAAAATTCTTGCATCCGGAGGCTACCTCCGATTATCCATTGATATGGAGGATGTCTCCGTTTTAGTCGAGGCGGCATCCTTTGGTCAATCTTAGCTGGAATGAGATCAGGGAGGCACATATGCGCGTATTCGTTACTGGCGCTACCGGATTCATCGGTTCCGCCGTCGTGAAAGAACTCATCGGTGCGGGCCACCAGGTTCTTGGAATGGCGCGGTCGGATGCAGGCGCAAAGTCGCTTGAAGCTGCTGGTGCCCAGGCGCATCGAGGCGATCTGGAGGACCTGGAAAGCCTGCGCAGCGGAGCAGCGGCGACGGATGCCGTCATCCACACCGCCTTCCGGCATGACTGGTCAAGGTTCGCGGAGAGCTGCGAGCTGGACAAGCGTGCCATCGACACTATCGGCGCCGTGCTCCAGGGCTCAGACCATCCGTTCATCGTCAGCTCCGGAGTTGGAGTGGCTCAGGGCCGCGCCGCCACTGAGGACGATCCGCCGTTATCTTCTCCATCCCTTCCTCGTGTATCAGAAGCGACGGCTGTTGCACTGATGGAGCGCGGAGTCCACGCATCTGTGATGCGCTTGCCGCAGGTGCACGACACCGTAAAGCAGGGCCTGGTTACCCCGCTGATTGCGGTGGCACGCGCAAAGGGAGTCTCGGCGTATATCGGCGATGGTCACAACCGCTGGCCTGCCGCGCATGTGTCGGATGTCGCCCGGCTCTACCGGCTCGCGTTGGAGAAAGGCACAGCGGGAGCCCGGTATCACGCCGTCGCCGAAGAGGGTGTGCCGCTCAAAGACATTGCCACGGCTATCGGCCGCGGCCTGAATGTGCCGGTCATTTCCATTTCGCAGGAACAGGCCCAGGAACATTTTGGCTTCCTCGGGTTCTTCGCAGGGAGGGACGCCCACATCTCAAGCGCACAGACCCGCGTAAAGCTCGGATGGAACCCCACCGGCCCCTCGCTTCTCACCGATCTCGGGAACACGCGCTATTCCGAGGCTTGAACATAACCCCATAATCACGGAGGAATTGACATGAAAAAGACATGGTTCATCACCGGCGCCTCGCGCGGGTTCGGCCGCATCTGGGCCGAGGCTGCTCTTAAACGCGGCGATCGGGTTACAGCGACCGCCCGCAAGCTGGCAGATGTCGCCGATCTCGCGGAACGTTTCGGCGATGCGGTGCTGCCTCTCGCACTCGACGTCACCGACTCCGCGCAAGTGCATGAGGTGGTTCATCGGACATACACGCACTTCGGCCGGCTGGACGTCCTAGTGAACAATGCCGGCGCGAGCCTGTTCGCGGCAACAGAGGAGGCGAGCGATGAACAGGTCCGCGGCCTCTTCGATGCAAACTACCTGGGCATGGTCCGAGTACTCCGAGCGGCTCTGCCCTTACTGCGGAAACAAGGGCGCGGCCACATTCTCGGTGTCTCGAGTGGGCTTGGCATAACGGCATTGCCGCTCCTCGGCTTCTATTGCGCCACAAAATGGGCTGTCGAAGCGCTCCACGAATCCCTTGCACAGGAAGTGAAGGCGTTCGGGTTGAAGGTGACACTTGTTGAACCGGGAGCCTACGCAACCGACTTTGGAAAATCCTCACAGATCGCAGAGGCGTTCGAACCATACGCGGGATTTCGGAAGCAGTTCCTGACGCAACTGGCGAATGTTGAACAGGGCGATCCGGAGGCGACGGCAGAAGCCATCCTGAAGCTCGTGGACGCGGAAAACCCGCCGCTGCGATTTGGGCTAGGCACTTCTATTCTGCCCAGAGCCCGCGCCGCATATATGGAGCGGCTGGAGACGTGGGAAGCTTGGGAGGACGTGTCGAATGCTGCGATGGGCGAGCCGAAGAAATCGATGGCGGCGTTGATTGAGCAACTGGCCCCTGGAACTCTGGATCAGGAATAAGGATAGGATCTATACCTTCCAGTAGCAAAGCAGATGAAAGGATGAAGGCAGGAGAAGTTCCCATCAAAGGCCGATCGCGAAGAAGATTGCGAGGCGCCGACATGGCTCGTCCTCACGTTTTTCAAGTTGATTGATCGATGGCCGTCACGGCTCGAATCCTACAGGCTTTCCATATCAATTTCGGATCTCTCGAGAATTGGCGCTCTCTCCCGAGCGAGCGGCAAAGTGCGTTCGAGGTCCGAGACAGCCCCCTCGTCGAATTTATCCGGAGGACCGATGCCGCTCGCCTCGGTCTCCGCGATGATTTGTTGTGCAAGGAAGCGGAGGATCGGGAGAGAATCTCTTCTGACAACTTCGTCCTGCGTAGTCGCCACTTTCTCTAGCCAAAGGTGCCAGAGAAACATCAGGGCTTCCAGGATCGTGTACTCGTGCGCTTCGGAGGGTTGCTTCAGTGTGCTAAAGTGGAACCCCCAATAGACGTAGACATGGCAATACTTGGGAGTCCTAATACTTTGGAGCATCGAGTGAAAAGCGACGAGAACATTGTGTTGCCGAAAGACGCTCCGATAAAACGAGATCGCGGCCTGCTTCGCTTCCTCGTTACCAACCCTCCATAGAGTCCCAACGTAGCCTCGCGCTCCTGCGCTGAGGAAGTTGATGGCCAACTCATGGGAGGAGGAGCAGGTGTTGCTGAACACAATCGGATTTCCGAACCCCGCAAGCTGGCCAAAATGGCCCTGATGGATGCTTTCGTGGCACTCGATATGGCAGGACAAAGCAATCGGGGATCGATGCGGCCCGCGAACAACGGCGTGAAGGTTGTCCGCCTTGATGGCTTTCATCAAGTCTTCAAAAACGTATTTGGGGAAAGTATTCAGCGGCTCCGACATCCATCGGTGACCATCTAATTGATGAAAGATAATCTTCTGGTGGACCATGACTCGATCTCCGTTTACAGGTCCAAATCCAACGACCTCGTAATACTCTGCGAGGTGCTCAGTGCCTTGTCTATCTTGGAAAGATTGTTGGGTGAAATAGCCGTCGGTTTCGCCTCCGTGGGAGCAAATATGAAGAAAGTCGAAGGGGTAGTGCCCTCCGAAATTGGCTAGGTTTTCTACCGTTGCGTCCGCTGCCAAAAGCTGTTTGACTCGAAGTCCTGCGGCATCCGACAAGGTGCGGATTTCGCTGATCTCTTCTGAGGGAAACAATTGCGGAGAAAACAACAGCGCACTCCCAAACAAATAGGTCTCGTGCTCCAGCGCTAAAGCATTCAGAATTTGGACGCCCGCATCAAGATACTTGATCACGTGGGAGCACGGTATGGAGTTAGAGATAAAGAGGCCGTACGGTAGGCCGGTGGTAAAGAACGTCGCAAAACCGTACGGGGCGAAATCGATGTCACCGAGCGCTACCCGTGTCCAGCGCTTCCATGATTGATACGCGTGATGGGATCGATCTCGGCTCCATTCATCTAAATCTCGCGCCAAGGAAAACAGACCCTTCTTGTCTGTTGGCGGGAGAAGCGCCACGTCGAGCCCATAGGAATATGCCAAGTTGATGGCAGCCAAGTCGTGCAAGTCGCCGTCTTCTTCGATTGCGATGAGGCCGCAGTTGCCCACCAAGCGAGAAGATGGCAAGGGGGCCGCAAGGTCATCGATGACGAGTTTTTTGCGCTCAAACCGAGCCTTCAGGAATCCACGCATCACTTCATCCGGCTTGCAGCGGACCTCTCCCTCAAGTGTAGGTGCAATGCCGAGACGATCCTGGAACTGCGCTGCAGAATCCAGTTCAATCGTTATCGCTGTCGGGAGGTGCGCGGCGAGATACCCTTTTTCGATGTCGGTCAATCGAAGCACGACAACCCTCTCGGGCTGAATCTTTGCTAGCGCGTTGCCGATGTTTATCGCAGCACGATCGCCATTAATGCGCGAAATATAACCGTCAACTCCAAAATCCGAACAGCCGGTATACGGGTATTCCACGGCTGGAAACTCGAAAAAGCAAACGTATTTGGTTGTGTCAGATACATAGGTCGCAACCGTGGCTGCCAATTGAATCTCGCGGTTCGTCGAGATGAAGACCCACCTCTTTTCGATCTCTGGCGCGGCGCTCTTGCTCCCAGTATCCATTTTTAGCCTTTGCGGAATTTTCTAGCCCAATCTTAGTCGATCATGTTCTGGGGAGCGCTAGTCGCTACCGAACAGTCGGCCCGTGTTCATCAACCCTAGGACCTTTGGTCAGGACGAGGCGATTCAGTTTCAGATTGATATTGAGCAGGGGAAATGGTGGAAGCGCTGCAACGGTCCCAAGTCGAGATGGGCATCTTCAGGAGTGATGAATGGGCCTGACGCGATCAGCGAGTTTCGAATTGACGGATGCCGTCCAAACCTCGACTGCTAGAGGATGGAATCTCGGAAATCCCCTGAAACCAGGTTTCCGCATGGTACGAAGCCAGCTTTCTGCAGCGTTCTTCGGCTTGCCAGGTTCGCAATGTTGCAGCGCGCTGCCGGGACGCTTCCACCAGCGCGGCAAGCTCTTTTCAGTTCCTGAACCAAATAAGCTCCAAGGCCCTTGCGTCGAAACGGTTCCGCGATCTTTATGTAGATATCGCCGTAGGGGCGGTTGTAGTGGTAGAGTATGCCTCCTGCTCCTGCAATCCTGCCATTCAATGTAGCAACCCATCCTGCTGTATCGTCTAGCTCGGCCGCTTTGAGTCGCTCTACATCTCCGTCTTTTCTGGGGCGGAGTCCCGCGCCGTCCGGCTGAAGCCGCGTCTCGAACTGGTCCTCGAACAGGATGGATTCCGTATGAATATTTTCGGCGAAGGTGTGCAGCATGACTGAAAGAAGCGGATCATTTGTCTGCGTCTCAATCCTGCTTACTTTACACTTTGCGCGTAGCGCTGCGAACAGGTCGAAGATCTGCTGCCGACTATCTCGTTTGACATAAAACTCGTAGATCGAGGCGCAGTTTTCCAGGGACCGCCGATCGCCACCGATCCATATCCGATCGAATCTCCGTCAATTTCCAAAACGTATTCCACCCTCCAGCCGGGACGTTCATGAATCGAATCGTGGATGATCTGGCATTGCATCTCTTCGCGGTATTCTTCCCGGAGCGAGGAGATCTGATTTGGATCGCAAATGCTCACTAGAATCGGCATTGTGTACTCTCAGGATCCGTGAGATTCAGAGCCCCTAGTATATTTAGGTAGCTCCCTGGTGGGAAATCGAAACCGCACGGGCAAGCCGGAAGTTATCTAGTTGACACGCGGGGCGGCTCCCGCGCATCTGATTTTAAAGTTGAATATGCCGGGAGTTTTGGGAGGCACGCGATGAGAGCAGTGGTGCTGCATGAGTACGGCGGTCCCGAGAATCTGAAATTTGAAGAGAATGTTCCCGAACCACAGATCAGCGGAAGTACGGTACTGATCGCGGCAGCCGCCGCAAGCGTGAATCCGATCGACTGGAAACTACGTTCAGGGGCGATGCAGAAGATGTATCCGTTGTCGTTGCCGGCAATTCTGGGGCGCGATGTGAGCGGCATCGTACGTGCCGTGGGCGCCAATGTGAAGCACTTCAAGGCCGGCGACCCCGTTCTTGCACTCTCCAACAAGACCTATGCCGAGCTGGTTGCAGTGGACGATTCGGAGGTGACCCATCTGCCGGATGGCGTGGACCTGGCGGACGCTGCTGCGATCCCGCTGATCGCCCTCACGGGAGACCAGCTTGTGCGCCTTGCGACAAACGTGAAGAAGGGACAGGTCGTTCTGATCACGGGAGCGCTGGGCAGCGTTGGGCGCGCGGCAGTGCACACGGCGAAGAAGATAGGCGCGCAGGTGATTGCAGGTGTTCGCGGAAAAGAGCTGGATGATGCCCGCTCCCTCGGGGTTTCTGACGTGCTCGCGATTGATAACGATCAAGCGATTGAGAATTTCCGCTTGGTGGATGCAATCGCGGACACCGTTGGCGGTGAGGTCGCAGCGAAGCTGATCGCGAGGATAAAGCAAAACGGCTCCTTTGGCTACACTGCGGTATTGCCGGAAAGCGCGGCGGCCACAAATCCGACAGTGAAGATTACGCGAGTGGGTGCTCGGCCTGATGCATCCAAGGTGCGCGAGTTTTCCGACGACGTGCGCGATGGCAAGTTTGTTCTGCCTATCGGCCGCCGGATGGCGTTGCGCGACGCGGCTGAAGCCCATGTGCTGGGACAGAAAGGCGGGATTGGAAAGATCATCCTGCTGGCGCCGGATTCTGGAGAGTGATTTCTCCAAGGTTGGTTAAGTTGGGCACTTCCGTTCGAAGCGATCTAGGGTTGGAATCCATCTGCGATCCACTTTGCGAATAATTCAATGCGATCTTGCGACCAGGGGCCTTCGCCTCGTGGAGGTGGCGGCGGCATCACGGCCCCGCCGACGCCTCGAATACGGTCGTAGATAGCGGCCG
This sequence comes from Occallatibacter sp., assembly GCA_049513795.1. Taxonomy (GTDB): domain Bacteria; phylum Acidobacteriota; class Terriglobia; order Terriglobales; family Acidobacteriaceae; genus Telmatobacter. The sequence continues at coordinate 2,729 of JBEKVS010000064.1, read as the reverse complement.
CATGTGCCTTCACGTCGTCATAACTCGCCAGATCGAAGGCCTTACTCATGGCATGAATGTCCCGGTCTGTGAAGAGCGGCCGAATGTCTCCTTGAAAGCTCGTCAGTTCTGTCATTGCCCTCACCCAAGTGGAATAGACCTGCGATTGTCGATTGCTTGCGGTTTCCAAACACTCCGAAAGTCGAACTGCTGCCATTGTGACATATCGCGGAGAAGCGATACGCACTCATCAAAGAACTTCAAAGAAGCTGTATGCGCAAAGCGTCGACGCTGTTATTATGCCAACGGCTGAGAGAGGGACGCGAAGCTGATGAATAGTAGGACTGTTTACAAGCCGCTGTACGAGCGAAGCAGGGCTCTGGTAATCGGCTCGTGCGTTCGGCAACCTTAGAGGATTTTCTTATGAGAGCCGAGATTCTGATTGCAGAAACAGAAGCTGAATTCAAGGAGGCAGTGCCATGACACCGTCGAAAACCTCCCCTCTGATTCTCACTTCACAGGAACGGGTGGCGCTTTCCATCGCTCTCAAGACCACTCTTCAACTCTGGGGTAATTCAGAGGATGCGGCTCAAGAACGTGTTCGCAAGAAATTGCAAACCGTCCTAAGGAAGCTGGATGCGGTGGACGTTAGTGCAGTGGCGGCTGGTAAGTGACGAGTAGCTTGAGTTGGCGCTCTCCACTGTTCACTAGCCGCAGGGCACTCGTCACTGCTTTCACTTGCCACTAGGCACTAGCCACCGCACCACATTAGGCCGTTTGGACTAGGCAGCCTGCATCGGAATGACCGCGCCGAAGGGGGCCTTCTGGCTTCCGGTCGAAGCCCATAGGACGGGATAGGCGGGAGCTGAAGATGGGAACGAGCCATACAAGTCTGTCAGAAAGACGAGGGTCTGCGGCTGAACTCCGTGCTCATCGAGCCAATCAAAACACGGGCCAAACTCCGTACCTCCTCCACCAACGGGTTTGAGGTCAACACGCTGACCGGCCTCATACGTCTCCACGTCGTGCACCTCCGCGTCGAAGTAGAGAACGTAGACGCGCTGTGGCCGCTGGCCTTCGAGAATCGAACGCACCTCGGCCTCGAAGAGCCTTAGTTGACGCGCATTCACAGAGCCGGAGCAGTCGATGGCGATCGCGATCTCCCCGACGCCCTCGCGTATCACTCCCGGCAAGTAGAGACCAGCCCAGACATGGCGGCGGTTCGGGCGCATCCAGCTATAGTCAGCCGGTATGGTATCCGACCAGAGCCGGCGCAGCATCTCGCGCCAGTCAACCGAAGCCTCTGCCGCCCCTTCGAGGGTCCGCGTGAGACCGGCCGGAACCTTGCCCGCCTGCCGGGCAACGGCCGTAGCCTGGTTGACAGCGACATCCCACTCCCTCACCTGTTCTTCGATGGTCGGGGCCTCCTCGTCCGGCGATGGCGCATCGAGAACCTGGCCAATTCCGCCTTCGGTAATGGGAGCGGAAGGCAAGTTTGAATCGCCGCCACCTGACGTCTCGTCGTTAGATCCCTCTCCTCCGGGCTCCTCGTCTCCACCCTCTTTGCCGGAGTCCTGCTCTGTTTCCGGTTCCGATTCAAGGAGGTTGTAGATCTGCTCCGCGCTCATCCCGCGGAAGCGGTCATCAAGGAGCACGCCTTCGGGCAGCGAGAGTCCGGCATCAACAAGCAGGGGATTGATGGCGTAGTCGCAGGCCTGGTTCCATAGTTTCGGATCACGCCCGGAGCGGCGCACATGATGGTGCAGGGCCGGGTGCATGACTTCGTGAGCCAGGGTTCCGGCCAGTGTGGCCGCGTTCAGGGTTTCAACAAAATCAGGGTTGTAGTAAATCGATACTCCATCCGTGGCCATCGTTTGAATCGACCGGCACTCGCGCCCCTTCAACCGGAACAGAAGCGAGCCGAAAAAGGGATGGTCAAGGATGAGCGAAGTCCGCGCTTTCTGAATACGCAGAGAGGTTGGTGTCTCATTCCTCATGCCGCCGCAGGCGCCTCCATGTACGCAGACATCCGGGCGTAGATGTCGTCCGCGCTCGGTTCCTCGGCGGGTTCTGCCGCCTCGCGGCTGCGCAATAGGCCATCCATTTCAGCGACGATGTTTGCGGCATCTGCGGCCGTCGTGACGCGCAGCAGGTCATGCTTCTTGAGATCCTGAGCGGAATAGTTGCACAGCCTCTCTTTGACTTGGTCAGCAAAGCGGTTGAGGTCTCCGTCGCCATTCACATTGAGCCGCGGCAGGATCTCCACCAGGTCCAGAACATTGGTGACCAGGGAACCGTGGAAGCGCGACTCCGGCTCGTTGAGCCGGTCGACCATGTGGGCGACCACCTCGCGCAGCCGCTTCCAGAGGTCCTCTGTTCCGCGCATCAGCGATTCGCGGACATTCAAATCGATCTCACGCGAGACACGCGCCTGCTCCTCGGCCGACATCTCAACGCGGAAGTCAGCGCCGGACGGGATGGGCAGGACTTCAAGCTTGACCCCGAATTTTCTCCTCAGCTTCTCCACCGCTGGGTAGTCTTCCTCCCGGAAAAGTCCGTTTAACTCTGGCTTTACCTGTTCGATGTACTGGGGATAGACATGGAGAAAGCTTTCCACTCCCTGTTCAAATCCGGCCTCGAACTCGCGCATCCGCGCCATGAGATCGAAGTAGAAGTTCGCCGGCAGCAGCCGGAACCCCTCGTCGGACCAGGGAAGGGTGATCTTGTAGAAGTGCTGCCGGATCTGCCCG
>JBEKVS010000063.1:0-21073 GCA_049513795.1 Occallatibacter sp. | reverse complement strand
TTCCCCAACTGTCGTAATACATCATGGGCAAATTCCAATCACCCAACTGGTAGACTTGGCAGTCGGCGGGACTGCCCAGCAAGGTGGAAACGATGAAGTCGTCGCCTTCTATGGGAGTGATTCGTATAAGGTAACCATCCGCGATAGCCTCACGGATATATCGAGCGGCTGGAGCGACGCGGAGTTCAATGTGGTCGGCAACGATAATGGTTCGGAAGCGGACTTCAACAGCGGTGCGGAACTTCTTGTGGAGTTACTCCTGGACTACGGGTCTTCAAGCACGCCGAAGTGCCAACCGCCTTCGAAGACTCTCGGCACGACGGCGGAAACGAACAATCTGACACTAGGCGAATGTGTTGCCGCAGGCGGAAAGAGCCCCTACATCGAATTTGTCGAAGGGAACTGAGCTCGGTCAAGCTGGAGATGGCTCACCAACGGGATGTTCTCTTCGCAAGTGTACTCGCGGCAAGGAAGAGAACGTCCCCCCTTGGACGATATGGCGAAATCAACCCCGCGCATGAGGACGGTCTAACTTCGTGCGCCTGAGTCTTCCGGTGCGGGTCAGAATCGAGAAGCCTCCAGCAGTTAATGGCTGAGAAAACCGGGTAGACTACGAGGTCCACTCGCGGTATTCATAGCGGTGTAGCTGTGATGTCGGCGATGCGGATCGCGGCAGGTTACTCCCATCCGCCTGCACCCACAAAGCCAGCCCAGTACCAGGGATGAGTGCTTTTTCCAGCGGCGCGGCGCGCGAGCAGCAGCTTCTGCGATGCATTCCACACCGCATCGGCAGTGGCAGCGTGAGCGCCGAGCCGCTCAGCGTATAACTCGTGCATGAATTGGCGAGTCAAATCGTCGTCCACCGGCCACAGCGCCATGATCACGCTGCGCGCTCCCGCCACGCGAAAGGCCCTCTGCAAGCCCAGCACGCCTTCGCCGTCGCGCAGTTCGCCGTTTCCCGTGTTACATGCCGAAAGCACGGCCCAGTCCACGCCGCTCAAATCCAGCGAGGCAATCTGTTGCGCGGTGAGAATCGACTGCGCTCCGCCGCGGCTGCCGCCAGCGAAGACCAAGCCCGAGTGCAGCAAAGGATTGCCGCTGCCGCAACTCTTGTCCAGCAGGAATGCGTGCGTAGCGATATGCAGAACGCGGCTGCGCGGAGCATCCTTGATGAATCGGGAGCGCGTCGCATCGTCACCGGTGATCAGTTGCGAGCGCTCTGCCGGGTTCCAGCGCTGCCACGCGGAGCCGATGTCGGAAACTTCTCGAGCCGTGCCTGGCAGAGGCGGGAACTCGAGCTTGTCTAAATCCTCGCAGGCGGGAGTGGCGCCGCGCAGTGGCGAGGGAGAAAGCTTGTTCTCGGTCAGTTGAAAGGACGGGCTGCCAATGGCCAGCAGCCCCTGTTTCTTTTGCTCTTGAATGGCTGGCACCAGATCGCGTTCGCTGGAGAGAGTGTGGATCACCGGCCCGTGCTCCACCAGGTAGCCTTTGCCGTCGGGCAAGCTGGCAAAGGGGATCAGATTCAGATTTCCATCCGCCACCACCAGCGCCAGCCTGGCGTCGCCAATCTCTTTCGTGAGTGGATCCCAGATGCGCTTTCGAATCGCCAGTCCAGCTTCGCGGTAAGCTCGCTCGTTGCGCGTCGAACCCAGCCCGCCGCTGTGTGCTTCGGCATCGGCGGCGGCACGCGCCTTTAGAACCAGCGCGTCCAGCGATGCGGCATCGCCAAGGTCGAAAACGGCGATGCGATCCGAACCAGGGCGCAGCACAAAGGCCATATAGGAGGGCGTTGCGGTGTGTGCGGGGTCCACCTTCTCTACGGCTGCGCGTTGGTAGGTTACATACGACACCAGCGCCGATTGGGCAGGCAAGTTGTGGCGCAGGTCTTCCAGGCGGACTGCCAATGCACGCTCATCGTCGCGAATCTCGGCGCTCCGCTCAGCCAGTTCGCTCTCTATCTTTTCCATGCGGCCGGTCGCCCCGCCAAGCACCTCGTCCGGGTGAGGTCGATTCGGTGGTGCCTTTTCCTCGGCCAACAGATCTGCCCGCGCCTTGTCCATCTCGGCGAGCAGGCGCGCTATCTCCGGGTCGTTGTTCGCGTTCAGATTCTTTTGCCGGCGCGCCATCTCGTCGGCCACCATGGACCGCGATCGAACCAACTCCTGGTAGATGGCGGCTGGGGGTACATCGGGATGACGTCCCAGAATCGAGAGTGCAACGTCCAGACCCTTGGCCCGCTTGTCGTTGTAGGCGAGCGCCTGGCGTTCGGGAAGGCTGCGGGCCTGCAGGACAAAGCGCTCGCGGCCCATCTGAGCAGACTTAAGGCTCTCTTCGATCGCACGCTGCAACTCTCCTCCCGATGCCAGCGAACGCGCGAATTCGACATGACTCCGAATTCGTTCCTCGATCGAGAAGTGCTTGTCGTCGTCTTTGCCCTCGTAGATCTTCCACGCCAGAGAGAATTGCCCTGTGCGGGTGTAGATGCCGGCCATTTGACCCTGGATCGCTAAGAAGAGCGGACTTTCTGCCCCATAGCTTCGCTTGACGAGTTCTGAAGCCCGGTTGAAATGGGAGATCGCCTTCGAGAACTCCTGAGTGTTGATGGCGTGTTCGCCTGCGTTCATTTCAAGGACGGGCACCCGTTCGTCGTCGGGGTAATTACGCTCGGCGATCGCAAGCGCCTCTTCGATTGCGGAACCTGCTCCGGCCAGGTCGCCTTGTGCCTCCTTCACGTGATACATACTCGACAGAGCGGCGATCAGCGCCCATTGATCGGTCGACTTAAACTTACGCGCCGCTGCAAGCCCCGCTTCATCGGCGCGCGAGGCGCAGGCCAGATCGCCCATGGTTTCACAAGAGTAGGCCAGGGTGTGGGCTGCGGAGATAAACTCTTCGCTCTCCGGAAACTCCTTCTGTGCAATCTCAAAAGCACGCCTGGAAAGGTTGAGAGCATCGATTGTCTTGCTGAGCACTACGGAAACAAATGCGACATCGTCCAAGGCGCTGACGTAGACTTTGCTGCGTGGACCGGCTGCGGCTTCTGCCACGGCCACCTCGCGCTTCGCCAGTTCCAGCGATTCCTCCGGATCGCTCCGCTCTTCCAACTCGACACCCACCAGTTCGGTCAGCGCATTAGCCACTTCCACCGTGTTTCCCGGATGCGCGGCCTCTGCCGCACGGAGTTGCTCGCGCGCCTTGGCAATGGGGTCGGTGGCGGGTTTTGCCGCCTCCTGCCGATTGGGATCCGGCACTGGCTTGGCTGCGACCGGAGGCTGCTGAGCCAAACAATGCGCACAGAGCAAACCCAACGCCCAGATTTTGAGAACACGCGCAGTTCTTCGATTCACGGAAACCTCCGCTTTGTGTTCGGCATCGCCAGCTTAGCAGCAGGTCGGATCCGCAGCAAGGGAGAGAAAAGCTCTTTTCAAATCCTAAGATCAAGCGTCGAGAACGCCACTCAACTCATTTATAATTATATGCTTAGCATGCAAACAAGGTTGGCGGACGTATTTCGTTTCGGGCCTGGGAGACAAGGGAAGCACCGACTTTTCCCCCAAAAGACCAGTCTATAAAGCACCTCGGAAAGCACTTCGGGCTCGTTCGTTGCAGCCCACTCTAGGAACCGGACGAAAGGGTTCCGCGACGGTGGCGAAACGGGCTACAATGAAATCATGTTGCGCCGCTTCAATCTCGTTGTTTTTGCCTGCGTGGCCGGGATGGGCCTGATCGCCGGCTCGCTTGCCGCCCATAGCCAGGACGACACGAGTAAGCGCGGTCGCAAATACAAGGCGCCGCCGCCGACTGCGCGGATCGAAGTCACCATTGTGCGCGATACCAACGGCAAGCCGATCGAGAATGCCGCAGTCGTCTTTCATCCAATGGTGGGGGAGAAAGACGAAGGCAACATGGAATTGAAGACCAACGAGGACGGCAAGACGATTATCGATGTGCTGCCCATGGGCGACACGGTACGCCTGCAGGTGATTGCGCGCGGGTATCAGACCTACGGAGAAGACTACAAGGTCGACAAGCCGGAGATGGCCATCGATATCCGCATGAAGCGGCCGGGCGAACAATACTCGATCTACAAGAGCCACGACGTGGCCGCACCCAACGGCAAGGGTTCTGACTCGGCCCCGGCGAAGACTGCACCCGCTGAGCCAGCCAAGCCATCCGACTCACCCGCGCCGCAGTCCAGCCCGCCACAGAACAATTAGCTGCCCAATTCCTCGGCTTCGCGCAAACCTTGGGCTTGTCTGCGAGCATTGCTCGACCCACGATGCCAGATCAACTTGACGGGAAATCGGCACTGGTCACCGGCGGTGCACGGCGCATCGGCCGGGAGATCGCGCTGACACTGGCGCGCGCCGGCGCCGACGTGGCCATCACTTATCGAAATTCTCAGGTGGACGCGGTGGAAACGGCGCAGGCGATCGAGGCGCTGGGGCGGAGATCGCTGGCGGTTGAATGCGATGTGCGATCCGAAGAATCGGCTCGTTCCGCGCTGCAAGCCACAACGGCACGATTTGGTCGGCTCGATCTGCTGGTCAACAATGCCGCCATCTTCAATACGTCGCCTCTTGAGGAGATCAGCCTGGAAGCCTGGGACGCGGTTTTCGCGACCAATGCACGCGGGCCATTTCTTATGGCGCGAGAAGCCTTGCCGCTTCTGCGGCGGGCGCAAGGGCGAATTGTAAACATCGGTTCGCTGGGCGGCATGCATGCCTGGGCCGGCCATGCGCATTATTGCGCATCGAAAGCCGCTCTGCACATGCTGACGCAGGCCATGGCCAAGGCTTTTGCGCCGCATGTTACCGTCAATTGCGTGGCGCCGGGATGGATTGAGCTGGACGAATCTTCGGATGCTACACGCGCACGATTTGCCTCCAGAACCCCGATGAAGCGAAACGGCACGGCGAATGAGGTTGCGGAGGCCGTGCTTTTTTTCGCCGCCGGGTCGCGGTTTGTCACAGGACAGATTCTGGCCGTCGATGGCGGGCTGGGGCTGGTCTGAATGCGGCCTCTGCTGCCACTCGACCTATCGAGCAAACAGGTTCTTGAAGAAGCCTTTCAGGTTTTCCGGCGCTTCGACGTCAGTTTCGGTGGGGCGATCTGGCTTGGACGCGGACTTAGGTGAAGGTGGAATGCGTCGAAGATCGAATTCGAGCGGCACATTGTTCCACAGACCTTGGGGTTCAGGCTGCGCTGGAAGGCACGCTCCCTCAATTGCGGCTCTGGGATTCGTCAGGCAAAGACGGAGAGCGGTCGATTCGCCTGCTTTGGCAACGACGTAGTCAAAGGCTTTCTTCAGATGCGGCGGACGCCACTCGGGGTGGTGCGCATCGGTGGCCAGGAAATGGATCCAGTTCCGTGCCAGCAATTCGTTGGAAAAGGCCTCAGCAGCGGGTCCAAATCGTCCATAGAGAGAACTTGCGGTGACCTGAACCAGGCAGCCCTCGCGCATCCAGTCTGCCAGCATCTCCGACCGGCGTTGCATCACCTTGTTGCGTTCGGGATGGGTGATGACCAGGGTGTAGCCCACGGCCTGCAAGCGGCGCAAGGCATCGGTCAATGCAGGAGGGATTACCAGGTCAGGGAACTCAACCAGTAGATAGCCCTTTTCGTTGATGGAGTATCGCAGCGGGTGTTCGAGAGCGTCGAGGATATTCTCCGCATCGAGATGAAAATCGCAGCCCAGGCTGAGGTCGATCTCATTGGGTAAAGCTGAGCGCAGTTCCGCGATGCGCACCAGGTTGAGTTCACGCTGGTAGGGGAAAGTGCAGCTGGCATGCGGGGTACAGACAATGTGGGTCACGCCCTCGTCGGCCGCTTCGCGGGCCATGGCCAATGAGGCGGCCAGGTCGGGCGCTCCATCGTCGACCCCGTAAAGAAGATGGTGGTGAATGTCGATCATGCAGCCCCGATATAAAAGGCCCAATCAACCCATTTAATGCGTCGCAAGAGCTTCAATCATGGATGCGAAGATCTTCCAGCCATCGGCCGAACCGAGCAGTTTCTCGCTGGAGCGATCGGGGTGGGGCATCATTCCCAGCACATTGCGCTGTTCATTAAGGATGCCGGCAATGTTGCTCAATGATCCGTTGGGATTTGCCTCGGGCGTGATCTCACCGCTCGGCGTCGAGTAGCGGAAAACAATTCGGTCGTCGGCTTCGAGGGCATGCAGCTCCTCGGCGGAGCAGCAGTAATTGCCTTCCATGTGGCCGATAGGGATCTCAAGGACGTCGCCCTTCGCGAGCTGATTCGTGAACGGGCTGTTGGTTGTTTCCGTTCGCAGATGAACCTGCTTGCAAATGTATTTGAGCCCCGCGTTGCGCATGAGAGCGCCGGGAAGCAGACCGGCTTCGGTTAGGATTTGAAAGCCATTGCAAATACCAAGCACGAGGCCGCCGGCGGCGGCAAAGCGCTGCACCGACTGCATGACCGGCGAGAAGCGGGCAATGGCGCCGGTGCGCAGGTAGTCGCCGTAGGCAAACCCGCCCGGAACCAGCACCGCATCCACGCCACCCAAGTCTTCGGAGTCATGCCACAGGAACGTTACAGGCTGGTGAGCCACCTCGGCAATCACATTGTAGGTATCGTGATCGCAATTGGAACCGGGAAAGACCAGCACGCCAAACTTCATGCCATCAGGCTATCAGTTTCTACGGGGTAGGGAATGTCGTTTATGGTGGCGGGAGCTTCTCGATTCCCGGCATGGACCGAGTGTCAAGCAGGTTGTCCTTCATTCGTTGGTGGGAATCGCGGGCGAATCTGTGTTGGCAGGCTCTGGTGAAGAAGAAACCAAGCCGTGCCATTGAATCCGATGGGCGAGAGACAGCTTCAAGCAAATAGGACACGTCCCCGCTGGTGGGGTCGAACCCAAGGAAGAAGCGCTCCTCTCCTTGCTCCACATGCTTTTTGGTGGTCCCATAAAGGAAGCCGAACCTGTTCGGGGTGTCGACCACCTCGATAATTCGGCTAAGGTTGATCGTCCAAAGACCGAGCGTATGAGCCTCTACGGCGACGAGCTGGCCCGCGGCGATGTCGGCCTCAGGGTTGGCAACTCGGACCCAGCCGAGGTCAAACATCGCCCAATTTCTGAATGCAGTCTTTGCCCTGGCGAACGCTTCCGGGCCGTTTCCGATCACGGAGCGCATATGGTCATGCGCAAATGCGAAAGGCAGACGCTGCGAGTCGTGAAGTCCGCCCAGTGCGGACATCAGAGGTGGCGAGGCTGATGGAAGCTCCGTGGCGGCCGCGATCTGCTCGCTGATTGCCTTCACCGTCGGCCTTGTTAGCGTGAACACGCCTCAGTATGCCACCTGCAGTTCCAGCCCCTTGCCATCGTCGGGAAGGATGGCGGTGATGCGGTGGTGCTCGGGATCGTAGCCCGGCATCACGGGCGCAGGCTTGGCGCCGTCAATTGCGGCGCTCGCTCCAGCGGCGGGCCGCGAGGCGCCATACACTTCGATTGAGAGCAGCTTCCACCAGGGAGCGAACGAGCCGCGATGGGGATCGACGGTGACGGTGAGCCCCTGCGCGGTCGCATGGCAACTGAAGGCAACGCGTAGAGAGTCGCCGTTCTTGAAGGCGTAGCTCGCGCCGTCGTCCAGGTAGAGGCTGCCGCCACAGTCCTGGCCAGCCTGGGCGGGCGGATACACGCGCAGAGTCAGGGGGCCTTGCGGCTTTTCGTCGGTGCTCTGAACCAGGGGCTGCTCAGGCACGATGGCTCCGGCGCGCACGAAGACCGGAAGCGTGTCCAGGCTGCGGTTAATCTGAAGCTCGGGCTGGGCCACACGGGTGTTGTCGATGGCCTTGCGTCCGCTCACGCCTTCGACGAGGTCGCCGGTCCAATAGTCGTACCAGCCGACCGGCGGCAGCGCCACGGTGTAGTTATCCAGCTCATCGGGATAAGGACTCTGCGCGATGAGCAGGTCGGGGCCGAGCATGAAGACATTGCCGCTGGCCAGGTCAATCGGGCTGCCGTCGGCGGTGGGCGTAGGGAATTCAAGAAACAGCGGCCGCATGATGGGCAAGCCGGTGCGGCTCATCTCCTCGGCGGTCGAATAGATGTAAGGCATGAGACGGTAGCGCTCTTCAATGTAACGGCGGCGCAGGTCTACGTCTTCCTGGGTGCCGTTTTCCCACGGCTCCTGCGGGTTGGTGCCGGTGGCGGTGTGATCTCGGTCGATGGGATGAAAGGCTGCTACTTCGAGCCAGCGCGTGAGCAGTTCAGACTGCGGCGAGCCAGCAAAGCCACCTACGTCCGCTCCGGCCATGGCAAAGCCGCTCAAGCCCAGATTGATGAGTTGCGGCGTGGTCTGGCGGAGATGGTTCCATGTGCTGGAGTTGTCGCCCGTCCAGGTGGCCGCGTAGCGCTGCCCTCCGGCATAGCTGGCGCGCGTCATGACGAATGGTCTTGAGTCCGGCGCGATCTTCAGCAGGCCCTCGAACGTGCCCCGGCTGTTTTGCATGCCAAAGATGTTGTGGACTTCGAGATGATTCGTAGTACGGGTCTGGAAGCCGGGCTCTTCGATGCGGTGCTGCACATCGTCGGGCATAGTCTTTGAAGCGACCTCGAAGATGGCCGGCTCATTCATGTCATTCCAGAAGCCGGCTACGCCTTTGGAAACAAAATCGGAGTAAAGCGTGCCCCACCACTCGCGCGAGGATTTCTGCGTGAAATCCGGGAAGACGGCTTTGCCCGGCCAGACGACTCCTACGTAGGTTGAGCCGTCCGGATTCTTGACGAAGTGGTCGCCGGCCGCGCCTTCGTCGTATGGCTTGTAACCGATATTGGGCTGGTCGGCGATGTGCAGGTCGGTGATAACGACGGTATGCAGATGCTCTGCTTTCAGATCCTGAATCATCTTGTCAAAGGTTGGAAAACGTTCTGGATCAATGGTGAAGGGGCGATTTTTCAACTGATAGTCGATGTCCAGCCAGATCACGTCGGAAGGGATACGCTCGGAACGCAGCTTAGATGCGATGCGCCGGACTTCAGCTTCGGGATAATAGCTGTAGCGTGACTGCTGATAGCCGAGAGACCAGAGCGGTGGCAGAGGTGTTGTGCCGACCAGCCAGGCCCAGGTTTCGACTACAGCCTTCGGCTCGGGGCCGTAGAGGATGTAATAATCCAGCGGGCCGCCCTCGGAGCCGAAGGAATAGCCGTCGCGATACTCCTTGTTGAATTCGAAGCTGGCTCGCCATGTGTTGTCGAGGAAGGTCGCTGCGGCGATGCCTTTGCGATAGGTGATGAAGTAGGGAATCGACTTGTAGATGGGGTCGGTTGACTCCTGCCAGCCGAATGAGTCGGTATTCCAGTCGACGAACGCTTCGTTGCGGCGGTCGAGCGGGCCGGGCTTGTCTCCCAGGCCGAAGTAGTGCTCGTCGGCGGGGGATTTGCGGAAGACGCGAAAGGCTGCGCCGTGGTATCCGATCGGTCTTCCCGGCATATCCTCAGCAATTACGTGTCCGGCCAGGTCGGTGACGGTCAGCTCCAGTGGGTCCTTGCGAACCGACACTTGAAGCTTGGCGGTTTTGAATCCAACGCTGGTCGAATTCGACTGCGGGGTCACAGAGACGGAAGCTGTTCGAGAAGCTGGAAGGACGGCCCACGATGCGTCTTCGGGTAGTTGGCCTGCCGGACCGACGCGCACGCGCAACACATCATCGCGCAGCGCGGTGATCTGCATGATCGCAGCGCCGCATCGGATCTCAATTCCATTGGTGGTCGCCCGGGAAGCGGTAACCCGGTCCAGACGTACGAAGCCTTGCTTCTGTTGAGCTTCGACGCTGGAATTCGCTTGTGACGTTGCGGCTAGAAACAGAAAAACAGATACAACAAACAGGAAACGCACTGCCCTATGCACTCAGCACCTCATGGGAGCCAGTTTGTGGGTCGTCGGTCAGGATAATGCAGTTGGGCGGCGAATGGGAAACACGGCTCTCAACGCGACGACCCGGGTGGTGCTGAGAAGTGGGTTGGTGCTGAAGATTCGGCAATCGTCCGTCGCCTGCAAACTAATCGGCCGCAGAAGGTTTAGGCAGCCGTTGCAAGTCTTCGACCTCGGAGTCTTCCAGCTTTTCTCTGACCAGCTCAATGAACGCTGCCATTGCGGGGGAGATCCATTTGTCCTTGTGCCAGAGAATGTATGTGGCTATGTCGAGCGAAGGGCCGGCCCAGTGCAAGGCCTTGAATTGACGCTGGCGCAACTCACGGGCTACGACGATGGCGGGAAGCAGCGCCAGTCCCATTTCGGCCATGACGCATTGTTTGATGGCTTCCACGCTGGAGAACTCGGTTATGTTTCCGGGACGAATGTTTAGGAGAGCCATCTGCTGGTCGAGCTTGAGCCGGTAACCGCAGCCGGTTTCGGTGAGGAGCAGACTCTGGCCGGCCAGGTCGTCGGGCTTGATGGTCCGCTTGCTGGCCAGGGGATGGCTCGGATGCGCGAGCAGAAAGACTCTCTCCGAACAGAGCCTTATGGACTTCAGGGCCGAGGAGGGCACTATGTCGGCCATATGGATGGCCATATCGAACTTTCCCGTCTCGAGCCTGCACGCGAGCGTCACATCGGAGTAGGGGCGGAAGAAGAGCTCGACGCGCGGATAGCGCCGGCGGAAGGTGCGCAGCACGATGGGCAGACGGTATGTGAGCACGCTCTCGGGAGCAGCGACGCGCAACGGTCCGCTGGGTTCGGCGCCAGATTGAACAGCGCGCTGTCCCTGCTCCATGGCGGCCAGAGCCTGATCGGCAAAGGGCAGAAAATTGCGGCCGGCGTCAGTGAGGGTGACGCGGCGGCCGAGGCGGTCAAAGAGCGGGCCCCCAAGTTCCTCTTCGAGCGCTTTGATCTGCGCGGTCACGTTGGACTGAACCGTGTGCACTTTTTCGGCGGTGCGGGTGAAGTTAAGCTCCTCGGCGAGAATGCGAAAGATCTGCAGCTGGCGGACTTCCATTGATCCATCTCCAATTGTGATGGACTATATCACATCAATCTATTGGACGGATGCGCTGATCGGGCACAGACTCAGCAAATGAGGCGATTTGATCCGGTACCGGCACAAGGTAGGTGGGGATGGATAGCGAGTCTCGGGGCTCGGGCCGGAGCAGTTCGACGGTTGCGGGGCAACGAAGAGAATCTGAATTTCGCGCAAGAAACCGATAGCCCCCCAAGGCGAATCGCGGCAATCATGGTTCCCATGAAGAGAAACCGCGGTTGCACGCAAGCGAAGTTCTCCCGGTTGACCTGCTCATGGGCCGCATTTGCTGTTGCTGCGACGATTGTTGTTTTGCTCCATACCGGCGGCATTGCAAGGGCGCAGAGTCCGGCGGTTGCTGGGACGGAGCAAGGCGAGACTCACACCACGCTGGTGATCTTTTCTGATCGAAGAATGGAAGACCGGGAGTGGAGGACTCTGTTTGAGAAGGTGCGCGCGAGCGTTTCTGAGGCAGCGGCGGAGACGCCGGCTATCGCAGGGACGCCTGAGATGATTCGCGGGGATGCGATGCAGCCGGGCCTGCAACTGGATGCGGTCGTCGTGGTGTTCTTGCATGGCGATTGCGACCTTGAGCCACTCCCTAGAAGGACCGCGTTTGGTGTGCCATTGGGGTGGGTACGACAAGTGGACGGACGCATTGAGCCTTTCGTCCATGTGGATTGCACGCGCATTGGACAGGTGCTGGGGCAGCAGGCTCAGGGGCTTGACCGCGACCGGCGCGATGCGCTGATGGGGGGAGCGATCGCGCGGGTGATTCTGCACGAGTGGATTCACATTGCGACGCAGAGCTCAACCCATGCCGAGCACGGAATCTCCAGAGCGCAATTTGGCGTCGCCGACCTGATGGCCGCCACCGGCCAATCTGTGGCGCGGTTGCCGAATTCCTGGTAACGAGATTCGAGAATCGGGGACGATCAAAACCACAGATGAGGGAGGCCGCATCAGTCCAGCATGTTCTGCCTCTGCTGAAAGGTAGAATGGCCGGTGTGTGGAACTCTTGCAGATTGCGTTGCGCCGTCTATGTGGGCCTGTTGTTTCTAGTCTCCGTGTCTGGATGCAGGAATGCGCCGCAGGCGCCAGCGACCCAGCAAGCAAATTCGGCCAGCCGGCTTCAGAGCGGGGCCGCACCTACAGATGGCGGCGACGCGCGGCCGGGACGGCGACGCTCGCAACGTGGCCGGGCCGACCAATCTGCGGCGCCAGGAGCATTCGATTTCTACCTTCTGAATCTGTCCTGGTCGCCCGAGTTTTGCGCGACGCACGGAGACAGTCCGGAGTGCGGACGCGGGCTGGGGTTTGTCGTCCACGGCATGTGGCCGCAGGATGTGAACGGCGACTATCCGGAGGCTTGCAGCGACGCGGTGGGGCCGTCGAATCCGCAGACCTACACCGACATCATCCCAACGGCGAGCCTGGTTGAGCACGAGTGGCAAACGCACGGCACTTGTTCCGGGATGGCGCCGGAAGACTATTTTGCGGCAATTCGGAAGGCGTTTGCGGGGCTCAAGATTCCTGCAAACATTGGCGCAGGCAGCGATGCCGGCGGAGTTGCTCCCGACGAGTTGATTGCTCGCTTTGCCAGTGCCAACCCCGGATATCCCCAAGGGAGCATTGCCCTCAGCTGCGGGAATAACCGGTTGACGGCCATCGAAGTGTGTCTTACCAGGGACCTGCAGCCGGAAAGTTGCCAGAGCGTGAGGTCGTGCCGGGCCAACATGGTGAAGGTCACACCGCGGTAGGGTGCAAGTCGCGCAATTGCGGCAAGGCAGGCTCCTAGAACTGGTTGCCAAAATCCCCTTTTTGAAAGGGTACGGCTTCAGTCGTGCCGTAAAGGGTGCGTAAAACCTGGGCTTCGGCTCCTGAGGCATACTCGGGTAGCAGGGATGCAACCAGTTCTAGCGGTGTCAGCGGCAGTGTTTCTTTCGCGCGCCTTCGATGCCGACCGCGCGGCGTTAGTCAGTGGGCAATTGAACTTCACGTCAAATCAACGACACCAGAAGTACCAAATCTGTGGGTACTAATGAAACCACCAAAAGAAAACCGTGGAGGTCTGGCGGAATCGAACCCAGCCGCTGTAGACTTGCACATGCGTTGACTACTGCGCTGGCTCACTTGCCTGGAAGTTTCAACTAACCGGTGCGGAGAGTCTTTCATATTTTAAGGCGTGCTAACCGCTGCAAGAGAAAACTGAGCACGTCGATAGCTTCAATTTATTTTTGTGTTGAAACATCGATCAACTGGACAATTAATCGTGAGTTTCTCGTACACCCCGAGATTAGAGGTCCCCCGTGATGAGATCCCCCTTGCTTTGCCTTCGGCGTGTTTCGCCGTTTGTGGTTGCTCTGGTTTTTCCGGTGATTCTGACATTCACTGGATGCGGCGGTGGTGGCCAGTCTAGCCCACCGGCTAACCTCACTCCTGCGGTGTCTGTGGCCGCGAGCCCGGCATCCATAGCTCCGGGAGCCTCTAGCATGCTCTCGGTGACTGCGACCAATTCGACTGCGGTCACGGTCAGCGGCTCCGACGGGACCACCTACACCCTTACTGCGACCGGCGGCTCGCAGGCAGTCAGCCCATCCGCAACCACGACTTACACGGCGAGTGCGACAGGCACAGGCGGCAGTGCGTCCGCGAAGACCACGGTCACTGTGGTTCCGGTTCCGCCCCCTGCGCCGATCGTCACCATTGCGGCCAGCCCCACATCGGTAAACGCCGGAAGTTCTTCCACGCTGACCGTGACCGCGACCAACGCGACAGCAGTGACAGTCACGGGGTCGGACGGCAGCACCTACACGCTGACGGCCAGCGGAGGCACGCAAGCTGTAAGCCCCGCCGCGACGACTGTCTACACGGCCACGGCGACAGGCGCGGCCAACGCGACTGCCACGGCGCAAGCGACTGTGACGGTTGTTCCATTGCCTCCACCAGCGGCGCCGACGGTTACGATTGCGGCAAATCCAACCACGGTCAACGTCGGCAACTCGACCAACCTTGTGGTTACTGCGACGAATGCGACCCAGGTGACTATCTCAGGTTCTGACGGCAGCAGCTACAGCCTCCCGGCCAGCGGAGGGACTCAAGCCGTCAAGCCATCGACGACGACTGTGTACACGGCTTCCGCAACCGGCCTCGGCGGTACAGTGACTGCCATGGCGACGGTCACGGTGGCCTTGGGACCGCCGATTTCGGTGACGATTGCCGCCAATCCGACGACGATCGTGGCGGGCAACACTACCACGCTCACGGTAACTGCCGTCAATGCTACGTCGGTTGCGATTACCGGTACCGATGGCAGCAGCTATCTGGTGTCGGCGAGCGGCGGCACAAAGGTTGTGACCCCGCTTACGACAACAACCTATACAGCAACGGCGACCGGACTTGCCGGCAACCAAACGGCCACTGCCACTGTGACAGTTACACCCGCTCCACCGCCGACCGTGACCCTTACCGCAAACCCCACGTCGGTGAATGCAGGGTCTCCCTCCACATTGACGGTCAACGCGGCCCAGGCAACCCAGGTCACGGTGACGGGCACGGACGGAAGCAGTTATAACTTCGCCGTGACCAACGGCGCGGTGAACAATGGAACCCAGGCCGTGACGCCCGCGACCACCACGACTTATACGGCCACAGCCACCGGACCTTCGTCCAATGCAACGGCGACAGCGACATTGACGGTGATACCCGGCATAACATCCATCAACCACGTGGTCTTCATGCTGCAGGAGAACCACAGCTTCGACAACTACTTCGGCATGTTGAATCCCTATCGAGAGGACCCGCTGGGAACGGGGACCTGCCCCAACAACGCGGACGGTGTGCCGCAGTGCTGGAATATCGGCGACGACGGCAACACCTACACCGTGGACGGAATCGACGACAAGCTGAACACGATCAGCAACGAAGCGGACAACGGGACCGTGATTCCTCTCTACAAGTTCACAACCACCTGTATCGACGATGACAGTTCCGCCTGGCTCTCCAGCTACGGTGATGCGAACCGGTGGGATTTCACGACATCGCGCAAAATCAAGATGGATGGTTTTGTTCACACTGCCGAGGGCTTCGCGGCCAATTGCCTGGTCCAAAACAACTGTTCGGGCAACTTCACAGACGACACGGACGGTATGCGCGCCATGGGGTACTACGATCAGGGTTTCCTGAACTACTACTACTTCATGGCTTCGGAGTTCGCGCTTTCAGATCGCTGGTTCTCGCCGATCGCCACCAAGAGCACCGACAATCGGGTCGCCACCTACACCGGTGGAACCACGCAGGGCCTGGTCTACGACCCCGGCTACAATGACCACCTCGGCGGCGTCTCCGCCAAGTCGATCTTCCAGGAACTGGATCAAAGCAATGTCTCCTGGAAGGTGTACTACACCATCACCGACGGACAGTGCGGTAGCCCGGACGATTGCACCCCTGGTGCTGCGAGCTATCCGGCAACTAATCTCGGATATGTCTATTACCCGGACAAATATATCTACAAGAATCCCACCGGCGCCCCATGCGTTGCTCCCACCCAGCCTTCAAGCGTGGTCGGCGATCCCTCTAACTATTTCTGCATCGACCCCACTCACGTGGCGCCGTTAACGCAGTATTACAGCGACGTGGCGAATGGCGCGCTGGCCAGCTTCACCTTCATCGAGGCCGGTTATGGGCTCAACGACGAGCATCCAGGTTCCTTCCAACCGATCACTCTGGGTCAACAAGAGATGTCGCAGATTCTTGGCGCGTTCATGAACAGCC
The DNA here is from genome assembly GCA_049513795.1 of Occallatibacter sp. Taxonomy (GTDB): domain Bacteria; phylum Acidobacteriota; class Terriglobia; order Terriglobales; family Acidobacteriaceae; genus Telmatobacter. The sequence goes on along the minus strand of JBEKVS010000063.1, from coordinate 5,320 downwards.
CGTCGTGGAACGACTCGGTGTTCTTCTTCAGCTACGACGAAGGCGGCGGCCCTTACGATCACGTGCCGCCGATTCCTGGCCATTCCAACGATTACACTGACAGCTCGATGCTTCCGATTCCGGATATCGGATCGATCTCGGTGAATGCGGACTCCTATTGGCCCTGCGAATCGCTGACCTACCCGATAGCCAGTCAACACTGCGATCTGCACCCCAACGACCCTGGTATCAGCCCAGACGATGCGTCATCGGTGGACGGTTTTGCCGCGCAGATCGGATTCCGCGTGCCCAACATTGTGATCTCGCCCTTTGCGAGGAGACATTATGTTTCGCACATCCCGATGGACCACACCGCGGTGATCAAGTTTGTTGAGAACCGCTTCATCGGACCCAGCGCTCACCTGACAGCGCGCGACGCGGCGCAACCGGACTTGCTGGACTTCTTCGACTTCGTCAATGTGCCGTGGGCTACGCCGCCGACACCTCCGACACCGGTCGGGGATAAGTTGCCGAACGGGTATAGTGCCTGCCAGCCGTCCAACATGGGGCCCTAGCTCTGCTGGCCGAAACTCGTCGGTCGCGCATGCGCCCGCGAGTTCTTATCACGCGCTGGAAGACGACTTTCGCTGGGCGCCTTCTTCCGCAACGAAGGCGCCGGCATACCTTTGACCGCCAAACTTGACGACCCATCCCGGTGGTATACTCACTGGGTTGGGCGCGTCTTTGCGACCGTAACGCGCCAGTAATTCGACGCTCTCCGAGGTTCCCATGTCCGGCCATTCCAAATGGGCCACAATCAAGCACAAGAAGGGCGCGCTGGATGCCAAGCGCGGCAAGATCTTCACCCGCATCATCAAGGAAATCTCGATAGCCGCCAAAGGTGGCGGAGATCCCGATGGCAATCCTCGCTTGCGCACGGCGATTCTGGCTGCCAAAGCGGAAAACATGCCGCAGGAAAATATCAAGCGCGCTATCCAGCGCGGAACCGGCGAGCTTGAGGGCGTGTCCTACGAGGAGATTACCTTCGAGGGTTATGGGCCGGGCGGCGTCGCCATCATTGTGGAAGTGACCACCGACAACCGCAATCGCGCGGTGAGCGAGATTCGTCACGCATTCTCAAAGAATGGCGGAAACCTGGGTGAGAGCGGTTCGGTCCGCTTCATGTTCTCGAAGAAGGGTCTGATTGCCATCGAGAAAGACGCGGCGACCGAGGACCAGTTGATGGAGATAGTTCTCGAACATGGCGGCGAGGACCTCAACGACGAAGGTGACACCTGGGAGATCATCACCGACCCGGGTTCGTACGAGTCGGTATTGACGGCCATCAAGGCGGCCAAGATCCCCACCGTGATGAGCGAAGTGACCATGGTGGCCTCGACTTATACCAAGCTTGAGGGCAACACCGCGAACCAGATGATTCGCCTGCTTGAGGCTCTGGAAGAGTGCGACGATACGCAAAACGTTTACTCCAATTTTGATATGGATGCCGAACAAATGGAGCATGCGGCGGGCTGATCGCATACCGGGATGGCAGCGAGAAAAGGCCGCCCGGATGTGGCGGCTTTTTTGCGGGACGAAGACAAGAACGATCGAAGGAAGGAAAGAGCATTGAAGGTATGTGAGATTGCAGTTCTTCTTATGCTGGCGGGCACCATCGCTGCCGGCGCAGAGACGCTGGACGGGGTTGCGAAGGGCGCAGATGCTAACAGCGACAACCCCATTTTGGACAATCCCGTGGCGCAGGTTCGCGACCATCAGAGTTGGGAGTACGGGCCGTTTGTGAACGGCGGCACAGGTCTGGGCAATCGCGACGACTTCTCATTCTTCTCCGTTGGTTTTCAGGCAGGCAAGGTGCTGACGCCTGTGATCCATGCCGGCATCCTAAGCGGTCAGTTCGAGTTCAGCGCGAATATCATGCCGCTTTGGCAGGCTTATACGCCGCCCCCGCACGATCAGAGCTTTATCTATCCATGCACTACCGGGACTTGCTACTTCGTTGCTCCCGATGGTGGTGGAACCTACACCGGGGCAAGCATCACGCCGGTGATTCTGCGCTGGAATTTTGAGACGAGATCGCACCATTTTCAACCCTGGTTCCAAGGCGCCGGCGGATTGATCTACACCACCCACAAATTTCCTCCCGACGAGCTTGTGCCGCATGGAACTCCGGGAGGTACATCCGTTTTCAACTTTTCCCCACAAGGGGGCGTCGGCGTACATTATTTCGTTCGGCCCAAGCGGTCGATCGATCTGGGGGTGAACGCCGTGCACATCTCTTCGGCTTCGCTGGGCGACCGGAATCCCGGCGTCAATGCCAGCGTTCAGATCCAGTTGGGCTATACGTTCTGGAGATAGTTACCGCGGAATAGGAACGGAATGTTGGTGGTCCGGGTGGGGTAGAGCCCACACAAGTCCGGCGTGGCCGGGGTTCTCTTTACCGGGTTGGAGCAAGCCATGAGCGGGCCGGTTGTCGAGTGCGTACCAAACTTCTCCGAGGGGACAGACGCCCGGCGGGTTGAAGCCATTGTGGCGGCGATGTGCGTGGACGGAGTACGCCTGCTTGACTGGTCAATGGATGCGGCACACAACCGTTCGGTGGTTACAATTGCCGGGCCGCCGGCCGCGGTAGTGGAAGCTGCCGTGCGCGGGGCGGGGAAGGCCGTCGAGCTGATTGACCTCACCCGGCAGCAAGGCGCGCACCCCCGCATCGGTGCTGCCGACGTTATTCCATTTGTGCCGGTCTCGGGCATAAAGCTCGAGCAGTGCGTTATGCTTGCCCGCCAGGCGGGATTGGAGATCTGGCGGCGATTCGGCGTCCCGGTGTTTTTTTACGAAGCGGCGGCGGCGCGACCCGATCGAGCCAATCTTGAAGACATCCGGCGCGGGCAGTTCGAGGGCCTGCGGGAAGCCGTGCGACGGGAATCGTCGCGTCGTCCAGATCTGGGCGGGCCGGGCCTGCATCCCACGGCGGGAGCCTGCGCGGTGGGAGCGCGCAAGTTTCTCGTGGTCTACAACCTCTACTTCGATTCCGCCGACGTGACCGCCATGAGGGCCATTGCGCGCGAGATTCGCGCCGAGTCTGGCGGGCTCAAGGGCGTGAAGGCAATGGGCTTGCTGGCCAACGGACGGGCGCAGCTGTCGATGAACATTACAGATTTCGAAGTCACCCCGATCTCCCAGGTTTACCGCGCGGTCGCTCGTCTGGCCGCCCGCCACAAAGCGGTCCTGGTCGAGGGCGAGGTGATTGGCCTCATCCCGGAAGCGGCATGTGAGCGGGAGAGCGATTGGATGCGTCAATTAAATGGGTTCGATGCGGCGACCAAGATTCTCGAACACCGGCTTGGGGCTCCGCTGGCCTGGCCGGGGGATGCATAGGCTGATTCCGCTCGGCCGACAGCAAGGCGGCGCAACCTTGCCGCGGGTAGAATATTCACAGATGGGTGGCAATTCCGTCTAAATGCTATAGGGATAAATCATTGCGTCAATGTGGCACAATCCCTGAAAAATTTACGAGAATTGCCGATATCCGGAGGATGGATTTGTTTAAGGAACTGGTAAAGATTACGATTGCTCCCGTGCTGCTGGCTGCGGCTACTCTGGCTCCGGCGGCGCAATTGTCGACCGATGCTCGCACCGCCATTCCGCACGAAGTGCAGCAATTGGTTGTGATCGACTACCGGGCGATGCAGAATTCGCCGGCCGCCATGGATTTGCGCGGCCGCGTGATGCCGCCCGAGTTGAAGCAGTTTGATGAAGCGCTGAAGAAGTTTGCCCTGAACGACAAGGAAAACATCGATCAATACGTCGATCAACTGGCGTTCGCGCTTTTCCGGCCTACGCCGGGGAGCGACGCGCTGGTCACGGTCGGCGTGGCGCAAGGTCAGTTTCCCGTGCAAGACATTCTGGCCAACTTCCGCAAGCAAAAGGTAAAGCCCGAGTTGCTGCGGACGAACAAGATTTATCCGCTGGTGAAGACAGGGATGGTGTTGAGCTTTGTGGACGCATCAACCATGGTCTTTGGAGCCAAGGATGCCGTGGAGAAGGCGTTGGATGCTCGCGACGGCGTGGATTCGAACCTGCTGACCAATAACTCGATGATGGATGCCATGAAGACCGTCGACACGGCGCCGCTGTGGAGCATTCTCGACGAAAAGGGAACCCAGACCATGCTGAAGCAGGTGCTGGGCGAAGCCGGCGCGGGATCGGTGACGGACTTCGACACGGTGCGCAAGCGGCTGCAGGCTTCGTGGTACGGGATGGACTTTCAGCACGGGGTCAAGTTTGACCTGACCATCTCGACCGGGGATACGTTTGCGGCAGCGACGATTTCTTCTCTGCTGACCGCTGCCGTGATGGTGCGCAAGGTGAGCGGGTCGGCAGCGGAAAAGCAGGCGCTGGCCGACACCAACATCGCCTCGGACGCAGGCCGGATGTCGATCCACTTCGCGGCTTCCGATTCCGATTTCAGCAGCCTGCTGCACTCGCCTCTGTTCGAGAGCATGGTGCGCTGAGCTTCTCGGCCTGCTGAATGCTGAACCACGGCCCGTTGAGCTGCGCCAGCGACCTTGGCTGCGTGGCCCTAGGTCTCTCCACTTCTGCTACGGAGCCGATGTGAGCGCGGGGTGAAACTCGGCCTTTCCACCGGGCAGCAGAACGATCTTAAATGTGCCCTCCTGGCGCTCGGTCAGAGAGGGTCCGTCGATCTGCACCTGGTGTCCGCCGGGCGCCGTGTACTGCACCTTGATGGGGCCGGTACCGCGCAATTGGATGCGATAAGGAAAGACGGCTCCCGAAGCTAGCTTGTTGTCTCCAAAGCTGGCGCTGGGATAGTCCACCTCGAGCAGCTGAATCGGACCGCCGGTTTGATTCTCGACCGTCGCATCCACGTGATAGGAGTGACAGCCGATCGAAGCCGTCGCTGCGGCCACTGCGAGCGAGACAATTGCGCCGCGGAGCACTACGGCAACGAAGGCCCGCTCTCGGGCTCGACAATTCCTGTTCATCACTCCTGGCTCTCGTTCTGATCGGGCGGGTTCTGATCGGGTGAGACCTGATGGGCCGAGTCTTGGCTCGCGGGCTGCGCGGCCAGCTTCCTTTCCATTTTGTCGAGGCGTCTCAGCATCTCAGGAAGCCGCTGAAAGATGGTCACCGCCCGCAACCAGATGCGGTTGTCGAAGCCGGGCGAGCCGGAGATCACTTTGCCCGGCGGGACGTCGTGGGAAACGGCAGACTGGGCGGTCAGGATGACCCCATCGCCGACACTGCAATGGCCGGCAATGCCGGTTTGTCCGGCCAGAATCACGTTGTTGCCAATCACCGA
>JBEKVS010000062.1:0-21114 GCA_049513795.1 Occallatibacter sp. | reverse complement strand
TCACCGCTTATGATGAGCCCCCTGACCGTTTGACCATCCGTGCAAAGTTTACTTTTGACCCACCCCATGTATCGGAGGATTTGACCGACAACTTGATCGGACGATTTGTCTCTTTTGAGTTCAATTACGACAAAGGAATTCGTTCTTTGTTCATGCGCCAGAATGTCAATCCGTCCGATGTCTGTATCGAATTGTTGGCCAACGGCCCCTTCAACATCCACGTATATCGTCAGAGATTCCTTGAATATCCGTTTGAAGTTTCTCACGATGAAGTCCTCAAGGTGTGTCTCAAGGGCAAAACTGTTGGAGCCTTGAATTTCTCCCCCAGGCTCGGCGTTTGAAATCGGGAGGATTAGCGCACCGTCTTCCTGTATAAATCCTTGGTAGTCAGCCTCTGACAAATTCCTGAGCGTATGCATTGGGAAACAATGTTGGGAAATTTCTTATTCCTGGGTTGTTCCTGCCAATCGACTTCAAGGAAGCCGCTATGTGCATGGTCGGGAGACGCGAGAAGAGGGTTCCTTCCCGGCGCGTAAAAACCTGCGCGAGTTACCTTGCCGACTGCGGCAAGGACCGTGCGCCCTCTTCGAGCAATTACGAAGTCTCCGGGGGAAATGTCGTGCCAGAAATCCCAAATCATGTTGCCAACAGCAGATTTCGCCGAATTAGTCTTGTCGGGATACGCATCTGCCACTGCATCATCAAGCGATTCTCGGCTCATCTTCGATACATCGCCGAACCTAGCCCAACCGATTGAGATCAGATTGTTTTCTAGGTCGAATTGCCAGACTTTCTCATACAAATCTGGCAGAGTGGATTGAAATGGAGCAATTTACCCAGTAGCGAGGCATCGAATCGCCCTTCCTGTTGAAGCGGAAATCGACCCGAAGTCTACCACAGTTCATGACATGGGTTCAGGCAACAGGGCGCGAAACCCAGTTACTCCACAAAAAAAATCAAAGGGTCTGGGGCCCGCGCCGCTCGTCGACAGCCTGCAACCCTCGAAGGCGGTGCAATGTTATTCTTAAACCAGTTGATGGATCAAGGCTCTACAGTCCAAACCAAGTCAGGTCATAAAGCATGTCGTTGAACGATCTCGAATTCGCATATGCTCCCGTGCGCGACCAAACGCGCGACCTGCGGGAGTATCTTTGACCCGGCTCGCATCCGCAGGGAACTCGCTGACATAGAAACCAAATTGGCCGATCCGGCTCTCTGGAACGATCCCAACGCCTCCAAGCCCCTGATGCGGGACCGCAAGCGCCTGGAGAATCTTGTTGCGGATGACGACGAGCTTGTGCGTCGCACGGAAGAGATCGCGACCTACTTCGAACTCGCACGCGAGGGCGAAGACGTGCTCGCCGATCTGGAGCGCGATATCAAAGCGCTGGCCGCATTCAACGAAGAACTCGAAGCGCGCACCATGCTCAACGGCGAAGCCGATCCGCTGAATGCGATTGTCACCGTGCATCCCGGCGCCGGCGGCACGGAGAGCCAGGACTGGGCCGAGATGCTGATGCGCATGTATCTGCGCTGGGCCGAGCAGCAGGGATTCAAGACAGAGATCAACGACCTGCAGGATGGCGACGAAGCGGGTATTAAGTCGGCCACGTTTACCATTGTAGGCGAATATGCTTTCGGACAGCTCGCGGGTGAAAGCGGCGTGCATCGGCTGGTGCGCATCTCTCCCTTCGATTCCGCCAAACGCCGCCACACGTCCTTCGCGTCCGTCTACGTTTCGCCGGAGATTGACGACTCGATTCAGGTGGACATCAAGCTCGAGGACCTGCGCATCGACACCTATCGCTCCGGCGGCAAGGGCGGCCAGCACGTCAACACTACCGACTCGGCCGTGCGCATGACGCACCTGCCCACTAACATAGTCGTCCAATGCCAGAACGAGCGCAGTCAGCACAAGAACCGCGAGAAGGCCATGAAGATGCTGCGCTCGCGACTCTATGAATATGAGCTTGAAAAGAAGCGGGCTGTTTCGAAGAAGCTCGAAGACTCCAAGCTCGAAATCAACTTTGGCTCGCAGATCCGGTCGTATGTTCTGCAACCCTATCGCATCGCCAAAGACCATCGGACCAAGGTCGAAGTCGGCGACGTCGACAAGGTTCTCGATGGTTTCCTCGAGCCGTTTCTTCGTGGCTATCTTCTGGCCAAGCGGCGGGGAACGGCAGTTGCTGCCGCGCCCGATGAGGATCTAGACCTGTAGCGCAGCAATGCTGGGTGCCCCACCCTCGTCGCGGTTTTATTTTTGCGGCTAAGGTGGGACACCCCAAATCTCGATTGGATTGAATGATGAACAACGATCCGGCCATCATCGACGAAATTTTGCGCACGGCGAAGACCATCGCCGTGGTGGGAATGAGCGACAAGACGTCGCGCGCCAGCCACCACATCGGGCGCTATCTGGCCCAGAACGGATACCGGGTATTGCCCGTGAATCCAGCGCTGAGCGAGATTGCCGGGCTCCTGTGCTACCCCGACCTGGATGGCGCGCAGGCAGCTGCCATGAGTGAGACCGGAGCCGGGATCGACGTTGTGGATGTCTTCCGCGCTTCAGAGCATGTGTCCGCCATCGTCGAAGATGTGATCCGGCTAGGCATCCCGTATCTTTGGCTTCAGGATGGGGTGACGCACGACGAAGCCATCGCCCGGGCGCGCGCGGCAGGCGTGAAGTGCATTCAGAACGACTGCATCTTCCGTGAGCACGCGGCTCGACCGGACTTGCATGCCGCGCGCTGAAAGAAGAGACTTATTGTAACGATCATCGCTCGAACCGAGTCCAATTTTCGGGATCCATTTTCGAGGGCCAGCCGTTTGATCAGTATGCGTATGCTTCGATTCATATTCGTGGGTAGTTTGCTTCTGGCGGCAAGACTGCCTGCTCTGGCTGTTTCCGCCTCGGCAGATGCGCCCCATGTGCATGTTCAGCTGGTAGTTCCCGATTCGGGCCTGAATCGTGGCGCCTCGGCCAAAGCCGGCCTCTACTTCAAAATCGATCCTAGCTGGCATGTCTATTGGAAAAATGCCGGGGACGCCGGCGAACCGCCGCACATGAAGTGGACCCTGCCGGATGGGATCAGCGCCGGACCGCTCGAGTTTCCCGCGCCGAAGCGCCTGCCCCTGGGGCCGTTGATGGACTTTGGCTATGAGGATGAAGTGCTCTTCCCGTTCGCCTTGAACGTTGCGTCCACGGCGAATACCGGGCCGGCTACGCTGCACGCCAAGGTGGATTGGCTGGTGTGCCAGGACCGCTGCATCCCCGGCAAGGCAGAGCTGGAAGTCAGCCGGACTGTCTTGGAAGGGACGAGCAAACCGCCCTCTGCGCCGCTCGATGCGCAGCTCTTCGCCCGGCTAAGTGGCCGTCTTCCTAAGCCTTTACCGGTGGAAATTAAAGTTCATTTTCAACCAACTAAGGACGGTTTTCAGCTTTCGGTTTCTACCGGCCGCAGGGAGACCGAAGCGGCGTTCTTTCCCGCCGACCAGGACATCATTGATAATCCAGCGCCGCAGGTCATCGTTCCGTCGGCCAAGGGTCTCGTTCTCAATCTAAAGAAAGACGCGAATCTTTCCGCGAACCCTCCAGACTTGAAAGGAGTTCTTGAGCTGTCCGGAGGGCGAACCTACGAGGTCGCGGCGCTGCCGGGCAACGCCACCGGCCCCGGAGTTCCGTCCGCAACTTCGACCCGAACAGCGCCCGGACGAGCCCCGGTTCCGGCCACGGCTTCCCCTCAAAACGCTCCCGTTCAAGCTGCGCCTTTGGCTGCGGTTCCAGAGCAACCAGCGTCTTCGCAGAATTCAGCGCACGTTCCTGCCGTTCCCGGCCCGGCGGGAGGCGTTGGCGTGTTGCAGGCTGCGGCTCTGGCTTTTATGGGTGGCTTGCTGCTGAACCTGATGCCATGCGTCTTTCCGGTCCTGTTTCTCAAGGGCCTCTCGCTGGTCAACTCTGGCAATGAAGAGCGGGCGCGGCTCCGGTTGCATGGAATGGTCTACACGCTTGGCATTCTGGCCTCATTCTGGGCGCTGGTCGGCGTTTTGCTGGCGCTGCGTGCGGCCGGCTCAACGCTCGGCTGGGGATTCCAATTTCAGTCGCCCGTATTTCTGGCGCTGATGGCGGGACTCCTGTTCTTCCTCGGCTTGTCGCTCGCCGGCCAGTTTGAGATCGGCTTGACCCTGACCAGCGCCGGCGGCTCGCTCGCGGCGAAGCAAGGCTTCGCGGGCAGTTTCTTTACCGGCGTGCTGGCTGTGGTCGTGGCCACGCCATGCACAGCTCCGTTCATGGGAGCGGCACTCGGGTATGCGCTGGCGCAGAACGCTGCCGTCACTTTCGCAGTCTTCACGGCGCTGGCTTTGGGGCTGGCGTTGCCCTACGTGGCTCTTACACTGCAGCCCGCATGGACGCGGCTGCTGCCCCGGCCCGGCGTGTGGATGGAAGTTTTGAAGCAGGCGGTTGCAGTGCCCATCTTTGCCACGGCCATTTGGCTCGCGTGGGTGCTGGCCCGAGGCTATGGTGCGGACATGATGCTGGCGCTGCTGTCGAGCTTCCTGCTGCTGGCTGTCGCCGGCTGGTTCCTGGGCAGGTGGCCGGCCAGGCGGTGGTCCGCGGTAGTGGCTGGCTTCATTCTGGCGGGCGTGATTGCGCTGAGTGCGATAGCCCCCGGCAGGCTCGCTGCCGCGCCGCACACCGCCACAGCAGCCGCCGGCGAAGCTGGTTGGCAGCCGTGGTCCGCGGAGGCCGTGAGGCGCGCGCAGGCAACGGGCCGTCCGGTGCTGGTCGACTTTACGGCAAGCTGGTGCCTTAGCTGTCAGGTGAACGAGCGGGTGGCGCTCGAACAGCCGTCCGTTCAGAAGGCGCTTCAGGATGGCAACGTGGCGCTGTTCAAAGCCGATTGGACGCGCTACGACGACGACATAACGCAAGCCTTGAAGGCGATGGGCCGCAGCGGCGTTCCGGCGTATGCGCTCTACGCGCCGGGGCAGAACGATCCGCAGTTGTTGCCCGAGGTCTTGACCCCGGGGATCGTGATCGATGCGGTGAGTCGCCTGCCCAGATCGGTTACTGCCCGGACGCGCTGACATGGATGCGGTATGGTTTCCAAGTTCCAGCGTGGGTGCCTGATGCGCGTCGTTCAGGCTTCACGACTCTGGTCCGATGCAAAGTTTGCCTTCCATGGCTTAGATTTCATCCATGAGATTTCCGCAGCCCGCATCCTAAAAAGCAAACGCGGACAGCAAGCTGGCCGTCCAATCGAATGCACGTTGATCCCGGTTCATTCTCTCAATTCCCCTGAGGAGGTTGAAATCCATGGCTTTCAGGCCCCGTCGTTCATCCATTGCGGCCCTTGCCGCCGTGCTCCTAACTGCCTCAACCGCCGCTCCGCAAGCGCGTGTCGGTGAGCCGGCCCCGGCTTTCAGCGCTATCGACTCCCGTGGCCAAACGGAGACGCTGGCCCAGTATCGCGGCAAATATGTTGTGCTCGAATGGCACAACCAGGGCTGCCCCTACACGCGCAAACACTACGTCTCAGGCAATATGCAGGCCCTGCAAAAGGAATGGACCGCCAAAGGGGTGACCTGGTTCACGGTTATCTCCTCGGCTCCTGGTACGCAGGGCTACGTGACGCCCAGCGAAGAGAATGCCTACCTCGGCCAGATGCACGCCGTCCCCACCGCGGTACTGATGGATTCCGATGCGGCGATCGCCCGTCTCTACAACGCCAAGACCACGCCGCAGATGATCGTCATTGACCCGACCGGCAAGCTGATCTACGACGGCGCCATTGACAATCGGCCTACATCGGACCCCGAAGATGTGAAAGGCGCGGACAACTACGTCTCCGACGCGTTGTCGGACGCGATGGCGGGCAAACCTGTGCAGACTGCCTTTACGCGGCCCTACGGGTGCTCGGTCAAATACAAGGATTGAGGCCGACCGGAAATGAGATCGATCCGGGCAAGCTAAGCAGATTGGCTTCCCACCCCTGCGCCAGGAATCGCAGCGGTACAAGGATGGGAAGCCATGCATTCCGCGGTGTTGACCCCCTCAGCTGGCGAAGACAGCTTTAGCGCTCTCTTCAATCTCGGCTTGTGAAGGCGCGCTCTTGGTTTGGCCAATCGACCAGTTGTGACCGAAAGGATCGATCAGCTGGCCGTACCGGTCGCCCCAGAACTGGTCGGCGAGCGGCATCTTTACCTTCGCGCCTGCCGCAAGCGCCTTTTCCCACACCGCATCGGCGTCGTCCACGTGCAAGTGAAAGGTCACCGGGCTGCCGCCCAGCGCTTCAGGCGTCTGCGATTTGCCGCCCATGGAACTCGAAAAGTCGTCGCTCAGCATCAGGTGGCCGCCTTGAATCAAGAGAGCCGCGTGCATCAGCTTGTCGGTTCCCGGAGCCAGATGGCGCGTCAATTCCTGTGCGCCAAAGGCGTTCTTGTAAAACTCGATTGCCGCCGCGCCATTGCTTACCACGAGGTACGGCGCAAAGGTTGGACGATCGCTCATAATTGTCCTCCGAATTGTTGGCTGGGAAAAGAGCGGGCAGTGTTCCAGTTGTCCGCGCGCGGCAAGTCTACCACTCTTTCTTGAAAGCCGGGTGACTGAAAGTTGGATGACTGTTTCATAGATCTGGCTGGGTCCTCAAGAGTTTTATGCAAGGTTGCCACCCCCTGATGGTCGCGTCAACTTGGGGCCCGTGCTTTCGGGATATGGCACCCGGGTTTCGCTATAAGCCTGCGGTCCGCTCTCGTCACAGAAGTGCGCTATCATGATAGCCCCAGAGGCAAAGATGGCCCAGCCATCGTGCTCAACACGAACGTGATCTCGAATTCATGCTATCATGATAGCAACGGAGAACCTAATGGCGCAGATATTAGTTCGCAATCTGGAAGATCAGGTCAAGGGCCGTTTGCAGCATCGCGCCAAGCGGCACGGCCGCAGCATGGAAGAAGAGGCAAGGGAAATCCTGCGAAACGCGCTCAAGGACGACCCGGAAGTTGCTGCGGTTGGATTTGGCACCGCCTCCGTTGCTCTCTTCAGCGGGCAGGGCGTTTTTCTGGATGAGCCGATTCAGGAGATACGCGGCATGCGCATGCAAATACCCGACTTCGAATCATGATCGTTCTCGACACGAACGTGATTTCAGAGATCATGTTGCCCAGGCCGGAGCCCCAGGTTCTCTTCTGGCTGGACCGGCAGCCTGGTTCCTCCATCTGGACCACGTCCGTTAATATCTTTGAGATTCGCAGCGGGTTGCAATCGATGCCAGCGGGAAAGAGGCGCACTGCTCTGATGGACTTGTTTGAGCGCTGGCTGGTCGAAGTTGTTGAGGGGAGAATTGTAAGCTTCGACGATGCTGCTGCTCGAAGGGCGGCAGACGTGAGCGCGTTGCGGAGGGAGATGGGCCGTCCAGCCGACTCGCGCGACACCATGATCGCGGGGATTGTGATGGCGTCCCACGCAACGCTGGCCACGCGGAACGTCAAGCACTTCGAGGACATCGCGTCGTCGGTGGTCAATCCGTGGGGTAAAGGCAATGAACAGAGATGAGAGAAGCCAGGCAAGCGGCTGGAGTAGGTGAACAGGAGAATGACAGAAACCCGCTATGTTTCAGCGCCATTCGTAATTCCGGAGGACTTCGCGGTCGAATTGCGAAAGGCCGCAGATTTGTTGGACGCCGGAACCAAAGCGCTTCAAACTGCTCAATCAGCATTGGCCGCCATGCAGACGGCAGGTATTGATTCCGAGCATAAGTTTGTGACGTATTTTATTTTTGCCAAGGCACATAAGTCCGCACATGCAGTTCAGGTGCTGTGTCGCAGCGGCAGCGGCAGCGACGACTCTCATTGTGCGCTATACTCTTTGAGAACGTTGTAGATCTCCTATATATCGGTATGGCTCCAGCGCGACGGTCTCGCAGGTATTGTCAATTCGAAAATGTCGACAAGTATTTTCAAGCACGGAAGATACTCGCCTACAAGCGCCTTCCGCGTGGTCGTCGCAAAGCCTATATGCGCTATGAACGCAATCTACTCCCTCAAGTCACGCCGCTTCTTAGATATTTCCCGAAGACCGGCAAAGGTTGGGCACAGAAATCACTCTTGGATCGCGCCAAATCTGTCGGCGCGGGGTTAGCATATCAAGAGCTCTACTGGATATTCTGCGCGCATAAGCACACGTTGCCAATGTCTGCCATTGGTCTAACAGTTACCACCGCAGCGGGCGAGTCGATGCTGGCGACAGGGCCGGACATGAAGAGCGTTTGCCACGCAGCCGAGCAGTCTACTACCTTGCTACTTAAACTTTGTTCGATAGTAGACAGGGTTTTCGGATTATCGCTTAGGGCCGAGATCGATGCTCGGTCCTCCGAACTCAGTTCAGCAATCGCGAGCGTCAGACGTGAACATCCATCACTTTTGACTAGAAGCTGGGGGGGGCCAGGTCCCCAGTTTTTGGATTTAGGATTACCAATTGCCTCAACTTATCGCGCATCTCTTCGCGCACGATTCGGCGCAATGGGGTAACAGAGATCTCAATCAACCGGCCTTCCTATCGTTTCCCCGCCCGAATCCGCCGAATCTCGTCCATCCTTTGTGCGAGCATCTTCTCGCGGCCTTCCTGTGTGGGCTGATAGTAGGTGTGGCCGCGCAGCGAGTCGGGCAGGCAATCCATGTCGGCGACGCGGTCTTCTTCGTCGTGGGCGTAGCGGTAGCCTTTGCCGTAATGGAGCTCCTTCATCAGGCGTGTCGGCGCGTTGCGCAGGTGGAGGGGCACCGGCTCTTGGCGGGTATGTTCAATGTCCGCGTGCACCGCTCCCCAAGCGGTATAGACGGAGTTCGACTTGGGGGCCAGGGACAAATAGACCACCGCTTCGGCGAGCGCGAGATCGCCTTCCGGCGAGCCGAGGAACTCCATGGCCTGCTTGGCCGACAAGCACAGATTCAGAGCTTCCGGCGCCGCCAGGCCGATGTCCTCGACGGCCATGCGGACTACGCGGCGAGCGAGGTAGAGCGGATCTTCTCCGCCGGCGAACATGCGGGCGAGCCAGTAGAGAGCCGCATCGGGGTCGGAGTTGCGCACGCTCTTGTGCAGTGCGGAGATCAGGTTATAGTGCTCTTCGCCAGACTTGTCGTACATCAGCACGCGCTGCTGTACGGCCTCGACAGCCAGCGCGCGGTCGATGCGCCGGTTAGCTCCCCCTTTTTCGATTCCTGCCTGCGCAAGCTGGGCCGCGACCTCGAGCGTGTTGTAGGCCGAGCGGCAGTCGCCGCTGGAGTAGCTGGCGATCAACTGAAGCGCGTCGTCGTCCGCGGAGATCTTCAAAGCACCTAGCCCGCGTTCTGAATCTTCAAGAGCACGGCGCAACAGCGCGGCGATGCGTTCCTCGCTCAGCGGTTCAAGCACGTACACGCGGCAGCGCGAAAGCAACGCGGAGATGATCTCGAAAGATGGATTCTCGGTCGTCGCGCCAATCAGCCGAATGGTTCCGCGCTCCACATAGGGCAGGAATGCGTCCTGCTGCGCCTTGTTGAAGCGATGAATTTCATCGATGAAGAGAATGGTGCGCGAATGCAGCTCGGCCGCCTGGGCCGCGGTGGCCATTACTTGCTTGATCTCCTTGATGCCGCTCATTACGGCGGAGAACTCGACGAAGTTGGCCTTGGTGGTTTCCGCAATGATTTTGGCCAGTGTCGTCTTGCCCACCCCCGGCGGACCCCACAGGATCATGGAACTGGTGTTGGTTGATTCAGGACCGTCGTGCTCGATCTGCACCCGCAACGGTTTGCCGGGGCCGAGCAGATGTTCCTGGCCGCTGTATTCATCGAGGGTCCGCGGCCGCATGCGCTCCGCCAGAGGCGCAGTGCGAAGCGTGGTCTTAGGTCCTTCCGGTTCGCCGTCGAACAGGCTCATTCCGGCCCTCCGCGCAGTTTCAACGGTGCACATTGCACCGACCGCTGGCGGGCGGCTTCGTAGAGAAGCACGCTGGCAGCCACGGAGACATTCAAGCTTTCGACCGGGCCGGGGCAGGGAATCGTCAAGGCGCCATCGGCTTTCGCGGCCAAGCTCATGGGAACGCCGCTGCCTTCATTCCCGATGATGAGAGCGATGGGTCCGGCCAGGTTGACCAGGTCTACCGGTTCGGCAGCCTTGACGGTCGAGGTCCAGATTTTGACACCCAACTCGCGCAGATGCAGGAAGCAGTCCTCCACGCTGACTGCGAGCAGGGGCAACCGGAACACGCTGCCTGCCGAGGCGCGCAGCGCCTTGGGGTTCCATGCGCTGACGGTTCCGGGCAGGCACAGCACGCCATCGGCTCCGAAAGCTTCGGCGGAACGAAGAATCGTTCCCAGGTTGCCGGGGTCCTGGAGGCCCGCGAGGACCATTACCAGCGACGCCCCCTTGCGATGGGGATCGAGAAAGTGAGCCCAGGTCCAGTCAGGTGGTTCCACCAGGGCGGCAATTGCTTGAGGGGCTTCTGTGGTGAGCATGGAGTCCAGCAACGCCTTGGGCACAAGCAGGGCCTCGGTCCCGGAAGGCAAGTCGAACGTCTCCAGCAGGTGCTCGGCGCCTTGCGCAACAAACACGCAATGAATGCGCAAGTGGGCGCGCATGGCTTCTTCGAGCAAGTTCGGGCCCTCGATGCCAGCCAGGAAATACCCGGAGGGTCCCCGATAGCGCAACGGCTGCGCCAGAGCGCGCCGCAACTGCTTCAGGCGAGGATTCTGTTTACTCTGTACAATTCGAAGAGGCATCGACGGAAGACCAAAAAGTGCTAAGCCGATTCTAAGCCGGATTTTCAGCCCGGCAGGGTATTGGAATCGAACCGCACAACTTGCACCTGGGCTGGTGCTGTGTTAGCTTCCGACTTTACGGTGTCTGCGATACCGGCTCTTTTGCACCCTTGATGCCGCTCGGAACGGCGCGTGCGAAAACCGACCTTGGAACCGAGGTAAGCCTTCTTGTCCGCGGAGATCTTGCGCGTCCATCCCGATGAACCCCAACCAGACCGGATCGACTACATCGTCTCCTGTCTGCGCAAAGGCGACATGATCGCCTTGCCCACTGACACCTTCTATGGGTTGGCCGTCGACCCGGTGAACCTGCAGGCGGTCGAGCGGATCTACCAGCTCAAGTCGCGGCAAAAACATAAACCGCTGTCGCTGTTGATCTCCGGCCTTGCGCAGGCCTACGAGCTGGCGCGGGATACCGACCCTATGCTCGACAAGCTGGCCGACCGTTTCTGGCCCGGCCCTCTGACCGTGATTGTGCGCGCCGGCACCAAGCTGCCTTTGCGCTCAACAGCCAACACCGGCAACGTGGCGCTCAGGGTTCCCGACGCGGCCATTCCGCGCGCTGTGGTCGAAAAGTTTGGCCTCCCGATTACGGCGACTTCGGCCAACTTGCAGGGCGCCTCGGAATGTACCCATGCCGCCTGTGTGCGCGACCAGATCGGTGACCGCATTCCCTTGATCATTGACGGCGGGCCCACCGGCCACGCGCAGCCCACCACCATCGTTGACCTCTCGCTTGGACCGGGACGCTGGGAGATTCTGCGCGAAGGCGCCATCCCCACGCATGAAATCGTCATGGTACTGCAACGATAAATTCCAGCTAAGCAGGTGCGCATGGAGCGCGGGGCGAACGCAAAGCCGCGAGGGCGAAAGGGAAGCAGGCTTGCTCTCAAGGCAGTGGGCTTACTTCTTCTCCTGGGAATCGTTGCCATTCTTGGCTGGTCGCGCTGGGTCTACGTGCAAATCCAATGGTATGCAAGCCAGGATCAATCCGCGCCATCTGATGCGATTGCCGTTCTCGGCGCAGCTGAATACGACGGCAAGCCCTCGCCGGTATATCGCGCGCGCCTCGACCATGCTTTGTCGCTCTACCATCGCGGCATCGCTCCGTTGATAATCACCCTCGGTGGCCCGGGCGGCGACAAATATACAGAAGGGGCGGTCGGGCAGGAATACCTGATGAGCATGGGCGTTCCCGAAGGCGCCATCATTGCCGAAACCGAGAGCCGCACGACGGAAGAGTCAGCGCGCAGGATCGCGGTAATCGCTCGCGCCAATCGACTGCGCCGCCTGGTGATCGTCAGCGATCCGAATCATCTGTTCCGCATTCATTCGATCTGTGCCGCCGACGGCCTGAATGTTTTAACCTCGCCGCGGCCGCGAGTGGCGATTGCAGGAGGATCCGACGAGATTGAGCCTGTAGCCCACGAGATTCTGAGTTACACCCTCTGGCGGCTGCACCTGCATTGAAAAATGGCAACGAATCCTATCCGAGAACGCCGGACAAGGCAATCATCAACCCGAAAGCGAACAGCGCCGCACTGCTTGTCGACAGGAAATTCACGCTGTCGTTATTCAGCCAGCCGCGCCGCTCCAGCGTTGCGCCCAGCAGGCTGTCGAAGAAAAGTCCGAAGACCGCTCCTGCCCCGCTGATCCAGAAAAGGGCAAGATTTCCGCGTAGAGCCCAGCTTCCGACGCCGGCTACAATTCCCGCGGCTGCCACGCCGGCCAGAGTTCCCGCCAGGCTGATTGCGCCATCCGTCCCTGGGTTGGTGCCTTGCAGGCTCGTGATCAGGCGTGGCCGGCCGCCCAACACCTGACCCAGCTCCGATGAAACCGTGTCCGCCGCGGCCTCGGCGAGCGCGGCCAGCCCTGGCGCGAAGAGCGCCCCGTGAATCAACGCATCCGCCGAAAGCAGGTGTGCGCCAGTAAGCCATGATTGGAATAATTCCTCGCAAGTCAGCGCGGCCATGCCGAGGTTGGCCGCGACTTGCGATGCGGAGCGGCCATGGCGGCTTTCCGCGGTGCCCAGTGTCTCTTTTCTTGTGCGGCCCAGGCGAGTGGCTAACCAGGCCACAAGCGAAACCGCCAGTACCGGCGGTAGGGCCGTATGCCACGGCTCATAGGGAAAACCGACGGTCGAAAACATGAGGCTCGCCGTGATGACGGCGCCGGTGGCCGCGCCTGCTAGCGTGGCTGCGCGCAGCTTCAAGACCACCAGAGCAAGCAGCAGACTCAGGCCGATGGTCCAGATGGCCACGGAAGGGAATTGAAGCGTCCACCAATGGATCTGCAATACCAGACCCGTGCCTGCGATGGGCAACACCAGCAGCAGTACAAGCTTCGATTGCCAGTTGAGATTCGCCTTGGCCACGATCCATCGTATCGTCCCACTTCAGGCCGGAAAACCGTCAATCGATTCGGTGGGACAGGTTGGGTGAATCGGTTTACACTCAAGGGCGCGGTGATTCCAGAACGAGACGCACGGGGGAGTTTGCGAATGCATAGGTTTTCGACCGGTATTGCGGTGCTAGCGGGCATGATGTCGATCGCCGGATCTGTTGCGACCGTCCAGGCGCAATCGCCCAGCCAGCGTCTTGAACTTGATCGCAAAGGCGAAACAATTGTGCTTGAGCCCTACGCGCCCAACATTCTGCGCGTAACGCTCAGCCTGAAGCGCGAGCCCGCTCTTGCCGCACCGGGATACGGAATCATTGGGACGCCCGACGCCTCGGGCTGGAACGCAGTTGAGACTCCCGAAGCCAACGCGTACCGGTCACCAAGGTTGATGGTGGTTGTGGACAAGGATCTGCCTCCCGCGCACCCGCCGCTGCAATCCGAGATCGATATCAGCAAATACTTCAACGGCTCCACGCCAGGAGCGCACATTACGTTTCGCACACCGCAGCATCGGAATCTCCTCGAGATGACCGGCTGGTCGCAGGCCGTTCCCAATCACAAGGACGGAACCGCGTCGCTCGCCGAGGATCGCCGCACCACCGACCCGGAGTTCTACACCGTCGGAGCGACCTTTGTTTCGCCCGACGATGAGCACTACTACGGCCTGGGCCAGAACCACGAAGGCTTTCTCGATCATCGCGGCCATCCGGTGCGCTGCTGGAACGACTACACGGCTCCGGCCGCGCCCAGCTTCTGCGTGCCTTTTCTCATCACCAACAAAGGCTACGGCCTGCTGTGGGATAACCCCTCGAAGACGCTCATATCTCCCGGCTTTAACGAGCAGACCAACTGGACATCCGAGGTGGGCGAGCGGGTTTCGTTCTTCGTCATCGCCGGCGAAACGGCAGATGAGATTTACGCCGGCTACAAGTTGCTCACCGGACCTACGCACATGCTGCCCAAGGCTGCATATGGCTATATTCAGTGCAAGCAGCGTTACTCAAGCCAGAAAGAAGTGCTGGCGGTTGCGCAGGGTTATCGCGAGCGTCATCTGCCCGCGGACGTGCTTGTTGTGGACTGGTTCTACTACACCAAGATGGGCGAGATGGACATGGATCCCAAGTTCTGGCCCGATCCGGCAGCGATGAACAGGCAGCTTCACGACATGGGCTTCGAGACCATGATCAGCGTATGGCCGCGCTTCGTTCCCGATGACCGCTACTATGCGGAGCTGCGCCAGAAAGGCTGGCTCATTCATCTCGCCGACGGAACGCCCATCGACGGCTTGCCCTATGATCGCGCCGGTTCGGACATAGACACCACCAATCCCGAGGCAGCGAAATGGTATTGGGATACCATTCGCGACAACATCATCAGCAAGGGCTTCGATTCGCTATGGGCCGACGAAACTGAGCCCGATCTCCCTCCCAACGGCGCCTACTATCATGTCGGCCCCGGCACCGAGTTCTACAACGTCTACCCGCTCTTCCATACCGCCGCGCTTTATGACGGCTTCCGTAAAGACGAGCCGCAGCGGCGCGCGCTGATTCTCTCCCGCGATGCATTCACCGGTGCGCAGCGCAATGGAGCCATCTTCTGGTCGTCCGACATTTATCCCACCTGGGACACGCTGAAGCGGCAGATTCCCACCGGGCTCGACTTCGCAGCTTCGGGCATCACCTACTGGTCGAACGACACCGGTGGCTGGCAATACCTTCCCGCCGAACACCATCCTGCCCATCCGCCGCTGCTCGACCCGTCAGACGCGCGATTTAATGTAGGCGGATACGATGACTACCCCGAGCTTTACACGCGCTGGTTCCAGTACGCGACGTTCCTGCCCATCATGCGTTCGCACGGCAGCCGGGTCGAGAACGAAGTCTGGTCTTATGGCAAGCAGGCCGAGCCCATCCTGGAGAAGTACCTGCGCCTGCGCTATCAGCTCATGCCTTACATCTACTCGCTCGGCTACCAGACGTGGCTTACGGGAGCACCCTTCATGCGAGCCCTGCCGCTCGATTTTCCCAACGACGCCAAGGTCGCTGACCTGCGCGACGAATACATGTTTGGGCCGGCATTTCTCGTGGCTCCAATTACCGAGCAGGGTGCGACCAGCCGAGAAGTTTATCTCCCTGCCGGCGCTGACTGGTACAACTACTGGACCAACGAGCGCGTGAAAGGCGGCCAGACCATCAACGTGCAAGCGCCCATCGACACCATTCCATTGTTCGTGCGGGCCGGCTCCATTCTCCCTCTCGGAGCGGCGGTCGAGAGCACACATCAGGCCCAGGCCATCGAACATGTGCGCGTCTATCCTGGCGCGAACGCCGACTTCACACTCTTCTCCGACGACGGGAAGACTTACGCGTACGAAAACGGCGCAGGCTCTGTAACCCATCTGCATTGGGATGAAGCCAAACAGCAGCTGACCCACCAGGGCGCGGCGGCGTGGACTCAATCGGATAACCAGATCGTGGAAATAACTGGGCATTGATTGCGATTCTTTGCCGGAGAGTAAACCAGCCGCAAGCCCCTTCGGCTGCGCCCAGGGCAAGCATTCGACATCGCTCAGCTCAATTCGACATCGCTCTGCTCAAGATGACATGCGTGTTTGACGGCTGTCTGCGGCGGCCTCGGCCATCTTTTGACTCAAAGCGATCCCCACCGTCTCGATCACCGATTGCCAATTGCCGATCGCTGGTTGGCGGAATAATCGCATGGTTGGATACCAGGGAGAATCCTCCCTGTGCAACTGCCACCGCCAGTCGGGCGCGAAGGGAAGCAGAACCCAAACCGGAACTCCCAGCGCGCCTGCCAAATGCGCCGTCGAGTTATCGATGGTGATTACCAAATCCATAGCCGCGATCTGCGCTGCGAACACGTCGATGTCGGAGAGCTGATTCACGGCGCGATCAATGAAGATGGGCGCCGCGGCGGCCGCAGCCTGGGTCTGCAGCGCATCGTGGTCGCCATATTGCAAGCTGATCCACTGGATGGCGACTGACGCAAACAGCGGCGCAAGCGACGCTAGATCGATTGATCGGGCGCGTCCCGTCCTGCGATTGTTTGAATACCAGGCCAGCCCCACCAGCCGCCGGCCATCGGAATAGCGAGAGCGGAAGCGTTCCCGCGCAGCGGAGTCGGCAATGAGAAATGGGGACGTGGTCTGCGCAAAATCTGCAGCAGATCTCCTGAACAATCCCGGCAAGCTGCCGCTTGGCAGTTGCGCCGCGATCTCCAACTCCGGATGACTACCCGGGCCGCAGCCGGATATTACAGCGACGCCTGGAAAGGATCGGGCGAAGAGCCCATTGAGCCGTCGGTCGCAGCCGAGAACACAGCGGTTGCCGGTGCGGATCACCTCCGGGATAAGTCCGGCGAACATGACTTCGTCGCCCACGCCCTGCTCACCCCAAACCAATACGCTCCCGGATGTCAGCTTTTCACCGTCCCATGCCGGCTGCGCATAGAATCTTCGCGGCGTGTCGTGATCGGTTGTTTGCCAGCGGCGCTCGAAGTTCTGCCAGCCAGCCGCAAAGTCCCCTTGCAGCAATTGGGCGAGCGCCTCGGCGAACCCGGCCTGGGCATACTCAGGCCTGATCCTCAGAGCATTTCTATACTGCCTCAATGCTTCAGTGGAATCACCTTGGGCGCGCCGGACATTCCCCAGGCCGTAGGATCCCTCAGCGTAATCGGGCTTCAGGGTCAGCGCGCGCTGATATAACTCGATGGCTT
This sequence comes from Occallatibacter sp., assembly GCA_049513795.1. Taxonomy (GTDB): domain Bacteria; phylum Acidobacteriota; class Terriglobia; order Terriglobales; family Acidobacteriaceae; genus Telmatobacter. Next base: position 4,185 of record JBEKVS010000062.1, on the reverse strand, counting down.
CGTCCAGACGGCCTTCTACCCAGCTTGCGTTGCCCAGGTTGCAAAGGGCCTCGGGGTAGTTTGGCCTGATAGCCAGTGCGCGCTCATAGCAGGAAACGGCAGCATCCAGGTTTCCTTCCCCCTGGCGTGCATTGCCCAAATTGTTGAACGCTTCGGCGTTGTCCGGTTCAAGGGCCAGCGCCTGCTCGTAACACTGGACGCTGGCATCGAAGTCGCTTCGAGCCTGGAGCACGTTGCCCAGGTTCACGTGGATCGAAGCCAGATGCGGTTTGAGCGTCAATGCGTGGCGATACATGCTCTCGGCTTCTTCGAGCTTCCCCTGAGCCTGAAGGATGGTGGCGAGGTTCGTATAGTATGCGGCTCCGTTCCCATGGATCGCAATCGCCTGGCGAATGAGATCGGCAGCGGTCTCAAGATCTCCTGCCTGGTAAGCGATCATCCCCAGCAGGTGCAGAGCGTCTGAATTACGCGGATCGATGGCCAGAACTCGCCGATAGATCTGGCCGGCTTCGCTGAACATCCCGTTGCGGTGATGCTGCAGCGCTCTCTCCATCATGCTTTGAAGAGACGGTCTCTTCTGAGTCAAGTTCTGCCCCTCAGTTCAATAATGGACCACCCGCCCATTGTGGCCGGTGCGGAGGCCGAGGGTCATGTCGAAGAATTTCTTTGCAACCCTGACCGGCGGCTGCCTCGGCCTGGTCTGCCCGAACCCAGCCTGCCCGAACTCAGCCTGTCCGGACCCGAGCTGCCAGACCCCGGCTGCCCGCCCCGATACCCTTCCACTCTTCACGGCCGTCTAACCCCAAGCTGCCTGATTTACAATCAGACCAAGCAGGAAAAACAAACAGGGCAGGAAAAACAAGCAGGCCAGGAAAGATAAGCAGGAAACAACTGAATGAGTCTTTTTTTCATGATTTCAGGCCAGGCGCGTGCGCGGTTGGTTCAAGGGGGCGCGGCGCTTGCGGCTGTGGTCGTGATTGCCGGCTGCGGCAGTACCTATCGGCCTGTTGTTACGCCTGTCACACCCAGCGGGCCACCCGCGCAACCGTCCACAAATGTCGTCGTGGTGTCTGCGCCATCTACCACGACGCCGGGCATCGCGACCATCATCGACTACTCCGGCGACTCCGTGCTGGCGCTGGCGCCAATCGGCCCCGGGCCTTTGACGTTTACGCTCGATGAAACAGGCTCGAATGGTTATACGTTGAACAGCGATGGCACGCTGAGCAATTTCCCGGTTTCTAGCTCGCTGCAGGCCAAGCAGGTCACCTACACCACGTTGCCGCCGACAGCGCAGCCGATCAACCTCTTTTCCCCGTCCGCCGGACTCTTTGCCGCAGATCAGTCGGGAAATGTCGCCGATGTCTTCACCGGATTCCCGCAGACCTTCAAGCTGGCAATTCCGGTGGGAACAACGCCGATCGCGGTCAGCGGCCCGGCCTCCAACAGCCAGCGTGTCTTCTCCATCAGCCAGAACATTCCTTCCGCTACCGGGGTGGAATGCAATAACTCGCCGACAACAGGCCCCCTTGGCGTGGCCAACGGGTTGGAGATATCGAGCTATACCGTCTCCTCCACCATCCCCTTGGGCGCGTGTCCGGTATTTGCAATTGAAAGTGCGGACGCCAAGCGGCTATTCGTTCTAAATCGCGGCTCCGACACGGTCACCGTCATCAACGCGCAGAACAACACCCTCGATGCCTGCACGCCGTTCCTGAACCAGGCCGGCCAGACCGTGACCTGCCATCCCGCGCTGCCGCTTTCGCTCACCGCTGTCGCCGCCTTGAATGCGGCGAACCCCGGCTCCGGCACGCCTCCCAATGGAACCGCGGGCATGGGAACCATTGCCGGGCCGGTGTATGCCGAATACAACGCTGCGACCGCGCAACTCGTGGTCTCAAACTATGACGGCAATACCATCAGCGTAATCGATGTGAGCGAGGATGAATACGGAAACGACAGCGCAACCTTCGGCACCACGTTTACGATTCCGGTGGGAACCAATCCCGCCAGCGTTACGGTGCTGGCCGACGGCAGCCGCGCCTACACCGCCAATCAGACCGACCAGACAGTGACCATTGTGACGCTGAGCAGCCACACGGTAGAGAAGACGCTGCCCGTAACCGGTCATCCACGCACTGTGGTCTCCACGCAGAACTCGCAGTACGGCAAGGTGTATGTAGCGTCGCCAGACAGCCCCTATCTCACCATTTTGCGCACCGATCTGGACATCGTAGACACGGCGGTCCTGGTCGAGGGAAACATCGTGGATGTGCGCACGGGAACGCAGAACGGCTCAACCGGGAACAATCACAATGTGAGCCGGAGACCGGGGTGGGGCGAACCTTGCTACCTGCCCGGCGCGAGCAATTCGGCAAGCCTGGCCCTGTGCCAGACATTGCCTTAGAACCTGTCTAAAATCCGTAAAATGTCGACTGTGAACAAGCCACAAACGCTCCGTGCCCCATCCTTTCGCGCTTTTTGCGAAAGGGTGGGAGACCACGAACCCCGACCTGCCTCTCTCGGAATCAGTTTTTAGACAGGTTCTTAGAACCCGAATAAACCCAAAAACGAGATCTTCAACCGCTCCTCAAAGGCCTGAAAGCAAGATCGGAAGTGTCGGCGTCTGCGACCCGCCGGCGTTTTCCACGGTCACCGCGAAGCCCTGAGCAGTGACTCCTTCGGGCGCATCGGCAAGAATCATGGTTGCATAGCCGCCGTTGTCCGGAGCGAAGGTTCCTGCGGGAAGCGGTGCCTTGCCGCCCGGCTGCAGAATCCAAAGCTCGTAGACCTTGCCGGCCGGGAGTGGTTTCAGATTCGACGCCGTGAGCAGCAGCTTGCCGGTTCGAGCAGCATAGACAACGCGCCCTTCGGGCGGCGGTGAGGCCTGGGGCGCCTGGTGCAGCGCGACTTTCCTGGCTTGCGGCGAGGTCAACAGGTCCATGAGCTGGGCAAGCTGAGCGGAGTCGATGGCCCCACGCCGCGCCTGGTTGATGAGCGGCCCAATCTCCGCGCGTTTGCGCATGTCGTCTACGCCCACAAACAGAAGCGCTACGGCCAGCGCGCCCGCGAAGGCCGGCGACCAGCGGAATCCGCCTGTGCCGAAGATCGAGCGCCGCGATTTGATTTCGACAGGAGGCGCCATGCGCGGCTTCGCGGAAGCCGTCGTTTGCGTCTGCGGAGTCTCGGAAAGCCGGGCCATAAAGCGATCCCGCGCGCCCGCGGGCAGAGCGACTTGCTGCGTGGTCTGCGCGTAAGCCGCCAGCGCGAGCGTGTGTTGTCGGACTTCTTCCTTGCATTGGACGCAGGTGAGCAGATGAGCCTTGTTCGCGGCCACTTCATCCGGCGGCAGGGCACCCATGGCGTAGAGCGCTAGATCGGTATCGGCGATGTGCAATTTGTCGTTCATGCGCTCATCGCCTTTCTTATGCTGGTTAATCCGGCGCGTATGCGTGTCTTCACCGTGCCCAGCGGAGAACCTGTGCGCTCGGCAATTTCGGTATGGCTCAGGCCTTGGAAGTAGGCCAGCTCCATGGGGCCCTGTTGCTCGGCGGGCAGATCGCTCAGAACTGCTCTGACTTTTTCGATCAGCCAGCTTTGCTCCGTTTCAAGCGCCATGTCGCGCGGATCGGGTAAAGGCATCTCGCCCAGAGGGTCGAGCGGGAAGCGCTTGCGCAGCACATCGATGGCTCGATTGCGCGTCACCACGCTCAGCCATGCGGATAAATTCCCGCGCTGCGCCACAAAACTCTGCGGTCGCTTCCAAACCTGGAGGAGGACTTCCTGCATCACGTCCTCCGCCAGCGACGGCTCTTTGAGCACGCGAAGAGCAATGCAATACACGATCCGCGAGTAGCGGTCAAAGACCGCTGCCATGGCGTCCTGGTTTCCTTCGGCCACTGCTTCAAGCAGGGCTGCGTCGTCCATGGGGTCAACCTTTTCGCCTTGTGCGGGGTGATCATCTTCAATGACAGTACGATGAAGAGGGGTCCCCGGATTGGAAGGCGGTTGTGCCAGTTGAATCGGTAGTATTGCCAACTGCCAAAATACCTTAGTGGTGTTGCTTTGGACAAGGCCAGGCCAGGTGCGATGAGGAAGCGGATGGACGAAGGGCAAACGGACACGAATGGGCCCGCGAGCCAGAAGGGGCACGCGAGCCAGAAGGGTCACGCGAGAAAGATCCGT
>JBEKVS010000061.1:0-21328 GCA_049513795.1 Occallatibacter sp. | reverse complement strand
CTTTCACGGCGCCGGGCGCGGAAACATAGACGTACGCCACGGGAGAAGGGCCTGAGCTTTGCACGTCCGCTGCCTGGGCCAAAGCAGTTAAAGCTTCGTTGGCCTTCACTGAAGACCCCCACGTTGATTTTTCTCGCTGTCTCAACGCCCATCCGTTGCAAGGAGGGAGGATGAGCGACAGGCGAGATGATCAGATCTCCGGAATTTTCGAATCCGATGAACCCGCGGTCGAACAGGTGGTCAATGCTCGGCGTCAACAGCAGGCCATTCTCACCGTTCAATCGCTCTTCGTTGGACGAATCGCGCCACGGCTTCGAGTGGCTGGCGAGAAGGTGGCTGACATTGTTGACTCCCGTGATACGACAGCAACGCTCGATTCGCATCACGCGTTGTTTGAAAAGCCCCTGACCCCGCCGCGCCCTGATAATTGCCTCCCGTTCGGTCTCTGCGACTGAAGGGTCGACGGCCACCTGTTCTTCGAGTTTTTGCTCCCAGATATCGAGGTCGTCCCCGGTCAACATCCGCTGATTATCGGTCACGATGTCGGGTTCGGACGAGGCCATCAAGGTCCGGGCCTCTTGTCCAATCAGGCCGCCAAGGACTTGGGCAAAGTCTTCCGAGAGTTCTGTGAGGTAGAGAGCCTGGTTTCCGTTGCCGTTCGGCTGAAGGGGCGAATATCGATCCGGCAAAACGGCTCTTAAAACTCCGATGTGGTCTTTGGGGCGGATTCTGTTCAGGAGACTTGTAAATGCGACGCTCACCCTCCACCCAATGTTCTCCCAGTTTTGGCCCGCGGTTCCAAATTCCGCCGGTTTTGGGCACTCCCAGCAAAAGGACCTGGCAACTCCGATTGCAACGACCCTTGTATCGACAAAAGAGAAGATCAGGTCCCCCGGGGCGACCTCCCGCATGGATTCGTAGAACGGATTCCTGGCGCCATTGGCATTGCGCTTGGGGGACCAGAGGTATCCGCCGGCGATCTCCTGGCGGAAAGTCTGGTTTTGGTTGACCCACCAATATCGCATCCGGTCCTTTGAGTTCTCGACTCACACGGTCTCTTGGCAACTCGCCCAAGATGATTTTTCTCGGTACCAGGTATATTAGTCTTCTTGATTCAGGCCTGTTGGTTGGAATTCAAGACATCTTTCGCCGGGGACTCGGCTGCGTTGCTCGGTGGGCCACCAGAAGGGTGGCGAAACCCGATGAAGAGGGGTGACCCGTTAAGATTGGCTATTCCATCGGCGCCTTGCGGACTCATAGCCCTCCTGCCCGGCTAGCGAATCAGGCCCGATACCCGTCCCAGAAACGAGCCGATGCGAGAGATCGGCGACAGGATACGCGCCAACCAGCGGCCCGGCCGCGATGGACTCTCACGCTGTCGCTTGGCTTCCATCTCGGCCCATAGGAGATCGTCTTCTTGCTGTTCCTTGCGCGCTCTTCGCCTGTTCAATTCCCATTCGACCGTCCCGGGCTGCACTCCCTCACCGAAGCGCAGGGGCTTGTAGACTCTTCTCCTAGGTTTGGGTTTTTGCATGTATTCAGCTTATTCCTGTTTTGTTGCTCGGCTTGCAAGCAACGGCGACATTCGATGGAATCCTTGTGATCGCTTTCTCACGAACCGAAGTCTCGCGCTATAGAATTCCTTTCAATGCACCTATTTGTGGCCGTGACCGATAAGGATTGGTTCGCGCTTCATGCTTCTCGGGTAGGCGTCGATGAGGTCAACTTCTGGCGCCCTTCACCTGACGCATCCTTCAAGGCGCTCGATCCCGGCGAACTTTTGCTCTTCAAGCTGCATGCGCCCGACAATTTCATCGTCGGCGGGGGATTCTTCACGAAGTTCCTCCAGCTTCCGGTCAACCTGGCATGGGATGCGTTTCGGGAAGCTAATGGAGTGCAGTCGTTAGAAGCGATGCGAGCGCGCATCGCATATTACCGGCGTTCTCCGATCGCGGCCACGGAAAACCCGACAATTGGCTGCATTCTGCTGGCGGAACCTTTCTTCTGGTCGCAAGAGCTGTGGATTCCCGCTCCGGCTGACTTTAAGCTCAACACGGTCCAGGGCAAAGGTTACGAAGCCGAAATTGGCACTGGGCGTGAACTCTGGACTGCTGTGGAGGAACGGCTTCGTCAAATGCCGATGGCCCAGCTGCAGGAGGAAACGGCGACGCTCGCCGCTATCGAGTCACATGGATACGGCAAACCACAAATCGTGCTTCCTCGATTGGGGCAAGGCTCCTTCCGAATTGTTGTGACAGATGCATACGAGCGCCGTTGCGCCTTCACTGGAGAGCGAACTCTCCCCGTGCTCGAAGCAGCTCATATCAGGCCATACGCAGTTTTCCCGAAACATGAGGTATCCAATGGCCTGCTCCTACGCAGTGACCTGCACAAGCTTTTCGACGAGGGATATATCACCATCGACCCTGCAGACCGCAAGATTCTCGTCAGCACGCGCATCCGCGAAGAGTTTGAAAACGGCAAGGAGTATTACCGGCTTCACGGATTACCAATCCGGGAGCCGTCCGTACCGGCATATCGGCCGCACATCGAAAATCTGGAATACCACGCCTACTCGAGATTTCGATAACGATTCGAACGAAACTGGGACAAATACGGCGACCGTTCTCGTTCGGATGAACGGGACGACAAAAGCACGATTCGAAGCGGGGGAAGCATGCACGAACGGGAGCAGATTGTTGTGCCGCAAGAGGCAGCCGACCGCGGGCATATCCTCCGAGGCGAACTCCGATCAGCGGATTTCAGAATTCAAGGGATTTTGGCGCAGCTCTCAAACCTTTCGCCCCACACAAAGGACGCCTCGATCTACCTTTATCCCACCCTGGATGAGGCAAAGATTCTGCTTGAAGCCCGCTCCCCGTTTTCCTTCGAAGGTTCATTGACGATGGACGGACGACAAGTTACGCAATATCGCTCGAGTGAGATTTGGCTGAATTACGGAAGCAAGATAACTTTCTACGAAATGTTCTGCTATACCCAGTGTTCCGGCAGACTTGTGGATCTTCAGATCAAGAATGAACCCATGGGCCCAGTGTCCGAGCCCACAAAGGGATCCGCATGGTTCGTGACGAACGGGTGCTACCTGTTGCGCTTTCTGGCGACTCCCAGCGCCGAGGAACTCCGCAACAGGACTAACCCTATCGAGCGGGCTCCATACAGATTTTCTCTCTCGAACGGCGGTGTTGCCGAAATGGCCCGAATCACGGCGCACCAAAGCCGAAAGAGAGAAAAGGAAACGAAGAAAACCGCCTACGCGATTCAGGTCGGTTCTTTGAATGATGTCTCAAATGCCGAGCGCGATGTCTCCGGGCTGCTGATTCTCGCCTCCTTGGCTTCCCGTGAACGGAGTGATTTCAGCTACTGGAGTGTGCGGGAGCCTGGGGGCACGAACACTCAGAACTGGCGCTTTGGCTTCGGGAGGTTGCCGAAGCGGTCCCGCGCGGAAGAGCCCCTAATCCGCATGGAGGGCTGCTGCAGCGGATTCCTCGTGTCCGCACTCAAAATATACCTGGCGGCACCGGACAGTTCATCCGTCGACTCTGCAGTTTACGCTCTTCTGGCGACGGAATTACCTGTCGAAACACGAATCGTGAGGCTATACACCGCGCTGCAGGCCGTCTTGATCTATGCATTGGCGGTCCCGGATTCAACGAGCAAGACGGTTAAGGAACTTTTTGAAGAGTTCAAGAAGCAGTATGCAATCGACATCAGCGATCTGTGGCCACTGATTGACGGCCCGGGAAAACCTTCGCTGAATCGAATACGGAACACGCTTGTGCACGGAAAGGCCTTCACCGCGAGGAGCGACTTCAAATCACTTAGCATTGCCGCTGAAAATCTTCAGTGGTTGCTCGAACGCGTATTATTGGCAACGTTGGGATGGGATGTTGAACGGTCAGACGTTTCCTCAAAAAGCCTCAGGCGATACACCGCCCATCAATGGGGCAGCGAATTCAAGAACCTCAAAATATAACATGTGGACTGGACCCCAGTTAGTTCAGGGCCGGAACGGTGCCGGGACGACTTTTTCCTCCCCATGCTAATATCTTCGTCCATGAGCGATATAGGCATTCCCTTTAACCCTCTGAGAGAGGAGCTATATACTCCGGAAGAATTGTTCCGAGAGTTCGATGCGAAGGATGCGTCTTCTTATGCCAAGTGCTCTGATATCGCGATCCTCAGCTACTTCTGGAAGTTCGGCATGAACCCAACTCGCAAAAGCGGTGCCGCGACTCTTGAAGCCCTACATGACAATGCGATTTCCATTGCCGTGAAAGCCTTCACAAACCGACATCCAAATGTAATTGCGATGATGGGCGGTCACGGCATGAAGCGAGGTGATCCTGCTTACATTCGTATTGCCCATATAGCCTACGATTTGGCGCGCGACGGATTCCTGTTGGCCAGCGGCGGAGGTCCCGGGGCGATGGAGGCAACTCACCTTGGCGCCTTCTTTTCGAAACTGTCCTTGACGGATCTTGACGGCGCGATCGCCCGACTGAAGAACTTTTCGGCGCTTCCAAAAGATGTGGATAAACTGGTCGACGAGAGCGGGGCGATTAACCCTGCGATTGCAGCGGACTTGCACGCCTGGCTTGCGCCCGCGTTGGTGATACGCCATGAAGTAACAGCTCAGAACCGCGGAGTCAGTTTAGGAATCCCAACATGGCTTTACGGATTCGAACCAACAACCCCGTTCGCGACACACAGCGGTAAGTATTTCCAGAACAGCATCAGGGAAGACGGGCTGGTCACAATGGGAGTAAGAGGGATTGTATTTGCTGAAGGGAGCGCAGGAACGGTACAGGAAATATTCCAGAATGCAGCTCAGAACTATTACAAGGATTTTTACCCAATGGTGTTCCTGAGTTCTCCGGCTCCGAAGGGCGAGCATTTCTGGGAAAAGGCGATGCCGGTCCGCCCTCTCATTGAGGCCTTACTTGGTGCTAAGAAGGGATTCGACAAGGTGCTATTCACGGACAGCAAGGAGGCGGTTGTTGAGTTCTTGAAAGAGCAGAAGCGCTAAAGTCTCGATCGACGAGATTTGTATTGAATTGACATCGCTGCGAGAGTTTCGGAACAAGCACCCGTATCCAATTGATGGCGGCCGAGAGCGCCAGCCATCGGGGGAGACCCGTCGCCTCGACCACCCGCGAAACTCATCGATTTGAGGCAGTGATCGGTGGCTGGTGGATAGGGGCAAGAGGAGCCCCAGCGCCTGACAGGTGCGAAGAATCGACTGGCAAAACTCGTCGCATGCGGTGGCGAAAGTCATCGCATTCCAATCCAGCCGGGAGTGGGGCGCAGCAAGTAACGAGTGAGATCCACCTAACCACCAGTCACTCGTCACTCCCCTGAACCGTCGGCGAAATTCCTTGCTCACCTCTGGCGAAAGTCGTCGCTCGACGGATGTCGGGAAATTGCGCACCCTGGCGACGGACCATGGCACGCTTGAAACTCCGTCTCGGTCGGAGAGGAGCTTCGTCGATTTTTCACGATCTGACGAAGTTTGCCTGAGGAGACTGCCAAATCATCCTATTTCCGAATTATTAGAGGATGGTCCTTTTCGACCATTCTTCGGCAGACCGGTTGAGCTGCTCCGTTGGCCATTTCGCGCTCTTTTTCGCCTGGCCACTTTCGCTCAAAATCAAGTACTTCTGTGTAGAAACGAAGGGAGCGTTCAAGATCCGCGGATTTGGTCACCGGAACAATTTTCATGACATTCCCCCCTGGACGACATGGCAACAGCTTAGGCGGTTGGCGCCGATCACGACACATGAGCCGGTTATACTTGCTCTCGGTCTAAATGATGGCCGTTCAATACTGTCGAAGTTCCCTGGGAATGAGCCAATACAGGCGGAAAGTAGGGATGAGGACTGAGCGAATGGATGACGTTTCGATTTTTTCCTCCCAGGAACGCGAACAGATTCGTGAGGAACTGGTTGCCGCAGGAAGAACAGACCGGCGAATCGACGGAGCTGCACTCTTGGGCTCGGCAGCGCTCGGGCTGGAGGACAGGTGGTCTGACATTGACCTCGCTCTGTCTTTGGCCCCCGACGCCGATTCGAATCAAGTAATGCTTGATTGGACTACGCGCCTGTATCGCGACCATGCGGCCGCAGCGAACTACGATGTCAGACACGGTGACATTTTGTATCGTGTATTCCTGCTCGAGAACACTCTGCAGATTGATCTCTCATTCTGGCCCTCCACACAACTGCGTGCGTTCGGCCCAAAATTCAGTCTGATCTTTGGCGCTGCTCGTGAGCCGGCTCCAACACCAGTTCCCGATTCAAGTCATCTGATCGGAATGGCCTGGCTCTACGCGTTGCACGTTCGTTCGAGCATAGCGCGCGCTCGACTATTGCAGGCGGAGCACATGCTGAGAGGAATGCGGGATAAGGTACTTGCGTTGATCTGCAGGCGACATGGCGTGGATTCTCTTCAGGGCAGAGGGCTCGACGATCTTCCTGACCAACAAAGGGCACGAGCAGCGGAATGTCTGACTCGCTCTTTGGAGCCGGCTGAACTCAAGCGCGCTTTTCGGCTCGACGTCGACTTTTTGCTTGAAGAAGTGCAGTACGCCGACCCTGGCCTGGCGACGAAATTGGAGCGGCCCTTAAAGAGTACGGTGAATTGCTTGGCTTCTGATTGACCTGGTAGGCAAATGTCCAATGGTAAATCGGGCCAACCGCGGCAAATCGCTGAGCACTCGATGACGCAGAGCGCCCTGTCAGCCTGACCGCCGATCCAATGACCACCGAACGGGCGCCCGAGACATCTGAAAAGCCTCGCTAAACCGCGATCGATCCGGCGAAACCCGTCGCTCCGACACCGACGAAACTTGTCGCTTCGGGTGGCATACAGTGCTTCTTAGTTTCAGCTTTTTCCGAAGTGACCAGCCAATGCAACGGTTAAGATCTTTCCACGCGCGTGGTACATCTGAGGGTTTCTTGCTGAATACAATTTGAGGGAAGCACCTTCTTGGCTACTGTCATTTTTCCTGAGAGAGAATCCCGAAGAGTGCGGGATGTCGAAAGCCTAGGGCATTTTCACGAGTCATTCGTCAATCAACACAAGTCCGTGTTTCCGGAGATCATTTGTTCTTCAAGTCGAGTTTCCTTCTCGTCCTCCTGATCTGTCCCTTTCATGCCTTAGCCCAGCAGCAAACCACTCAAATCCCTCCCGCCAACTCCACAATCGTCGTCCTCGGTACCTTCGATCCGGTCACTCAGGGCCAATCTTCCCGCTCTGTGGTGGTCATGGACCCAGGAGAACATCCGCTCGCGTTCCAGGACGTCGAAGATTATCTACGAACTGACTCCTCAGTCGATATCCAGCAACGCGGCGCGGCGGGCGTGCAGGCTGACATTTCGATCCGGGGAGGCTCCTTCGAGCAAACGCTGGTGCTCGTCAACGGTTTCCGTATCAACGACGCCGAGACCTCGCACTTCAACCTTGATCTTCCTGTGCCGCTCGAAGCTCTGACCGGGATCGATGTGCTCCACGGCGCAGGGTCGACGCTCTACGGCTCGGACGCGCTTGCCGGTGTGGCCGATTTCATTACAGCAAAGCCCGATTCGAATACCGTCACTCTTCGCTCCGGCCTGGGCAGCTTCGGCGAAAATCAGCAGGGAATTGTCGGGGAAGCTGTTGGCCGCAAATTCTCAGAAGCCGTTGCGGGCAGTCGGGATTTCTCGACCGGCTTCATCCCCGACCGCGACTACAGGACAGAGGATGGCAGCACGGAGACCTGGATCGCATCGTCATGGGGTGAGACCGACATCCTGCTCGCAGGCAGCGACCGGCCCTTCGGAGCCGCCGGGTTCTACGGCGACTATCCCTCGTGGGAGCGGACAAAGGGTTGGTTCGCCTCGCTTGACCAGCACTTCGATCCCAAGACCGAGGCCGCCGTGGCCTACCGCCGTCACTCCGACATCTTCGTCCTCTCGCGCGACGATCCTTCCTTCTACAAGAACCAGCACATCGACGAAAGCTGGGAAGGCGCGCTCCGCCGTAAGCAGCCGCTCACACGCGATGCAACCCTCTACTTCGGAATCGAAGAGGACACCGACCAGATCCAAAGCAACAACCTCGGGCGGCACGGCCGCAACCGAGGCGCTGGCTATCTCGACCTCGACCTAGCCACAAACCACATGCGATTGCCGTTCACACTGACTGCCGGACTCCGCGAAGAAGTGCTAAGCGGTGGCCAGCATGTCCTGAGTCCCGACTTGGCCGGAAGCCTGTCATTGCGTCCATCACTGAAGCTGCGTTCCTCTGCTGGCTACGGCTTCCGTCTTCCAACTTACACCGATCTTTATTACAGCGATCCGACGACAATCGGTAATCCCAACCTCAAGCCGGAGTCTGCATGGAACTTCGATGGGGGCCTCGACTGGTACCTCAGCGCCCGAATCACCGCCTCTGCAACCGCCTTCTACTCCCGCCAACACGACACGATCGACTACCTGCGCGCTGCCGCAACCGATCCCTGGCAGGCCAGCAATCTCGACCAGGTCCGATTCACTGGCGTCGAATCCTCATTGGCCTTCCGCCTCACCGCAACCCAGGAAGTCAAACTCGGTTTGACCACGCTCGCCGGAGCCCAAAACGCTTTGCACGGACTCCAATCCGAATACATCTTCAACTACCCAGTCAATAACGCAAATTTCGAATGGACCGACACTCTCAAACGCCAACTCCTCGTCCGTACCCACGTCGCAGTCACCGAGCGCTATCACACTACGCCCTACCCGATCTGGGACCTCTCACTCTCACGTTCCACCGGCCGCCTCCACCCATATCTCCAACTCACCAATCTCAGCAACACTGGCTACCAGGAAATCCTCGGCGTCCCAATGCCACCCCGAGCCTTCACCGGCGGAGTCGACTTCGTCCTCACGAAGAAAGAAACTCGCTGACGGGCGGCGATAAACGGTTGGCAGGGAATCGACGCACGCAGCGCTCCCCGATTGAAGATTCGAATGAATTCAGCCGATAGAGGACTGTTCTGATGTTTAGAAACACCGACCCCAAGCGGCCGCTCCAATACCCCACCCCAAATCCTCTCGAACGTCACTATACCGTGCTGGAAGTTGCTGCGCTGTTGTCGCTGAGCGGTCGCACCATCCGGCGCATCTTCGAAGACGAGCCCGGAATCGTGCACTGGGGGAGCGCGATCAGCCGGCGAAAACGGCGCTATCAAACGCTTCGAATCCCAGAAACGGTTCTCCGCCGTGTCTACCAGCGCCTCCAGACGACGAGATAGTCGTGGAGCCCTTGAACGATCTCCGGATGGTTCTAAGAAATCTTGCGTCTGACTCATAATCGCGCATGGATTTAGAGGTGCGTCCGATGCTCCTGCGAACGACAAATTGGAAAGGTGGAACATCATGAAACAGCGCTAATCTACGGAAAAGTAAATGGATAAGCCTGCGCCTCGAAGGAATCTAAGAAGCAAACATGGGTGTTTGGATGGTTGGTTTTTTAAGTCGTCAATCACCGAGTTTGTACCGGCAAGAGTGCAGGCTTCGGTCCCATCTTTTGACCTGCGGCTTTTCTCGCCCAATAGCCGCGCCCTGGCAAGGGAACGAAGAGTTTACGGCATATTTTGGCGAGGCCTACATCTGAGATCCCGAACTCCTTCGCCAATTTTTGCATGGGTTGTGTCCAGACCTTCTCATACAAGGACTCCCGGTCATAACGGGAAGACAACTCGCGGGAGACGATGCGATCTTTCGACAAGCGGCTCTTCTTTTTCAGTTCGGCCTCCGTATAAAGGAGATGCTTCAAGCGCAGTCGCGCAAGCCACCACCATTCTTTTGAGAGCTTCTCCCGCATGCGCGGGGTCGCTAACAAGCTCCGAATTGTCTCCTCCGAAGCAGCTTTGTACCTCACCAGCAACTGGAGCCACTGCAGCGCGACTTTGGGCTCACAGGCACAGAGTGTCTTTCTCACCGAATCCATCTGCCGGCGATCGTCGGGCTGCCAAACGGCTCCCCGTTCGAGAAGTGCCTCAATTGCCAGGAAGGTTTGATAAAGGCTGAACGTGGAGACGAGGTGTCCTACGCGCTGATAGTGGGAAACACCAAATTCCATATGCCACAAACAGCGGTCAATGGGTGCGGAACCTCCATTCATCTTGCGGTTGGGTGCGGCGCCAAGATCGAGCAAATAGCGGATCATCTCTTCTCGTACTCTGAAGGTCGCCAAGAACAGGAGTTCAGAAAGGTCATCCAGATTTGAGTCTGGCTTCAGCCTCTTCAGAACATCCAGGGATTCCCCGCAAGCGGCTATCTCAAGTGCCGTTTCGTAACAATCCGGATCATCCCGTTCGTAGAGGCGTGGTCCCCGCGATCGCGGATTGGCTCCAGCCCACATCAGCAAGCTCACCCATTTGAGGTCACCCGAATGGGAAAAATGCCGAAGAGCCCGGTCGATCTGCTCCTGAAGTTCGGACGCCAATTCCGGATGAGCTTTTCGATATTCGATGAATGGGCGAAGCGCGGTGCGGACCTTCGATCCAAACGCTTCAGCAAATGGAAAACTAGTTGAGACGTCCGCACCGCGATCGAGAAAGAACCGAATCAGTTTGGGTTCCCAAGTAAACAGGACATCGGCAAAAGGAACGCCATCGATCTCTGCCCCATGTGCAAGGAGAAGCTCGACGAGTTCGAAACGCTTGAGGCGTACTGCCGCAGCGAGCGCCTCATTCTTTACTTTCGTTGAGGTTTCGTTTCGCGCCAGGAGTAGAACCAAGCTGTGAAATCCGTTCTCGACGGCGATCTCGAGCGGAGTCCTTTTTGCTTGATCGGGGACATGGAGCGATTCTCCCCGCGCAATCCACTCCTCGATCTCGTAGAGCTTTCCAGCACGACAGAGACTCAGGAGCTCCTGCGCCCTCTCGGGAGCCAGCCTGACGGGAGCCATTGTCTGAAGTATTCGAACAACGGTGCCGTTTTGTACCAACACCGGCAATTGGACAGAATTCAAGGAAGGTCGCTAGGTGAAATATCGCGCCTCCACGTGCAGAATGTTCCAAGACAGTTTCTTTACGCCCAATTTCATCTTCATAGATCGAATTATGTGGGTACGAAACGGGGTATCTTGGACCACTCAGTGTATAAACCATGTATATTCAATCAAAATGGCTCCCTGGGGGGCAGCCAAAGCCGCACTTCTCTTCTCAACTTTCCTCTGACTATCTGCACGCGCCTCTCCTTACTTCTGCGCTTTATCTTCATAAAAAGCAACGGCTTAGCGGCATCCGTGCGTATCATCTCGCGCTGCCGCTTGTGACGCGATTCGCATAGCAGGTCCGAAACAGCGTCTCCGACAGGATGCCACCCGCCAAAGGAAGGCTCCGCCAAATTGGAGCTTCTTGCGTGACGCCAGGCTCCTGAGCAGCGACCGATGTTCAAACGCTGGCAGATCTGAGGAAGCTGGCCAACTGGTCGGGACTAATCTGCCGCCCACGGGCGAACTAGGGATTTGGCAGCGATTCATTTGGACTAATTTGGGAGACGCGAATCTAATTCGTCTCAGAGTTACCTGGAGGAATAGGTATCGTGTCCTTCAACTCCATTGGATTCCGGCGGTCGCGTGGCCCACGACGGCCGCCGGAGTTCACGGGGCCTATCCCGCGCTGAGTGTCATCGTCGCCACAGTGACGTGGGGCCAAAGGACGTTGTTGAAAGCCAAAATCACAAGCTGCGAGTACTGCAGTTGGAGGTAAGTACCCTCGGGCCAGAACGGCTCAAGCTCTTTAAACGCTGGGCCCGGATCCGCCTTAAGGTGCGGATAGTCCCGGATATGCACCCACTCGATCCAGAACGTTGCGCTTGCTGAGTAGACGAATGCGTTGGGGATCGGGGTCGATTGAAAAGCCGAGGGAGCGGGTGGCGCACCGGCGACAGGTGGTGTTCGGGTGGCGACCCCCAGGAACGGAATGTTGCTCACCGTCTCGTACAAGCTGCCGATGCCTTCGGTCGGCTTGCCATCGGCAGACAAGGTATCGGTGGTCAGGTGAATTGTGATGTGACCAAGGATATCTTGATCTTCGATTGCTTCCCGGAGCACGGAGTTGGGGTCGTCGATGAAGTGCTGGAAATGCTCAGGGTATGGCCCGCTGCTGAGATTCAGGGCCGCAGCTCCGACGGCAGCCGGCTCGGGCGGCCCGACAAGCGTGTCGAGCTTGATGTTCACCTCCGGGACGGGATGTTGAGCGCCGACAAGAGTGAGCGGTTGGATGCCGAGGGCCGGCGGGTTAGGCCCCGGAGGAGGCGTACCAACCTGCGGCGCCGTGGGATAAGGCGGAAACGAGGTGCCGGGGAGTCCCGGGCCTACCGCTCCCGGATAATGCCTGAGGGGAAACAGGTGGGGAATGTCCGGCTTGCCAGGCTTCGGTTTCTTGTCGGGGCTCGGCCCCTGCATCAGAACCGTGGATCCATGCGGAATGCTTCCCATGCGCACGATGGAGTTTTTGTTGACGATCGGCGTGTCACCGACTGAAACCTGCGAACTCGCCGGCACGTTCATAAACAGCCCCGGTTCGATATGCAGCGCCTGGCCAGCCGTCTGCGAATAGTGATGCGGATGCACATGCCGGGAAGGCTTTGGATCGGCGTCGCTCACCCGTTGCAGGTAATGCAGGCCGTACAGAGGGAGATCCGGCTGCGGGTCTAAGCCGCGATTCGGGACAACGCCGGGAATGACGTGAAAATCAAAGCCGTCGTTCGTCAGATTCAACTCGAGGAACCGCTTGGTCATGTTTCCGACGGGCTCCGATTGCTGGTTGTGCGGTCGCCAAATCGCGTTGAAGCCTGGCCCTCTCCAACTCCCCTCCAAGAATGCGAGCGGACCTAACTGCATGGCAGTTGCCCCTGTTCCTTGCTGGAACCGTGGCGGTACGTACGGGCCCGTGACTTTAAACGGGCAGATTGGACGTGAAGATTCGTCGCTCATTTTGAGTTCTCCTTTTTGGAATTCGGACTGATGGCTCGGCAATTAGGGCGGATTCGAGATGCACGTTGCTTAACGGACTAATTGCCGTTGTGTAGATGGTGTTGTCAGACTCAGGAACGTTTCATCGCGAGGGGGGCAAACAGGGACGGAATCGTATGGTTGCTGGGTCATCTAGATCCGATGAAGCAGCACGATTAGAGGGCTTGAGCGTAGAGGATGACGAAGGCCTTGGGGTCCTTGGTTCCGGTGCTCGCCTAGAGAAGGCGCTGGGAACGGGCTTCGGCGTGAGGCCGAGAACAGCTTCGAGAAGATCGCTTGGAATGCGAACTGTTTGTCAATTTCGGCCGGATGACAACCAGCGCTCGAGTCGCTCGGCGTAGGTGCGGCTCGAGCGATGCTCGGAGCCGTCTGAAAGCCTCACTGTGAATTCGCGGTTCTCGATCGATCGCAGTTCCAGAATGCCTTTTGACTGCACAATTCGGGAGCGGTGTATGCGCAGAAACTTCGCTGGGTCGAGCCCCTGTTCGAGAGAAGCCATGGTCTCGCGCAGCAGGAAAGAACGGCCGCTGACGTGGAGTTCAACGTAGTCACCCGCGGCGCCAATCCACTCAACATCCTCCGCGGTGACGATTTGAATGCGAGACCCAGTTTGTACCGTAAATCGTGAGATGTATCTATCCGCGGCGCCGTCCAGCATTTTCATAACCCGCTGCGCCATGTCGCCCTTCAATGTGGAATCTACCAGTTCACGAGCTCGACCGACGGCTGTGGCGAAGCGTGTGTCGTCGACTGGCTTCAAGAGGTAATGCAGCGCATGCACATCGAATGCCCGCAACACATGCTGCTCATACGCTGTCAGGAAGATGACCGCGGGCAGGCTTTCTCTCGGCAATGCGCGCAGAACCTGAAACCCGTCCATGCCCGGCATCTGGATGTCAAGGAAGACCACATCCGGAGTCCGTTCCAGAATCTTTTCTACCGCGGATACCCCGTCTCCGCATTCGCCAACGATCTCCACATCTTTGAACCGACGCAGCCTGTGAACGACGCCTCGGCGCGCCAAGGGCTCGTCGTCGACGATTAGGACGCGCACGGCAAAGCCTCCCGCAGCTTCCGAGCCCGGCGTAGGGGCAGTTCCACCACGACTTCGCAACCTCCGGCGTCAGGCCACCCCAGTGAGAATTCAAAATCTGCCCCATAAAGTGTTTTCAGGCGCTCCGCCGTGTTTCCGAGACCGATTCCGTTTCCATTCATTTTCTGTTCGCGCACACCGCGGCGTCCGGAGTTCTTGATGACAATTCGCAACCTGTTGGCGTGCAGAGCGCTCTTGATCGCAATCCAACCACCCTCAACCAGTGGCGCTACCCCATAGCGCACGGCGTTCTCAACCAGCGGCTGCAGCAACATGCTTGGCACCAGTGCATCCCGGGTTTCAATCGGGATAACCAAATCGAACCTTAAACGCTCTCCCAGCCTTGTTTGTTCGATGGCCAGATAACCTTCGGTAAAAACTAACTCCTGCGCGAGAGCCACTTCGGCTGTAACTTCGGAGTCGAGACTTGAACGCAGAAGATCTCCTATCTGGGCCAGCATGCGTGTAGCTGCGGGGGCATTTCCATCCAGAACAAGAGTGGAAACGGCATTGAGCGAATTGAACAGGAAGTGTGGATTCAACTGATAGCGAAGTGCAAGCAGGCGCGCCTCTCTGACCTCCGACTCGGCGCGCAGCAGCCGTTCTTTCTCCATGCTCGACTGCTGCCATTGCTTGATGCTGAAATACAAACTGCACCATATAAAAAGAATAAAGAAAGACCAGGCCCAAACGGTAACCAAAGCGTGCCAGGGCACTTGATAGAAATTCCGCAAAATGAGACCGGCTGCGCAGGCTACGGGAATGGATGTGATCATGGCCGCTACGGCAGCTTTCAATTCAAATGCAATCCAGGACTGCGATTGTCGCAGCAGCCGGCGGCAGAAAGGGCGCAGGGCAAAACTACCCAGGAACATCAGGGCGATGGGCACCGCCTCTTCTTTGATGTACACACGCTTGGTCAACAAGTTATGAATGGATTCCAGAAGGTCGAAAAGATAAAAGCAGCACCATCCAATGATCTGGATTTGCCAGAAGGACCGCAAATTCAGGACATTCTCTCGATTCATAACTAGCATTCTAACTTAGACAAGGATCTGGCGCTCCACGGCCTGGCGCATAAAACCCTCGGCTCATCGCATCGCACAATCGCCCAGCGGATTAGGTCCGGTTTGTCAATTTCATTGCGCTAGGCTCTGAATACGGTCCGAAGCGCATATTGCTGGGCGCTTTTACTCTCGCGAAGACAAAACACAATCGCGAGGTTGCTGCCGCAAGCATCAAGCATCTGCGGCGTTATCTGGAACTGCTGTTCGATAAATGGCCATGCACTTCTCTCCAGTGAATGGATCGAGTGCGGCGTCACATGTCTTCCCGGAGAATCAGATGAGCCGAAATAAGCTCGCCGCTGTCGCCTCCCTAATCCTCGTCCTGAGTTCTGTCTCTGGACCCTCGCGACAGGCAGGGGCGCAGGATGTCAAAACCCAATACTTCAGCATGGCGCCGCTCGACGAGTATCTGATTGCGGATCGGGATGCGGAGATAATGCTCGCGCGGAGCGCGGCGCCCTCATCGATATCAAGCAATGCAACGGTTCTGGTCTTTGAGAAAAGCGGTTACCAGACTGCCGTCGAAGGGAAGAATGGATTCACATGCCTGGTCGAACGTGCGTGGATGAATCCATTTGATAGCCCCGGATTCTGGAATCCAAAGATGCGTGGGCCGGTTTGTTATAACCCGGCCGCGGTACGGACAATTCTTCCCTACACAATCAATAGAACAAAGCTGGTCTTGAGCGGATTATCCCGGGCACAGATCCGTGAAAACCTTGTTGCCGCGATCGCGAAGAACGAGCTTCCGATGCCGGAAGCAGGCGCCATGTCTTACATGATGTCGAAGGAAGGGAATCTTGGTGTTGGCGTCGGACCGTGGTGCCCGCACCTCATGTTTCATGTTCCCAAGATAGATCAAGCAAGTTGGGGAGCAAACGTGGAGGGCTCACCGGTGGTGGTCGCCAACAAATATGTTGACGTTCCGGAGCCGCAAACGATTTTTATGGTGCCCGTTTCCCATTGGTCGGACGGCACAGATGGGCCACATCATGCCGGGGGCTAAGGTGCCGGACAGCGGATGAAATAACCAACTCGATCAAGGGTGATCGTGCAGACACATTGCAGGAAATTCAATGAGCATTGTCCGATATCAAAATGCCAACTCAGAATTTCCCGACAGTTTTAAAAGCAGTAAGAACTTCATGGAGGGGGCAGTAATGAAACAGCTGAAGCTACGGTGGTTCATCGTGACGATCGCGGCTGTGCTATGCACATGTGCCGGCGCGATCCAGGCATTTGGTCAGGCAACCAACTCGGGTACCGTGGTCGGCGAGATTACCGACCCAAGCGGAGCGCTGATTCCGGGAGCAACGGTGGCACTGACGGACGCGTCGGTGGGCGTGACACTGACGGACGTTACCAATGCGGACGGAAAATACGCGTTCACGACCGTTCCTCCGGGAACCTACACCATCAGCGCGGCTAAAGCCGGATTCTCTACATCGAAATCCGAGCACCAGGTGGTGAACATCGGCGCGCAGCTGACGATCAATTTGAAAATGAAACTCGGCGGCGGTTCCGAAACCGTGATGGTTACAGTGGTCGGGACAGAATTGCAGACTCTGAACTCGACGGTGGGCCAAACGATTCCGCAGGAGGCGATCGATTCTCTGCCGAGCTTGAACCACGACGTGAACACTTTTACATCCATGCAGCCGGGCGTCGATCCGGCCGGCAGCGTAGCGGGAGCGGTGAACGACCAAAGCACGTTTCTGCTGGATGGCGGACAGATCACCAACGATATGGACGGCAGTATGGCTGTCTACACGGGCAGCTTCGCGGGTGATCCCACCGGTGTATCCAACGCCAACGCGACGCTCGATCCCGGCCCGACGGGCGTGATGCCCACGCCGCAGGACAGTGTGGAAGAAGTCAAAGTCAACACCGCGAACCAGACAGCCGACTTCAACAACTCGGCGGGCGCGCAGGTGGAATTTGTAACTCCGCGCGGCACCAATCGCTGGCATGGCGGCGCGTACGAATATTATCTGGATAACGGCTTCGACGCGAACACGTGGCAGAACAATCAGACGAACACGCCGATCAGCCAATTTCACTACAACCGGTTTGGAGCCAAGGCCGGCGGGTTCATCCTGCCCGCGTTCTGGGGCGGAAGAACATACTTCTTCGGCTTCTTCGAGGGCTATCGTTACCCGCAGGCGGAGACGCTCGAGAGAGAGGTGCCCTCAGCCAATATGGAGGCCGGAATCCTGACCTTCGGCGGCGTTAATTACAACATGAAGGCATTGGACCCGCGCGGTATCGGCATCAATCCGGATGTGCAGGCGATGTGGACCCAGTACATGCCGGCGGGAAACGATCCGACTTGCGGCAGTCTGGCCGGCGAGTTCTGCGATGGCGTGAACCAGATCGGCTACAAGGCCAATCTCTCATTGCCACTCACCAGCAACGATATGGTGTTCCGCATCGATCATGCGTTCAGCTCGAAGTGGAACTGGTTCACGAGCTATCGCTATTACAAGCTGAACCAGTTTGGTCCCGAACAGGTAGATATCGGCGGCTTCTTCCCCGGCGACAAACTGGGAGTTCCGGCAGCGTTGGCGCAGCGGCCGCAGCAGCCGTGGTATTTCGTGACGGGGCTGACAACCAATATCACCGAGAATACCAATAACGATTTTCACTACAGCTTCCTGCGCAACTTCTGGCAGTGGAGCGACAACAACGCGCCGCCGCAAATTTCGGGGCTGGGCGGGGCAATGGAGCCGTTCGGTGAGCAGTCAGAATCCGTCCTGGCTCCCTACAACGTGAATGCGCAGAGCATCCGCACCCGCTTCTGGGACGGTCATGACAATTTCCTGAGCGATAACGTGTCGTCGCTGAAGGGGAATCATCTGATTCAGTTCGGCGGACAGTATCAGCACAATTACGACTATCACCAGCGCAGCGACAACGGCGGCGGCATCAACTTCACGCCTACTTACGAGTTAGGCGATGGGATTGGCGCGGGGCTGGTGGATATGTCCGGCATCGGCGGGGGGTTCCCAACCGGAGCCACGCCGGCCCGCGCAGCGGCGGCGGTGTACGGGATCGTGACCGACGCGCAGGTGGCGTACACGCGCAGCGGCAGCGACCTCTCGCTGAATCCGCCGCTGACGCACGCCTTCGATCAGAGCAGCATTCCTTATTACAACGTGTATTTCAGCGACACATGGCACATGAAGCCGAGCTTCACGCTGACCTATGGCATGGGCTGGACGCTGGAAATGCCGCCGACGGAGGCGAATGGGAAGCAGACGGTACTGGTCGACGATGCCGACGAACCGATTAAATCGGCCGACTATCTCACCGCACGAAAACAGGCTGCAGAACAGGGAGAGGTCTATAACCCGCAGGTTGGCTTCGCGCTGGTCCACAACGTAGGCAACGGGTTGAAGTATCCGTATGACCCGTTCTACGGATCGTTCAGCCCGCGCGTGGGCGTAGCCTGGAACCCGAGCTTCTCGAAGGCCACGGTCATTCGCGGCGGCTATGGCCGTATCTACGGCCGCCTGAATGGCGTCGATCTCGTCTTGTCTCCGCTGCTGGGTGTCGGTTTGATCCAGGCGGTGCAGTGCCGGCAGAATTTCATGTCGGGAACCTGCGGTCCCACGAATCCGACAGTGGCCAACGCATTCCGCATCGGCGTGGACGGAAGCAGCGCTCCGATACCAGCAGCCGCGGCGACCTTCCCGCAGCCGGCTTATCCGGGGTTCAACGTGATTGCTGGGTCGGCCAGCGAGGCCATGGATCCGAAGTTCCGCCCTAACGATGTCGATTCGTTCGACCTGACGATCCAGCGGCAAATCGGACAAAAGTCGTTGCTCGAAGTGGGCTACATCGGCCGCTTGATCCACCATGAATACCAACCGGTGAACCTGAACGCGGTTCCTTACATGATGTCCGTTGGCGGACAGCAGTTCCAGACGGCCTACGCGGCTCTTGAAAAATACCTGGGCTGCACCACGTCCGCGGGGGCATGCGGCGCCAACATACCAGCGGCCGGGACACCGGCGTACACAAGCTATATCAGCAATATGGCCGCGCAGCCGTTTTTTGAAGCAGCGCTGAAAGGGTCAGGGTACTGCAACGGATATGCGAGCTGCACAGCGGCCGTGCTTGATCAGGAAGGCATCTATGGGACGGGCAACCTGAATACGCAGGGCGTCTGGAGCATGTGGTCGGATCTGGACGGCGGCGGCTACTTCAGCTTCCCGCGCACGATGATGAATACGGCGATCGCGGGCCAGGCGCTGGGCGGCAGCGGGCAGTTCACCAGCGGCGTGGCCGAGAACGCCAGCAACGGGTACGGGAACTACAACGGCGGCTTCATCAGCTTCGGCACGCGGCAATGGCATGGGCTGACGATGCAGCATAACTTCACCTACAGCAAGGCGCTGGGAACTGGCGCCGTGGTGCAGGCCTCGAGCGAATACACGCAAAACGACGCATATAACCTGAAGGCTATGTACGGCAACCAGAACTTCGACAGGAAGTTCGTGTACAACACCTACATCGTGGCGCCTGAACCGTGGTTCAAAGAGCAGCATGGCTTGCTGGGCCGCGCGGCTGGCGGCTGGCAGTTTTCACCGATCTTTACCGCCGGGTCGGGACCGCCGGTCTATTGCAACACGTGGAACGATAGCCAGGCATTTGGCGCCGGCGATGGAGCCAACTACTACGACAACGAACAGTGCGTCTTCACCACACCGTACCATGGGGGACACTCGGCGCATTTCGGCGTTTCGGGAGGCACGGATCCCTACGGAAATTCGGTTGGAACCCAAACCTCGGTCACGCCGGTCAATTACTTTAAAAACCCGGCGGCGGTATGGAACCAGGTGCGTGCGCCCATCCTCGGCATCGACACCAAAAATCCTGGCCAGGGTCCTATCACCGGCCAGCCTTACTGGAACGTGGATGGACAGATCAAGAAGGACGTCCGAATCGCAGAGTCTGCCACCTTCGAGTTCTCGTTCATCGCCACCAACATGCTCAACCACCGCCAGTTCAACGATCCGCAGCTATATCTGAATGCTCCCTCAATATGGGGCGTGCTGAACACTCAGGCCAACCCGCCCCGGCAGATGGAGTTCGGAGGGCGAATCACTTTCTAATAGCTAGGCAAACCGCGGAGCGGGAGTTTCGTCCTCGGCCATCGGTGTAGGTGGTGACTCGCGGAGGTTCGATTGGGCCTCCGCGATGTTCTTGCCTGGCAGGTTATAGATCAAAGACATCGGCACCCGCGTCCCTTTGCAACTCCCGTGCACGATCTCGTTCTCGAGAAGATTTAATACCGATCACTTGATTGCAGAGGAAAGGAACTTGCGGGCCATTTGTATGAAGTTTTCCATCAACACCGATGGTGGGCACTGGCGGTTCCATGCAATGCCAATACTCCATTCCGCCTCAGAAACCCTGGTCTCCGCAAATCGAATCTGCGGCACCCGCATAAGCCGCACCGCGCTCGGTACAATGCTCACTCCCAGACCGGAGCGCACCAGATTCAGTATGGTGAAAAATTCGTCGGCCTCCTGAACGACCCGGGGCACAAATCCGGCCGCTCGGCAGGTACGAAACACGTGGTCATTAAAGCTCGCCGAGTCGGCGCGGGAGGGCAGAATGAATGGCGCCTCGCTCAAGGCCGGCAATCCGCTCTTCGCATTGTGCGTAGCTTGCTCGCTCAATACGACCATGAGCCGTTCATTCACGATCGGAATGGCCTCTATTTCTTCCGCCCGAGTCGGCAGACGCACAAACCCTACGTCGATTTTCCTGGTACAAAGCGCCTGAGTTTGGTCGGAAGTCGACATGTTGCGCACCGACAAATCGACATTCGGAAATCGCTTCCGGAAGCGCAGCATAAGATTCGGCAAACCACGGGCGAGAACGGCAATACCGAAACCGACGCGCAAGGTTCCCGCTTCGCCCTTCAGGGCAAGACGAGTAACCCTCTCGGCTGACTCGGAGTCTTCGATGACCTGTCGCGCGTGTTGCAGCAACACTTGCCCAGCCGAAGTCAGATGTAATCCACGAGAGCGCCGGTTCAGCAACTGTCCACCCAGCAGGTTTTCCAATCGATGAATCTGTTTGCTAAGCGCCGGCTGGGAGACGTGGAGAATCTCCGCGGCGCGCCGGAAGT
>JBEKVS010000060.1:0-21523 GCA_049513795.1 Occallatibacter sp. | reverse complement strand
CTCGGTGGATGGAGCTGAGCTGGTCAGCAGTTGGGGCTCCGGTTCGAGCTCCGCGCCCGCCGGAGTGAACTTTGCGCTGACGCAGTCGTCGGCGTCCGGCTCGGCGCTGGTGGGCAAGACGGTAACGTTCACCATCGGGGTCACGGAGAGCGGCTCGGCCAAGAATGCTGTCACGCTCACGGCCAAGACGCCGGCGGGAATCACGGCCAGCTTCAACCCCGCATCTATCACTCCCGGCACATCAGCCATCGTTACTCTTACAGCCGGTTCGACGGCTGCAGTCGGGGCACAAACAATCACGGTGACCGGCTCCGATGGTTCCGGTACACAGGCAATCGTGTATTCGCTGACCGTGATCGGCGTTCCCACGCTGGCGCTGGCATCCGCTTCGAGCGCGGCGACAGTTGTGCAGGGCGGTACGGAACACCTGACTTTGACAGCATCCACGGGCGGCCCGTTCACCGGGAACATTACGTGGGGCGTAAGCGGGTTGCCGAGCGGCGTAACGGCAAGCTGGTCGGCGAATCCGATGGCGACTTCGGCGAGCCCCGGCTCGAACACCGAAACGCTGGCCCTGGCGGCCTCGACCAACGCACCTTTATCGTCGGCGGTCATTACGGTAACCGTTGCTGGCGATGGGCTGGTTTCGAGCAAGCAACTCACGCTGCTGGTGACCAAGCCGCCGGGCATCACGCTTACCATTTCGCAAGCCACGGTTTCGGTGCAGTCCCTTGCCGCGGCTCAAGTGGCCGTGACGGCGACTCCCACGGGCGGCCTCACCATCCATGGAGCAAGCGGCACCGGCGCTCCCACCATCAACGTGGCCTCAGGCTTGCCGGCAGGATTCACGGCGACCTGGAGCGCTCCCAACGTGACCCCAACCGGGCTGGTGGTGTGGAATCTCACCCTGACAGGCAGCGCCACGGCGATTGCCGGTTCCTCGACGCTGAAGCTGAGCGCGCTGGTCGCGTCAGCCACCACAGGCACGGCTTACGCGGCGACGGTGACTTTGCCCATCACGGTGACGCTCTCACCCCCTGCGCTGACGCTGAATGTTGCTTCAACTTCGAAGACCGCGGTGCAGGGCAAATCTGGCCAGCAGGTGCTGACGCTTTCCGCCAACGGCACTTACGCCGGCGCGGTGACGCTGAGCGTGAGTGGCTTGCCGGCCGGCGTGACGGCAGTCTGGAGCAGCAACCCCCTCACGCTTTCAGCCGAGAACGGGACAAAGACCGGGACGACCACGCTGACGCTGACTGCGGCACAAAGCGCAAAAGTGGGCGCGGCCACGATCACTTTAACGGCCAAGGGGGATGGCGTGACCGCGACCCGGCAGTTGACGATGCTGGTGACGTTAGCACCCGCTCGATAAGTCCCGCTTACCGGTTACGCGAGAAGCTGCAACCGGATATGATCGAGGGGTTCGGCTCAGGAACTTCAGATGAGCCGACTTTGGAGCGATCATGCGGCGTACGCGAATGGTGGCAGGCTTGGCGCTGGGGGCGCTTTGTGCGTCCGGGTTGGCCTTCGGCCAGACGGCGGCGGGCGGCGGCAAGGCTTGCGCTGACCTGAGCAAACTGACTCTGCCACAAACGGAAATTGTGCAGGCGACAGCCGTTGAAGCGGGAGCTTTTGTCCTGGAGGCCGACCCCAAAGACACGCTTTTCAGCAAACTGCCCGCATTCTGCAGAGTCGTGGCCATTGCCCGGCCTAGCTCCGACTCCAACCTCAAAATCGAAGTGTGGCTGCCGCTGGCGGGTTGGAACGGCAAGTTCATGGGACAGGGCAATGGCGGGTTTGCGGGTTCCATCAATTACCGGGGGCTGGCCATCGCAGTGCTGAGCGGATTCGCCAGCGGCGGCACCGATACCGGACACACCGGCGGAGCCACGGATGCGGATTGGGCTCTCGGGCACCCTGAGAAGATCGTCGACTTCGGCAATCGCGGCGTTCATGTAATGACCGAGCTGAGCAAGGCCGTAGTACAGGCTTTCTACACCAAGGCAGCCAAGCCCGACTATTTCTCCAGCTGCTCCGACGGCGGCCGTGAGGCGCTTATGGAAGCGCAGCGCTTTCCCGCCGATTACGACGGCATTCGCGCCGGCGCTCCCGCTTACAACTGGACCAACCTCATAAGCCATGCGGCGCATGTGACCAAGGATCTTCTCGGCAAACCGGAGAGCTATCTGCCTGCCAGCAAAATCCCGGCCCTCAATCAGGCAGTCCTGGCCGCCTGCCACAAGGATGAGCCGGCTCCTTTTCTCGCCGACCCGCGAACCTGCCACTTCTCCCCCGACACGCTGCTGTGCAAGGGCGCGGAAACAGACGCGTGCCTTACCCAGGGGCAAGCCGAGAGCCTGAAGGACCTCTACGCGGATTTGCATCTGCACGACGGCAAGCTGGAGTACTACGGTCTGCAGCCGGGTGGCGAACTGGGCGATAACGGCTGGCCGGGCTGGATCACGGGCAAGTCACGCGATTCCGGCGAAGGCACCAAGTACGCGCAAGGCTACTTTCGCAACATGGTTTACTCCAACGCGAACTGGGATCTGCAGAGCTTCGACATCGACCGCGATCTGAAGGCCGCCAAGCAGAGGACCGGTCAACAACTTGATGCCGTGAATCCTGACCTGACAGCCTTTAAGGCCCGGGGCGGCAAACTGATTCTCTACCACGGATGGAATGATCCCGCGATCGCGGCGCTGGCCACCATCGACTACTACAACAGCGTGGTCGAGACGCTCGGTCAGCCGGAGACCGCTTCGTTTGTTCGCCTGTTCCTGGTTCCCGGCATGCAGCACTGCGCCGGCGGCCCGGGGCCGGCAGACTTCGGACAGTGGGGTCCGAGCTTCAATCCGGCGCTCGACGACCCGCCGCACAACATCACCTTTGCTCTCGAGGCCTGGGTGGAAAAGGGCACAGCTCCGGAGCAGGTGATCGCGCGCGGCAATACCGACCCAACCGGCGCCGGCAAAGGCGATCCATTCTCGGAGCCCATCTGCGCGTGGCCCAAGGCGGCTGTATACAAGGGCAGCGGCGACCGGAAGGACGCAGCCAGCTATGTTTGCCAGGAGAAGTAATTGGAGCTGCCGAATTGAGCCGGCACCTTCCGACTCCCAGGCCTAAGAACCTGTCAAGAACTAGAGTATTTCTCCTGAAGGTGAAATGTGGGTGCCCCATCCTCGCCGCGTCTTGGTTCTTGCGGCTAGGGTGGGACAGCTATTCAGCGAAAGGAGAAATGGCATAAAGCCCGGCCCTACGATTGTCGAGCCGAGTTCGCATCCGCCCGCCATCCTTCAATCGAAGAGCGCGAAAGCCTTCTCGATGCGGGGAGGCAGGGCGTGCTGATCGCTGCTCAGGGACTGATGGATTTCCAGCACCGCTGCTGGAGGGGTGGGAAGCGCCTTGAGAACCTTTACAGCCGCCGGCCAGTCGATGGTGCCGTCGCCGGGCCAAAGGTGTTCGTCCTTGGTGCCGTGATTGTCATGCACGTGCAGGCTGGCAATGCGGCTGCCAAGTGCGGCAGCTGCTTCGGCAATTCCGCCCAGGATGTGGGCGTGGCCCAGGTCGAGACAGATCCCGATATTGTTCAGGTGCCCCAGATCGAGAATGGTGATCAGGTGCTCAGGGCTGGTGGGCTCGTTCAAAAGGTTTTCCACCAGCAACCGCACGCCGAGGGGGTGGGCGAAGGCGCCGAGGTGCTCGAGGGCGTTGATGGCATACTCAACCGAGCGCTGCGACCACCCGTCGGCGCGCTCGCCGAGATGCATGACAAGGTTCGAAAAGGGAATCTGCTCGGCGGTTTCGAGAGCCCGCTTGATCTCGTCCATGGCGTCGATGCGGCGGGCTTTCTCCGGGTGCAGCACGTTGACCGCCGGCGCTCCGGCACGGCCCATTTCGCGGTCGGGGTAGAGAGGCGCGTGCAGGGAGAAAGCTTTGAGCGTGTTGCTGCGGAACCACGATCCAAGCTCGGCGATATGATCGCGGCTGGTGTAGTCAAAATGCTGCCGCGCGGCAAAGATCTCCACTGCCTGGGCGCCCGAACGTTCGGCGAGTTCCAGCATGCCGGGGTGCAGCCGCTGGTTGAGAAACAGGTGTGTGGAAACGACTCGCAGCATGGTCGGGGCATCTCCCGCATCCGGAGGCTACAGCGAAACCAGGGTCGAGTTAACTCGAAGCCCTTTATCCAGAAACCCATTTTCCCGAAGCTCATTTTCCCGAGACCCAGGATCCCGAGTCACCGTGACCATCAGGGAACGGCGACCCGCACATAACTGAATAGGCACCGGAACGCTGGTTTCGCTCTAGCCAAACTGGACGCAACTCCATTGTCTCATTCTGGCTACAGGCTTCGGCCGAAGGGGTGTTGCGTGAGATGGTGCGGGCGCGACAAGACACAAATTTTGTTGCGGATGGAATACCGGAGGGATGGGGTGCAAGCTTGCACAATCATTCGTTGGCAGGCTTGCATCCCGATTACGCACGACTGGGAAATGGTGTAGCAAAAAAACTGGTTCGAACCCTCCCGGATTTCCAAGGGAACTGAACCCCTTGGCGCCGATGAGGTCAAGTTGGTGGCCTGGATGCAAAACGGAAAGATTTCCGTCCGATGAAGCCAGCGCGCATACTTAGGTTAGATTGCGCACATGTTGCACTGTCTGAAAGGTACTCTCCTATACAGCAGAATGGAAGAGGCTGAATGTTCAATTCAGCACAATTCTGCGGAAAATCGCCTCAAGCCGCCTTTTTGGGCTAAGAGATCGCCGCTTCGGGAACGGCGGCTGGCTGGAATCCAGCGAGGGTCTTCGCCGGAATTCCGATTCAATCCCAGGCCGAGCCCCGCTTCTCCCTCACGAGCTTTCCCTACATCAGATGACGCCGGCCACAAAGTGGAGTTCGGACATGCGCGGCTGCGTCTCGGCCGCACCGAACTCGGACAGGAGAACCGGCGACAGGACGATCACCGGGCAAGGCGCGTAGGCGAGAATCTTGTACACCGTGCCGGCTCGGCTGACTGCGGCAAATTGCGAGGCACCCTGGGCGCCCAGCACGATCAAATGGACCTGCTGCGATCTTCCCTGGTAGAGCAGCTCTTCGATGGGATCGCCGAAGACCACCCTGGTCCGCAGGCTCATTTTGCTCTTCGCATGCGCCGGCGCCAGCGGCGGCAGTTCGGCCTCAAGCTGGTCAATGGTGCGGTAGGCGAGAATCTCGTCCCGCTCATGGGGCGAGATAACACGATGCAGGATCAGGCAGCCTTTTTGACTTGAAGCCAATGCGGCGCCGAAGTTTGCCACCGCGTGGCGCGCCCGCTGCTGGCTCACGTCGCAGAGAATCTTGCGATCGCCGGTGGAGCGATAGGAGTCCGCACTCGCATGCGGGCCGACGATACAAACAGGCGCACTGGCGCTGCGCAGCACCGCCTCGGCTACGGAGCCCACCAGTAGCTTGCCCACCGGGCCGGGTGAGTGCGCGCCCATCACAACGCGGTCAATCTTGCGTTCGCGCAGGAAGGCGAGAATCTGGTCGGCGGCCTGCCCCATCCGGATCACGACCTTGCAGCGAATGCCGAGGTCCTTGGCGCGCCGGCAGAGGGTTTCAAACCGGAGTTTGGCCTCGCGCACGACGGCGTAGTCGTTGATTTGCGTGGGTGTGGCGCCGGACGCGGGAACTGGAAGCGCGTCAATCGCATGGAAGATGACGAGCTCCGCGCTAAACTCGCATGCCTGCGACAGGGCGAAGGTGAACGCCTTCTCGTTGGGGGGAAACTCCGAGGCGAAGAGGATTGTGGAGGGTCTGCTCCAACCCGGTTTGATTTCGGCTGCCATGGAAAACCTCGATCGTTGGAACTGCGTTGAGCGGGCGTCCGTCTTGCCGCAATGCACAAAAACCCAAGGCACAAGCGCGCAGGAAAGCAAGCAGCTTCCACGCAGTGGAGCGCGGTTGCCACGAAGGATCCAAAGCCAGTTGAAGGGAAGATTCAACTGGCCGGGACCCGGCTCAGAGTGGAGGTTTTCGACCCCCACCCATTCGTTTGACTGCCATTGTGGCGTGCAAACTCGTTGAGCGCTCATCCCACAGAAATACCCAGGGGATGGATGAAAATATTCAAGTATGAAATTCTGCGGGCGCCCCAACCGTGAGATGCAGACCTAAGGTTAAGGTTGCTCGCATCGATCAGCGGATGGGGAAAAACTTGGATCGCGGCTGGCCAATAGGGACCAATTCAGTCAATAGTTCAGTAGCCTGCGGATTTGCCGTAATGGCTGCGGTGGTCCTGCCCGCCTTCCAGCTCGCCGGTTTTGGGATCGATGGCGATGCACTCGCCGTTCGACCAGTGACCCTCTCGCATGTTGACGGCATAGCCCATCTTGCGCAGAGCGGCCAGCGTATCCTCGGCAAATCCCGGTTCGACAAACAGTTTGTCCGGCTGGTACTGATGATGGAAGCGCGGCGCGTCGACGGCCTGCTGGATGTTCAGCCCGCCCTCGGCTGCGGAGAGAAAGATGTTGCCGACGGTGGTGATGATGCGCGCGCCGCCCGGTGAGCCGAGCACGTAGCGCAGCTTGCCGTCTTCGAGGACAATGGTCGGCGTCATCGAGCTCAACGGCCGCTTGCCGGGAGCGATCGCGTTCGCTGGACCCTGAATCAAGCCGAACATATTCGGCACACCCATCTTGGCGGCGAAGTCATCCATCTCGTCGTTGAGCAGAAATCCCAGCGACCCCGCGGTGACATGGGAGCCGAAGCTGTCGTTGAGCGTGGTGGTCACGGAAACGGCATTGCCTTCCCCATCGACGACCGAGAAATGGGTTGTGTCGTGCGATTCCGGCTTGCGTCGCCCGGCAGTCGCCGGCGCCGGAGGAAGAAAATGGGCCGGACGAACCAGGGATGAGGACGCTGTTGCTGCGCTCAAATCGATGGTCGCGCGCCATGCGTCGGCGTACGGCTTCGCAGTGAGGGCCGCGGTGGGAATGTCGTTGAAGTCGGGGTCGCCGAGATAGTCGGCGCGATCCATGTAGGCGCGGCGATAGGCCTCGGTGATCAAATGTATCGACTGAGGCGACCGGTCGCCTAGCCTGGCCAGATCGAAGCCTTCAAGAATGTTCAGTGCGCTCACGAGGACAATGCCGCCGGATGAAGGTGGCGGCGCGCTTATAACCGAGTAGTTATGGAAGGTCCCCGTAACCGGAGTGCGCTCGACGACGCTGTACTGAGCCAGATCGTCGAGGGTGAGCAGCGCGCCGCCTTTGCGCAGTTGCTCGATCAGCTCGTGGGCCATCTTGCCGTGATAGAACTCCTCAGGATCGGCGGCAATCCGCTCGAGGGTATGGGCCAACTCCGGCTGGCGAAATGTCTCGCCCGCTTTGTACAGCTGGCCGTCGCGCTGAAAGATGCGTTTGGACTCAGGAAATTTGGCCAGGTCGGGATCGGTGAGCTCTTTGGCTTCCTCGGCGCTGAGCACGAATCCATCGCCCGCCAGTTTGATGGCTGGGGCCATGACACGCGCAATTTCCAGCTTGCCGTACTTGCGCTCCGCGTACACCATGCCGGCCACCGAGCCAGGTGTCGCGATCGACCGATAGCCGATTACGCTGGAGAGCAGGCTGTCCGCGGGTATGAGGTTTCCCTGCGCGTCCTGGTACATGGTTTCAGTGGCGGCCAGCGGGGCCTTCTCGCGGTAGTCAATGAATGTGGCGTGGCCGTCGTGGGTGCGCAGCAGCAGGAAGCCTCCTCCGCCGAGATTACCCGCCTTAGGATGCACGACGGCAAGCGCGAATCCGGTTGCCACGGCGGCATCCACGGCATTGCCGCCGGCGCGAAGGACCTCCAGGCCGGCGTCCGAAGCTAGATGATGCACGCTCACCACCATGCCATGCTGGGCGCGGACAGGCTGTTCGTCCAGATAAGGAATCACGTTCTTCGTGCCCTCCTGGGCGACGGAGTTTGCGGCAAATGAGAGCGCGGCGCCTGTGAAAACCGTCAGGATGGGGAGAGACTTCCGTGGGTTTATTCCGTGGTGGGCCATGGTGTTCTGACAGGATAACGCGGAATCGCGAGCGCATGGCCCGCGGCTCGCGCTTGCAGGGCAGGATCCTGCGCGAGATAGGACTATTCGCCGCGCAAAACCTGTATGGGCTCCACCTTCGACGCGCGCCGGCAGGGGACGATCGCGGCAGCGATGGCAATCGAGAGCACGAACAGAATTGAGATGGCGTATGAACCGGGATCGAACGCGGGGAGCTTGCCAAGGAAACTTCCCACCACGCGCAGCAGGCCAAGGCTGAGCGCCACCCCGATAACGATGCCAACTGATGCGACCAACAGGCCGTGCGTTAGCGTGAGGGAAACGATTTGGCCGCGCCGGGCGCCCAGCGCAAAGCGGAGCGCGAATTCGAAGCGCCGCTGCGCCACGGTATAGGACGTCACTCCGTAGATGCCGACCGCGGCCAGCAGGATAGCGACGGCCGCGAAGGCGCCGAAGAGAATGGTGCGGAAGCGTTGCGCGCGCGATGATTCACCGACTGCTTCGCGCATGGTGGTCGAGCTGACGGCGACCTGCGGATAGTCGCGCTTCAGCATCGGTTCGAGACTTGAGGCCATGGTGGCCGGGTCGATGCCGGTACGCACCACGACCTGCATATCGGCGGCGCGGAAGGAATGCTGTGCGACCGGCACGTACATGGTCTCGCCCGCGGGCGATGCCGGCGAATTCTGGCGGACGTTGCCCACCACGCCCACAATCGTCCACCAGCTGGATTTCTCGTCGTAGCCGCACATGATCTGCTGACCGATAGGATTCTGACCGGGAAACTGCCGTTCGGCGAGTTCGCGGCTCACGACCAGCACCGGCGCGGAGCTGTTGTTGTCCTCGTCGGTAAGCAGGCGCCCGTGCAGAAGCGGAATGCCCATGGTCTGAAAGTAGGCGGGGGTGATGGGCTGAATATCCGCATCCGGCAGGTGTTCCACGCCGGGTTTGAACTCCATGCGACCGCGAATCGCATATCCGACATCGGCGCTGCCATCCACCATGGGGATGCCTTGAATGGCGGCGACGCTCTTAACGCCGGGAGTCTTGGCCACCGATTCGAGCACGGCGCGCATGGTGACGAACTCGGGCGTCGTCGCAGTTCCGAAGAGGGTTTGCGGCTGCGCCGAAGCGATGTGAGTGTCCATAACCAACAGGTTATCGACAGAGAAACCCAGGTCTTGCCGCGCTTCGGCGATCATCTCCCGAGCGAGTAAAACCGAGGCCACGCAGAGGGTGAGCGTGAGCGCCACTTCACCCACAATGAGGGTGTCGCGCAGACGCCGCGATTTGCGGCTCTCGCTGTTGCCCAGTTGTTCCTGCTTCAAAACGCCCGCCGGACTTACCTTGACGGAACGCCACACTGGAACCAAGGCCGTGACGACCATGGTGACCAAGCTCATGGCGAACGAGAAGAGCAGCACATCCCGGTTGAGGCGCACATCCGCAAGGCGGGGAATTTCGCCCTGGGCCATCACCGTGAGCAGGCGCAGCGCCGGCACCGCGATGATCAGAGCCAGTCCGCACCCCGTCAAGGCCAGAAGCAGCGATTCCAGTAGAGCCCGGCGGGCAATGGCCGCGGCCGTCGCGCCCAGGGCGGTGCGGATGGTTGCATCGCGGCGCATGCGCGATGAGCGCACCAGCTGCAGATGGCCGATGTTGGCGCACACGATGAGCAGCACGACGATCACCGAACCCATGAGCAGGCGCAGGATGGGGCGAATTTTGCCCACAATCTGCTCCTGCAGCGGGACTGCCTCAAGGGCCTTGTGCTGGTCGTCAGGATAGGCTGCTTGCAGTTGTCGGGAGAGCGTCGCCATTTCGGCGTTCAACTGTGCGGCGGTTACGCCGGGCTTGACCTTGAGGACGGCGCGCTGGTTATAGGCGGTGCGGCTGGCAACTTCCGGCCGCGACGGCATCTCGATCCAGGCCACGGCCTTGTCAGGGAACGAAAACCCGGCGGGGAGCACACCGACGATGGTGCGCGTGCGTCCGTTGTACTTAAGCGCCCGGCCTACTGCCGCCTGGGCAGATCCGAAGTATTGTTCGGCGAATGATTCCCCGACCAGGACTTCGCCGGCGTCGGAGTCGCCGTCGCGGAACAGCCGCCCGGCAACCGGCTGAACACCCATCACGCTGCCGAATCCAGAGCTCACGCCGGCGAGATTGAGGTAGAGCGACCGGCCATCCAGCAACACGCCATCCTGCCCGGTGGAGTAATAGGCCGCGGACTCGAGCGAGCGCACCTTCGCGGCCACGTCGACATAGTCGTCTCCGCCAAGCCTGGGAATGGCCCGGCCCTCCTGCAGGAAGCGCGTATCGATAGCGAAGATGCGGTCGGCGTCGCGATAGCCGAGCGGCCGCAGCAGAACGCAATCCACGAGCGTGAAGATGGCCGCGTTGAGACCAATGCCGACAGCGAGCGTGAGCAACACGGCCGCCGTAAACGACCCTGAGCGCCGAAGCTGACGGAAGGCATAACGCAGGTCCTGCATCCATAGGGAGGTCATGAGGTTTCTCCTGAATCGAAAAGACCGAATCAAAAAATGCCGAATCGAAAAAACTGGATCACCGAAGGGTTTGGCGCGAGATCTCAGGTTTTGAATAGCAATCGCTGCTCCAAAGCCGCTCAAGCTCGGCGGTTGATAGAGAACGGCTTAGGGCGTGCTCGCGGCCACGCCGGCGGTATTTCGCTGTTCGAGTGCGAATTGCGGTGTTCGCTTGCGGACACCTGAATTGCGGTCGATCCGCAAACCGCGCCTGCGCTGGTTATGGCTGCCGGGCCCTCCTGTCGAGACCGACAAATTGATATGTGGCGGAAATGGTTCGCAGTCCTGGAACTCAACAACCTGCGCATCTTTTTCAGCGTCCAAGGGTCAATATGGCTTGGGTTGGGAGTAGTGCGCCTTTGAATTCCGAATTGTGAGGTCGTCATGCAGATGAAATGGATTCCCGCAGCGCTGGTAGCGGCGGCTTTGGGCGGGTTGAACACAGCTGGCGCGCAAGTGGAGCCGGTGGGTGCGATTGAGAAGACCGATGTAGCTTTGAGCGTCTACGGAGCATTCAGCGGAACCACGACGGGAGACGGTGTGGTGCAAAGCCCGGCCAACGCGGCTGGAGGGATTGTCGAAGTGCGGCACATCGACAACCCCATCGTGGGATTCGAAGGAACATATTCATTCAATCGCGCCAACCAGAAATATACGCCCCAGATAAGCTGCGGAATCCCCTGCGGCAACATCACGCCCGCCACAGTTTCGGCGGACGCACACGAAATCACCGGCGATTGGATAGCATCGGTGCGGCTGGCCAATCTGCGCCCCTTCGCGCTCGCGGGCGGCGGCTTGCTCTTCAATGAGCCGGTCGGCGGGCAGGCTGAGACCGCGACCTCCACCAAGCCGGTGTTTGTCTATGGGGGTGGTCTGGATTGGGGACTGCTTCCGCACCTCGGGTTACGCCTGCAATATCGTGGAAATCTTTACAAGGCGCCGGACCTCACCAAGCTCTACGGTTCATCAGGCGCGTTCACGCATACAGCGGAGCCCATGATCGGTGTGTATCTGCGGCTATAGTGGCCCGCAGAGAAACATTAAAGAGGAATCTCGATCGTTACTGCCGCATCGGTTGTCGGCGCAGAAAATGAGACGCACCCGCAACTTTCAGACGACTACGGTGTCCAACGGTCAGGAGTGATTTGCGGTATCGGGGCTCACCTCGAACCCTTGCCACTATGAGCAGGCCAGTCGAATCTTCCTTTGTTTTTGCTCTGCCCTCTGCAACAAGTGCATCGCGCAGCACCACGAACGATCTGTCGAATGCTGAAGTCGAATCAGAGTTTCTCTCTCGGCGGTTCGCGATGAGCGAAGCCCACCGAGCGGAGATCGGCGCCCCGACGGGATCGCGCATTTCTGGAGGTTGCAAGCGCACTTGGTAAACATTGAATTGAATCGATGGATGAGAGTCTGGATCGGCCCATGGCAGGTTCCAACTCCATGCGGGTGTTCTTGCGGCTTCGGTTGGGAAGGCCGCACGGCAGGGGAAGCCGGAGCCAGGACGATTCAGAATGGTGGAGAAATGCTTCAACTTTCAACTTTTTCAAATCATAAGGAATGGCGATGAAGACAATGATTGCAGATTCAAAACGCAAATTCATTCTGGCTGTCACACTGCTTGCGTCGTGCGCGCTCATGGCTTCGCTGGCCAGCGCGCAGTCCGCCCGCATCTCCTCTGAGATCGTCAGCACGGAACAATCGACGCTGAAGAACTCGCAGAACCCCTTGGCGCAGGCGCAATACGATGCCGGCCGGGTGCCGGCCAACACGCGGCTTGACGGCATCACCATCGTCTTCAGCCGCTCGGCGGCGCAGGAAGCCGACCTGAAGGCATTGATCGCCGCGCAGCAGAATCCTGCATCGCCGCAGTATCACCAATGGCTCAACCCTGACCAGTTCGCGGCGCGCTTTGGCATGGCCGATGCCGATCTGGCCAAGGTTGAGGGCTGGTTGCAACAGCAGGGCTTCGCCATCGACGATGTGGCGCGCAGCAAGAATGCGATTCACTTTGCCGGCACCGTGCGCCAGGTGGAGCAAGCCTTCTCCACCGAGATGCATTATTACAACCTCAGCGGCACGAAGCATTTTGCACCCTCCACTGCGCTGAGCGTTCCCTCCGCACTGGCGCCGACCGTGCTGGCGATCAAAAATCTTGACGACTTCCGCCCCAAATCGCATGCCGTTTTCGGCAAGAACGCACGCGTAAAACCGGCCTTCACGTCGAGCCAGACGGGCGAAGTCTTTTTTGCGCCGCCCGACATTAAGACTGTATACGACATTAATCCGCTCTATAACGCCGGCATCACCGGCACCGGACAGGCGATCGCCCTCGTCGGACAATCTGAAATTCAGCTGAGCGACATTGAGGCCTTCCAAAATGCGGCCGGCCTTACCGTAAAAGACCCTACGCAGGTGCTGGTGCCCAACACCGGCGACGCAGCCATCAACCCCGTCTCCACTGGCGACGAAGCAGAATCGGACCTGGACATTGAATGGTCCGGCGCCATCGCTCCCGGCGCCACCATCCAGTTCGTGTTCACCGGCAACAGCTCGAACAGCGGCGGCGCGTTCCAGTCAATTCAATACGCCATCGATCAGGACCTGGCGCCCATTATCAGTTCGAGCTATGGCGACTGCGAAGCCGACCTGGGCGGCCAGACGTTGGAGACCTTCTTCGAACAAGCCGCCACGCAAGGACAAACGGTGATGGCCGCGGCAGGCGACGACGGCTCGACCGATTGCTTTGGAGACACGGACCTGACCACCGCGCAGCAGGAGGCGCTCGGCGTTGACTACCCGGGCAGCAGCCCCAACGTGACCAGTATGGGCGGGACGGAGATCTCGGCCACCGCCGACAACGGGGATTACCTGACCGCCGGGGACGGCTATTGGTCGGCGCCCGGTAGCTCCGACACCGTCAGTACGGCGCTTCAATACATTCCCGAGATCGCCTGGAACGATGACGCGGCAAACTGCGGACAAAGCGACTGCCTCAGTTCCGGCGGCGGCGGCGCGAGTTCGCTGTTTACCAAGCCAAGCTGGCAAACCGGCGTCCCGGGCATTCCCGCCGACGGCAAACGCGATGTGCCCGACCTGGCGCTCTACGCATCCCCGAGCAACCCCGGCTACCTGTTCTGCAGCAGCGATCCTGAGACTGGAATCACGGGCAGTTGCGCCAATGGATTTCGCGATGCCAACAGCGAATATCTGACCATTGCCGGCGGCACCAGCTTTGACGCGCCCATCTTCTCCGGAATCCTGGCGCTGATCAACCAGAACTCCGGATATACCGAGGGTCAAGGCCTGATCAATCCCACCCTCTACACGCTGGCCTCCAACAGCGCTACCTACGCAGCGGCCTTCCACGACATCACCACCGGCAACAACGATTGCACGGCGGGCTCGGCGGATTGCAGCGGCGCCATCGGATTCAGCGCCGGAACAGGCTACGACCAGGTAACCGGGCTTGGATCGGTGGATGCCGCCAGCCTGGCCGCGGCCTGGCCGGCCAACACCGGCGTGAGTGCGGCGCTGATAGATACAACCACCGCGATCGCTGCTTCCAGCGCCGCGCCCAACACGAATGTCAGCGACACATTCACTATCACAGTCGCATCCGCCACCGGTACCACCATCCCGACCGGCAATGTATCGATCGAAGTGGACGGCGGAACGGCGATCACTGAGGCGCTGGCCTCGAATGGGACCTACGTCTACACAACCTCGTTCGCAACCGCGGGCTCGCACACCATCTTCGCCGCCTATGCCGGCGACGCCACGCACGTGCCATCCAGCAGCAGCGTAAGCGTGACCGTCGCAGCTGTCAGTTCGGGCAAAGGAACGTTCGCCGTGGCTCCAACCCCGAGCACGCTGACCGTGGCCCAGGGGGCGTCGGGAAGCGAAACCATCACCGTGACTCCTTCCGCTTCGCCCGCATACACAGGCACTGTGGACATGTCCTTTGTGACCTCCAACTCCTCCGCTCTACAGAACCTGTGTTATCAGTGGAGCGACCAAAACACCGCCGGCGATGGAGTCGTGGCCATTAGCGGTACGACAGCTGGAACGATACAACTCACCCTGGACGCCAACGCCGCCGACTGTACTTCAACCGGGGCAATCCGCAACGGCGGAAAACCATCTATGCGCCGGCTGGGCGCGACCAGCAGTTCGGCGAAGAACACGAACGGCGGCAACCCCATTCCCATGACGGTGGCCTTCGCAGGCCTGCTGTTGGCGGGCTTCCTGGGCCGCTCGCGCAAGCTCCGCGGCTTGGCGGCGATGATTCTGCTGGCGGCGGCAGGGCTGGCCGTTACCGCGTGCGGCGGCAGCGTGAGCACCACGGTCTCCGACCCGCCGAAGGGCAATTACACCATCACCGTCACCGGAACGGATTCAACCACGTCAACCATTACCAATACCGCGACCTTCACGCTGACCATCAACTAAGCAAGCTTTGGTTCTCTTAAGAGGGCAGGCATCCAGCACGGATGCCTGCCTTTTTCTTGTCCGTCGCGGGAGCGCGGCAGAGCGCGTGCCAGCCATACCTTCTCGCTTCGAGTTGATGAAGCGGCCTGCCCTCGAACTTGCTTGAGAACTCGAACGCAATTTTTGCCAAAGTTTGATCTAAGCGGTACAGCGCGGCAATGCGTAGCAGGCTATGATGCGAGCATGCCCACCGGACAGGATCGGATTGCCTCGCTGGCGGTTTTATTGGCGCTGGCGGCAGGTTTTTCACCCCCTTTTTGTGCGGCACAAGAGGCGCGGGCGAACCTGACTGCGTCCCAGATTGTCGAGCACGTCCGGCTTAACACGAAAAGCCAGAACGATGACCTGAAACACTACAAGGCCCTGCGCCATTACCAGGTGGAGTACCGCGGATTCTCAACCAAAGTCGACGCCGAGATGGATGTCGAAGTGAGTTACGACACCGGGGCCGGAAAGAACTTTCGCATTGTCTCCGAGAGCGGTTCGAAGACGCTTCGAGAAAAAGTCCTGAGGCGTGCGCTGGAAAGCGAAGAGGAGGCGGCGCAGGACAAAGCCTCGACCGCGCTGAGCGAAGCGAATTATCGATTCCAGCTCCTGAGCAGCGAGAACCTGGAGGGCCGTCAAGCTTACGTTTTGAATGTTGAGCCGTTGACGGCAAGCAAGTTTCTCTATCGAGGAAAAATCTGGGTAGACGCGGTTGATTTCGCCGTGGTGAAGATGGAGACGGAACCGGCCAAGAGCCCATCGTTTTGGATCGCCCGCACGCTCATCCACTACACAGGCGCCAAGACGGGCAGTTTCTGGCTGCCGCAACAAGTGCGCAGCGAAACGCATGTGCGCGTCGGGGGCACGGCCGTGATGACCATCGATTACGGCAGTTACGATGTGATTCCGGAAACGGCGACTCAGGCCGCGGTCTCGCGCTAGCACCAGGCTCTGGCTCTCTCTGCGCCCCAAGACCGACCATCATCCTGAGCGAGCGAAGCGAGTCGAAAGCCTGCCCTGGGCGAAGCAGAATGGCACTTGCTGCTTCACCGGGGCGTACCCAGCCAAGAGACTCCGTCAGCGGTTATTAACAAGCATCAGCGGATCTGGAACAATGCGGCAGACGCTGCTCTCGGCCATCTTCCACGTGGTTCCGTCGGAGTATGTTACTGAATCCAGATCGATGGCTTGGACGGCCGTCAGGCCGGGAACCCAAATGAATGCGGAGCCTTCATTCCCCGCGCCGGCGGCGAACTTGGCTTCTAGCGTTCGCGACGCATCCGAAGTTTCGGAGTCCGTTGAGAGCGTCTGCACCATGCGCCCCTTGTCGGCGAGCCCGCGCACGGTCACACTGGCCGATACCACCTGCTTTGACTTCGGTTCGACGACGAGCAGGCGCAGGCCCTGGGCGATTCCTTTCGGTTTCGCATTGTCCACCTCAAGCGAGTTGCCGCCGGCGGCCTGGTTGGCACGCAGTGAGACCGGACAACTGCCGAAGTCATATGTCGGTCCCACTATCACGGTCAGGGCGGGAGTTTGGCCAGGCTTCCGCATCTGATGCTGGTCGACTGTCTGGGCGAGGGCGGGAACGGCGGAAACGCAGAGCGCGAGAAGCGGAACGACGGCGTGCTTCATTTGCATCTCCTGAACTGGCTTGCAAGGCCAGGCTTGAGAAGCGGCTTGCAGGAGCGTATCCGGTCGTTCGACGCTGCCTGATGGCCGCTCGTGAGCATCCTAGCACAGGCCGGCGCATGTCAGCGACGCGCTTTTGCCCTTGAGCCGCAGGTTCGTCCCGTCCTTAACGCCTGGCCTAAGCGGTCCATTCCTGGCCGGGGCAGCTTTACCACATTCGCCCCGCACCCCTATAATCCAGTAGGTTCCTGCCCATGTATCCGCTTATGCTCTTCCTGCCTCCGCCAATCCCGGTGTGGAGTGACCAAGGAAAGAAGCGAGGGTCTAACAGGAGGCACGCGTCCGGTTCGGCGATTGACCATCCGGGTCGCACAGGAACTGCGAAGGAGTTTTTGAATCAAATGAAGCGTACCTTTGTACTCATTCCGGCGCTGGCAGCGGGCTTGGCCCTCAGCGCCGGTGCTCAAACTCTTCCCGCGCCCGCGCCTGCGGCCTCCGCGCCGCCATCGGCCCCGGCCGGGCCGGCCAAGGTCGCCGTCATTGCCTTCCAGGCGGTGGTGGGACAGACCAATGAATTTCAGCGCGACTTTGCCGACCTGCAAAAGAAGTATGAGCCTAAGCGCAACCAGCTCAAGACCATGGCCGACGAGATCGACGGCCTGGAGAAGCAGTTGCAGGCCCAGGGCGACAAGCTGAGCGACGCTGCCCGCGCCGCCCAGGCCAAGACCATCGACGACAAGAAAAAGGCTGCCCAGCGTTTTGCCGAGGATGCGCAGACCGACCTGTCGGGCGAAATGAACGACCTCTATAACAAGGTTGCAACCAAGGTCTTCGATGTTCTGAACAGCTACTCGGCGCAGCAGGGGTTCACCGTGGTTCTGGACGGCACCGCCAGCCAGCAGCAGTCGCCCATCGTGCTCTATGCCAGCCCGAGCATCGACATCAGCAAGGCCATCATCGACGCCTACAACGTGAAGTCGGGTGTTCCGCCTCCGCCGGCGCAACCGGCAAGCTTGCCACCGGCCCCGAAACCGGCCACCAATCCGCCGGCACCGCACTAGGGTTCTCGTCATGGGTGACGGTCCGGGTCGAAGTGGCTGACAGAAGTTCTGCCGGCCGAGTCTTTGCCGACCGATATTGTGATGACCGATATTCTGAAGGAGTACTCCATTTCCAAAAATCGCATTCTCGTCATTGCACTGATGCTGGCGGGTGCGGACCTTGCCCTGGCAGCTTCCGCCCAAACCCCAGCCGCAGTGCCTGCCGCAACCGCCAAAGTTGCCGTTATTGCCCTTCAGGCGGCTGTAGCCCAGACGAACGAGGGGCAGCGCGACCTGGGCGAGCTCCAGAAAAAATTCGAGCCCAGGACCGCGGAACTCAGGACACTGAACGACGAGATTGAGAGCCTACAAAAGGACCTCCAGGGCCATGGCGCAACGCTGACGGACGCAGACCGCGCCAGCCGCGCCAAGACGATTGAGGAGAAGAAGAAGAAGCTGCAGCGCGAGGCCGAGGACTTACGCAACGAGGGCAACGAGGAGCTGCAGCGGGTGCTGGGCGAGGTTGGGAAAAAGTTCTATGACGTGATGATCAGCTATGCGCAGCAGCGCGGCTATACCATGGTTTTGGACGCCAGCGAGCAACACTCTCCCATTCTGTATGCCTCTGATTCCGTGAACATCAGTCAGGCGGTGGTCGACGTCTATAACGCAAAATCGGGCATTCCGGCCCCGGCGCCCAAGAAGCCCGCTGCTCCCAAGCCCCCCGCAACGCATTGAGTCTCGCGCCGGAACCCGCGCTTGGCGAGTTTGACGCACCCTACGGGCGCACCTATAATCCATACTGTTCCGCCGAGGTCTCCGTCCGCGTCTTTTCCGCATCTTGGCTCCCTCCGGCTTTGTCGCTGGGCAGGTAAAGGACCGTGAGGTTGCTCAGGAGGCACCGGCCTGTTCCCGCCCTTGTGCGCGGCAGCCGAACCCAAGAAAATTCGCCACCGGAACTTTAAGGAGTTTCCCATTCAGATGAAGCATTCGTTTGCAATCGCCACTTTGCTGGCCTCGGGCTTTGCCCTGAGCTCAGCCGCACAAACAGCACCCGCGGCCGCGGCAGCAGCTCCCGCCGGGCCGGCCAAGATTGCCGTCATCGCCTTCCAGGCGGCGGTAGCCCAGACCAACGAAGGGCAGCGTAACTTCGCCGACCTGCAGAAGAAGTACCAGCCCAAGGAAAATGCCCTGAAGGCGCAGAACGACGAGATTGAGAGCCTCACCAAGGCTTTGCAGACCCAGAGCGCTACCCTCAGCGACGCCGCCAAAGCCTCGCAGGCGCGCACCATCGACGAGAAGAAGAAGAAGCTCGACCGGGATGCCGAGGATCTGCGCAACGAGGGCCAGCAGGAAGCGCAGGAGATGATGAGCACGCTGGCGTCGAAGGTCTACGACGTGCTCTCCAGCTATGCCCAGCAGCAGGGCTATACGCTGGTGCTCGATGTTTCGCAGCAGCAGAACCCGGTTCTGTTTGCGGTCCCGTCCACGGATATCAGCAAGGCGGTGGTGGATGCCTACAACGTCAAGTCCGGTGTGCCGCCACCCGCGGCTCCGCCGGCATCGGCCGCTGGACCGGCTGCCAAGCCGGCTCCCAAGCCGCCGGCAAGCCACTAAAAAATATTCCGCATTTTGTGCTGAGAAAGGCCCGGATTCCGGGGCCTTTCTGCTATGCTTGCTCCGCCTAGCATACCGAGTCAAACTGTT
Source organism: Occallatibacter sp. (assembly GCA_049513795.1). GTDB lineage: Bacteria > Acidobacteriota > Terriglobia > Terriglobales > Acidobacteriaceae > Telmatobacter. The sequence continues at coordinate 2,090 of JBEKVS010000060.1, read as the reverse complement.
CACTCCACCGCGAAAATAAATTCGGGCCGCGCGCGCCCGTGTCTGTGGAAAAAAGTGTGGATTATTTGCTCCGATTTTTCCAACAAACTGCCTTTTCGCCTCTTGCCATGCCGCCCAGATTTCTGATAGAGAGTTTAAGTCCTTCTATATCAATGAGAATTCAGCTTGCGCTTCGGTGACGAGAATACTTGCGCGCCGCTCCGGTTTGTGCCTCTCGAAATGGCGCTTTCCACAGTTGACCATGAATAGCGCGTAACTAAAGTATCTAAATGGTTAAGGGCCAACCCTCACTCCAGCCCTCACTTCTGCTGGTCTTCCCCCACCCGCAGCACAGCCAGAAAAGCCTCCTGCGGAATGTCCACTTTCCCAATCCGCTTCATCCGTTTCTTGCCTTCTTTTTGCTTTTCCAGCAGCTTTCGTTTGCGCGAGATGTCGCCGCCGTAGCACTTGGCCAGCACGTTTTTGCGCAGCGCCGCAACTGTCTCGCGGGCAATGATCTTGGAGCCGATGGCGGCCTGGATGGCGACTTCGAACTGCTGGCGAGGAATCAGTTCCCGCATCTTTGAAACCAGCAGCTTGCCGCGCTCATAGGCAAAGTCGCGATGCACGATAATCGACAGCGCGTCCACCGGCTCGCCGGAGACCAGAATGTCCATCTTGACCATCGGTGACTCCCATTCGCCGGCGAGTTGGTAGTCGAGCGAGGCGTAGCCACGAGAGATGGATTTGAGCCGGTCGTAGAAGTCGAGCACAATCTCGTTCAGCGGCAGCTCGTAGGTCAGCAGCACGCGCGTCTGCGTCACATATTCGAAGTTCAATTGCCGGCCGCGCTTCTCTTCCACCAGCTTGAGGATCCCGCCGACATATTCTTCGTTGGTCAGAATTTTGGCGGTGATCACCGGCTCGCGGATGATATCGATATTAGTCGGTTCGGGCCAGCGCGACGGGTTGTCGACTTCGATCACGCTGCCATCGGTGAGCGTGATGTGGTAGCGGACGCCCGGTGCCGTGGTGATCAGATCGAGCTCATATTCGCGCTCCAGCCGCTCCTGGATGATCTCCATGTGCAGCAGGCCGAGGAAGCCGCAGCGAAATCCGAAGCCCAAAGCTACGGAACTTTCCGGCTCGAAGAAGAACGACGAATCGTTAAGGCGCAGTTTTTCCAGAGCGTCGCGCAGCAGAGTGTGCTCGTGCGAGTCAACCGTATAGAGCCCGGCAAAGACCATCGGCTTGATGTCTTCGAAGCCCGGCAATTGCGCAGCCGCCGGCCGAGCTTCTTCGGTTACGGTGTCGCCGATTTTGGTATCGCCGACGTTCTTGATGGTGGCCGCGAAAAATCCGACTTCGCCCGCGGTCAGCAGCCCGATCTCGACCGGCTTGGGCATCAGCACGCCCATGGACTCAACCTCAAATGCCTTGCCATTCGACATCAGCCGGATGCGCTGGCCCTTGCGCATGGTGCCTTGCATCACCCGCACCAGCACGATCACGCCGCGGTAGGCGTCGAACCAGGAGTCGAAGATGAGCGCCTGCAGCGGCGCATCCGGATCGCCGGTTGGGGCAGGAAGCCGGTGCACAATGGCCTCCAGCACCTCGTGCACGCCCACGCCGGTCTTGGCGCTCACGGGGATGGCGTCGGTCGCATCCAGGCCGACAGCCTTTTCAATGGCTTCCTGGGTCCGCAGAATGTCCGCCGAAGGCAAATCGATTTTATTGATGACAGGAATAATTTCGAGGCCATGGTTGATGGCCAGATAGGCATTGGCCAGGGTTTGAGCTTCCACGCCCTGGCTGGCATCCACCACCAGCAGCGCGCCCTCGCAGGAAGCCAGGGAGCGCGAGACCTCATAGCTGAAGTCCACATGGCCCGGCGTGTCGATCAGGTTCAGCTGATAGGTGACGCCGTCATCCGCCTTGTACATCATGCGCACGGCGTGGGCCTTGATGGTGATGCCGCGCTCCCGCTCGAGGTCCATGTCGTCGAGAATCTGTGCCTGCATCTCGCGGCCGGTCACCGAGCCGGTCAGCTCCAGCAGACGGTCGCTCAGCGTCGACTTGCCGTGGTCGATGTGGGCAATGATGGCGAAATT
>JBEKVS010000059.1:0-21580 GCA_049513795.1 Occallatibacter sp. | reverse complement strand
TACCGCCCGAATCGCACCCTTCATTCCCGATTGTGCCCGAATATCGTCCAGGTCGCCGATGGATTTCATCGCCGCCGCAGTCAGAACCTCGCCCACCGTTGAGCATAGGACGACGCAGGAAATCATCGCGGTTGCAGCCCACATGCCGGCGTTGGTCATCACGGCTGCTCCCGTCGAGTTGCTGCGATCCGCAGGTCGGTCGACCCAGCCAACTCGTCCATGGCAGTTTCCGTTTCAGCTAGAGCTTCTGCTTTGCCCGCGGAGACTCGGTTAGTCGGCCGTTCGGTTAACGATGGACCATGCGCCACAAAGCCGACCCCGACCGTGATGAGCGCGATGCCCGCCCAGCGTTCCGGCGAGATCGTCTCATGCAGCCAGAACCGGGCGAAAAGCGCGACGATGACGTTGCCGAACGCAGTTGCGGGTAGAACGAACGTCAAATCGGCCCAGGAGAGGGCCGTCAGGTAGGAAGCAAAGAAGCCAATCAGAAGGGCGATTCCAAGCGCAATCCACGGAGTAAAAACGGCGCCAATCAGGCTCACCGGATGCACGAGCGAAATGCTGGGCAACAAAGTCATGCCCCGCGACAGGCACGTGTCGCCCAGCGGCGCGCACAAAGCCACCAAACCCAGAATCAAATACTGGCGCGGCGATAGGTGGTGGTGAACCATTCCTGAATTCGCTTTCTCGAAGAATACAGCGGAGACAAGTAGAGGGCGGCGCAGTCGCGTCCGCCCTCGTCTTGTATCTGCGAACTGAAGCTAGGCGCCGGCGTTGGCCGGAGTCGTTGGTTCGGCGTGTTGCGCTGCCCGGGTCGCCTTGACCATCTTGTTGCGTTGCGAGCGCAGCTTGAGGAATGCCCTGGCTTCGGTATAAAGGCGCGGCACATCGTGATTGACGATTGCCTTCCAAACCACGCGGAACGCCGCCTTGGGCCGGAAATAGTACTCGTCGTAGAAGCGGTGCACCATCTCCATCACGTAGTCCGTCGGCAGCCCGGGATACTCGATGTGCGCCATCTGGTGGCCGCCGCCATCCTCCATGCGCTCATTGGTGATGTAGCCATTGGCCTTCGCGTAGTCGTAGAACTCCGTTCCCGGATAAGCGTGGGCGATCGAAACCTGAATCGTCTCGCAGTCCAGCGTCTTGGCAAAGTTGATCGTGTTGCGAATCGACTCCTTGGTTTCACCCGGAAGCCCGAGAATGAAGTCGCCATGAACGGTGAGCCCCAGGTCGTGGCAGTCTTTGGCGAAGGCCCGCGCGCGCTCAACGGTTGCGCCTTTTTTGATGTTCTTCAGAATCTGCGGATCGCCCGATTCAAAACCCACGATGAGCAGCCGGCAGCCGGCTTCCTTCATGGCTTTCAAAGTGTCGTAGTCCGTGGTCACGCGCGAGGTGCAGCTCCAGGTGATGTTGAGCGGCTTGAGCTTCGCGCACAGCTCAACCGTCCGCGCCTTCTGGATGTTGAACGTGTCGTCATCGAAAAAGAACTCCTTCACTTCAGGAAAGTTCTCGTGAGCCCACTTCAACTCGGCAGCCACATCGTCGGACGACCGCTTGCGCCACGCGTGCCCGCTCAGGGTCTGCGGCCACAGGCAGAAGGTGCATTGCGCCGGGCAGCCGCGCGTTGAGTAGAGCGCGATGTACGGGTGCAGCAGGAAGGGAACGTTGTAGCGCGTGACGTCCATGTCGCGCTTGTAGATCTTTGTGGCCCAGGGCATCGCGTCCAGGTCTTCGATCTGCGGCCGGTCCGGATTGTGCACAACCTTGCCGTCGATCTTGTAGCTAATGCCGAGGATCTCGTTCAGCGGCTTGCCCTGCGCAAACTCGACAATCGAGTAGTCGAACTCGCGGCGGCAGATGAAGTCCAGTACCGCGCACTCGTTGAGCGCCTTGTCCGGCGAAGTGGTCACAGGCGGCCCCACGAAAGCTATCTTGATGGCCGGATTTGCAGCTTTGATGGCCTCAGCCAGGCGCTGGTCGCCTTCCCAGCCAACCGTGGACGTAAACAGGACCAGGAACTCGTAGTCCCTGCAGATCTTGATCGTTTCGGCGGCGGACACGTGGTGCGGCGGCGCATCCAGCAGCCGCGAACCCTCCAGCATGCCGGCCGGATAAGCCAGCCAGACCGGGTACCAGTAAGACTCAATCTCGCGCGTGGCAGGCCAGCGCGAACTCGCGCCGCCGTCGAAGTTCTCAAACGAGGGCGGATTCAGAAGCAGCGTTTTCAGGGGCATAGGCATCTCTTCCATTCTAACATTGCCGCGGTTTCAGCCAGCCTTTTTCGATGGGCCGTTCTATTTTGTGTGCAATTCGTGCAACCAGTCGTCCATGTGCCCAAGTGCGCGAAGCAACCCAAGCCGCGCCTTAGCCAATGCAAGGGAAGCTTCCTGGGCGTCCTCGTACTTTTGACGCTCGTCGATGCGCGCCAGTTCCTCTGATTTTGGATTAACTTGCGCCTGAGCACCTTGACCGGCGACGGCGCCATTGCCAACTTCAAGCTCCGTAAGCACTGTTTTAAGCTGCATGGCGGCAACCTGTTGCTTCAAGTCGGCCACTTCTGCTTGTGCGTCGAGCTCGCGCAGGCTGCCGGTGAGCGTGGCAATCTGCACATCATTCTGACGCTGCACTTGCTCGGCTTCAACGGTTGCGCGTAAGGCTTCTGCCGCCGTCTGCTTCGCCTTGGCGCGCAAGGCGAAGTCAAAGAACGGGAAAGAGATCTGCAACCCAAAACTCACATTGTTTGGAGTGAAGGTGCCTTTCTGGAAAAACTGTGCGTAGTTGTTTAGCTCGTTGACGTCGTAGTTGTAAACCGCCCCAAACCCAATCAGTGGGCGGCGCCAGGAAAGGTCATCTCCCTTGGCTTGGAATTGCTTGGCAAGTGCCAGCGCGCCGGCTGCTTCAATTCCGGGCAGGTCTCGCGGAGCCTCACTTGCGGAGATGGCGGGAATCTCGGGAATCGTCGCGTGGTCGGGAAGAATCGCCCCAACCGGCAGCGCGGTCAATACCGCAAGCTGCTTGGCCAGCGTTGCGGTGCGGGTCTCCAAATGCAGGCGCTGCAGCTTGAGTTCGGCGGCTTTCAGGCGGGTTTGCAGCACGTCCAGGTCAGAATCGATGCCGGCCTCATTACGCTGCTGCTCAATTCGCAATAGATCCTGTGTGAAGGTTTCCTGCTGCTCGGCCGCGGCAAGTTCGCGACTCACGGTGTCCAACTCGATGTAAGTGGTTGATGCGTCAAGAGCCGCCTGCTCGCTCGCGTCCTTGAGGCTCAAATTGGCCGCTTCCAGGCCGGCGCGCGCAGCTTTACTATATTGGCGTTGGGAGTAGCTGAATACAAGCGATTGCATGGTGGCATTTCCCACCGAAGGCTGGCCTGTAGGGTACCCGTGCGAGTATCCGGCATTGGACCCAATGGTGAAATTCGGGATGTATGCGTCGTGTGTCTGGGCAAGCGCGGCCTGCGCCTTTTGCACTTCGGCCTGGGCGATTTTCACGGCGCTGGAATTGCTCCGTGCCAAATCGACAACTGTTGCCAGCGACACCTGGGCCTCAACCAGGGTCGGTATAGCCAGGGCCGGTGCGCCCACGAGCATAGAGACGCGCATCGCTGCCCTGAGAAGCTGGCGCAGACGAACCGGGCGCCGCATGCGGACCAATCGCGCGTGTATGGACTTCATCAAAGCCTGGATACCTGGTCGCCCGATTCAGTAGGGTTGAAATCACTGGCCGGCTTGTATTCGCGGGCCAGAGCCAGGGCCGCCGAACGCTCTCGATCGGCTGCTGCAACATCGCCAAGCCTTGCTTTCAAGCGTGCCAGGCGAAGGTGCGCAATGAAGGCTGGAGCCTCCTCGGTCTTGTTTTGGCTGGCCAGGTAATCTTCCAGCAGCGTCGCGGCCAACTCCGGTTCCCGCCTGGCTTCAATCAACACCCCGGCCGCGTCATACAGGGCAACCGCTGCGGACTTATCGTGAAGCGCCGCATTCCGCGCGCTTTGAATCGCCGCGTCCATCTCGGTGTAACGCTTGCGGTGGGCATAAAAGCTGGCCAGTCCAGTCCACTCAAGAGCCGGGTGAGGACTGGCCGCAATGGCCAGCTTGAACTCGCGCTCGGCGGTGGCGTCATCTTTTTGTTGCGCGGCAATGTGGCCGCGGAGGCGGTGGCTCCGGGCTGCATCTACCTTCTCCAGTTGCGAAGCGATCTTTTGCGCCTTGTCTATTCCGCCGCCAACCACTCCCGGAGCCTGGGAATAGAAATCACCCAGATCGGCCAGCGCCGCGGAGTTGCGCGGATCAAGGCGCACCGACTCCTCAAACTCCGCGCGGCTTTGCTTGGCCAGCGAGAAGGCGCTGAGAAACGAGGCGCTCGACGCTTTCTCCCCCAAAACCCTGCCCAGCCACATGTGGAAATCCGAACTCTGCGGGTCGAGCCGCACGGCCTTTCCGCATTCCGTTACGCCGGCATCCCATTCCCTAAGGGTGAATCGCACCCGGCAAACCAGGTTATGGTCCTGCGACACCGCATGGTCAGCGACCAGCTCGGATTTACTCAATGGAGCAAGCAGAGCCAGCGCTTTATCAGCCTCACCTGCTTGCAAAGCCGCGTTGGCCTGGGTCAGGGCCGGGACAAGTGACGGAGCTGTACCGGAAGATTCAGGTGAGCTGGCAAATTCAGGCCCAGGTGAAACAGCGCCCTGTCCAGGCGCGAGCGCCACAAGCGCTACCGTCAGCATTGCTGCTGACGGACTCCAGGCAGCCCAGCGCGGAACCCTCACCGCACAACCTTGATGGGAATGCCCTCCTGCAAAGGCAATCCGTTGGTTGTGCCGGTGGCTACAATATCTCCCTCCTGCAATCCTGAGAGCACCGGAGTCAGGACAAGGTTGGATGTGCCCACTGTAACCGGCGTCCGCACCAGACCGTCCCCGACAATCTTGAAGACATAGGTACTGCCGTTCTCCACGTGCAGCGCCTCGCGGGGGATGGTTAGCGCACCAACTTCGCTGGATGTGGTCACCGTCACCTGAACGTTTGTGTCGGGAAGCAGTTGCCCGTCCCCGCCGTCGATCTGAATCAGTGTTTCACCCACGGTGCGGGTGGTGTATGCAATCACGGTTGTCGGCAGGCGCGCAACGCGTCCTTCCCAGATGTGGCCCGGCTTGGCATCCCATTTGATTTGAGCCTTTTGGCCGACAGCCAGTTGGCCGATCTCCGGCTCGTCGAAGTAGGCCACAACATGCAGCCGGTTCAGATCGGCCAGTTGCAGCAGAAGTTTTCCTTCTTCCGCAAACTCCGAACGTCCGGCGTTTAGGGTATATACGGTCCCCGCGAATGGAGCATGGGGATGGGTCTTGGCTTCGATATCCTGCGCAGCGGCCAACCCTGCTTCGGCGTCGGCAAGCGCAGCCTGGGCACGTGCAATGTCAGGAGGGGCATAGCGGCTGTGAGAGTTCTCCTCCGCGGCGTGGAGCGAGGCTTCAGCAGTGTCAAGACGCTCCTGGGCCGACGCCACTTCACTGGCAGAAGCGGCCCCCGTGGCCTTGAGCTTCGTCAGAGCGTCGAGACTAGAGCGGGCTTGGTCCCGGTCAATGCGCGCCCGGGCCAGATCCGCCGCCGCACCCTGGCGTTCTTGCAGAGATCCATTGTGCGTGGCGATATCCAATGCTGCCTGTGCTGCCTTCACGCCACTCTCAGCTGTGGCTACGCGCGCCCGCGCCTGCACGTCGTCAAGCTCCAGCAACAGCTTGCCCGCCGGAACCAGGTCGCCCTGTTGCACATAGACCGCCTTCACGGTTGTTGACAGTGGGCTGTGCACCTCGTCGTTATAGATCGGCGCGACCCGCCCGTTGGTGCTGATCTGATTTACCAGTTGCTGACGGCTAGCACGCGCCTCGCGCACCATCAGGTGTTGCCGCGTGAGCGATCGGGTCACAAAAAAAACCGCCACCACCAGAACCGCCGCGCCCAGCCAAAGCCAAAGTCGGCCCGATTGCCTTCGTTCTTCCATTCATTTAACCAAAGTCAGTATATAAGACTCGATAAGCGCCGCTTAGGAGCAGAAATTTGCGGGTGCAACGCCCGGCAGCCGCCGGCACGCACAGATTCTCCATTTTATTAGTTGACGAAAGCAAGTATATTAATTGCTTAAGGAGCATTCCATGACCGACGGTATTCCCCTCGAAATCGGCGTCCAGATTTCCGCAATTCGCCGCTTCAATCGCTTCTACACGCGCATTCTCGGACTGCTGGATGAGGGTCTGGTCGAGAGCAGATATTCGCTAACCGAGGCGCGCGTCCTGTTTGAGCTGGCCAGGAGCGGCAAAGGCAGCGCCATGGAGATCGCCGCGGAACTGAGCCTCGACCCCGGGTACCTGAGCCGCATCCTGCGCAAGTTCGAAGATGCCGGCATCCTGGCGAAAGCTCCGCTTGCCGCCGACGCGCGCCATTCCGTCCTGCGCCTGACAAAGAAAGGCCGGGCGGCCTTCGCCGATATCGATGCGCGCGCGGCGAAGCAAGTCCGCGAACTCATCGGGCCGCTGACCCCCTCCCGGCGGTCGATGCTGATGACTTCCATGACCAATATTGAGCGCACGCTTCGTCCCGCCGAGACCGAGGCCGCGCCCTTCATCCTGCGCCCGCACCGGATTGGCGATATGGGCTGGGTAATCGAACGGCACGCGGTTCTCTACGCGCAGGAATACGGGTGGGACGGCCACTTCGAGGCCCTGGTAGCGCAGATCGCGGGCGACTTTATTGCCCGCTTCGACGCGCGGAAAGAGCGTTGCTGGATTGCTGAGCGAAGCGGCGAGCCGCTCGGCTGCGTCTTCCTCGTGCGCCATCCCGACTTGGAAGACACCGGAAAACTCCGCCTGCTGTTAGTGGAGCCGGCCGCCCGCGGATTGGGTGTAGGCAAAGCGTTGGTGGGTGAATGCGTTCAGTTCGCGAGAGCCGCTGGTTACAAGAGAATGACCCTCTGGACGCAAAGCATCCTGACCGCGGCGCACCACATATATCAGCAGGCAGGTTTCCGGCTTGAAAGGGAAGAACCGCACCACAGCTTCGGAAAGGATCTTGTCGGCCAAACTTGGACCCGCGAATTATAGCCTCGTACAATGGCATCATGGCACTCGAACCGCGCTATACCGACGAACACGCCAAGGCTGGCCTCGACTTCTCCTTTCCGCCCATCGAAACCTGGGCCAATCAGTTTCCCGGTTACGAGATTCTCATCGACGACCCGGAACTGACTTCGGTTTGCCCCAAAACAGGCTTGCCCGACTTCGGCGTGCTCACCATCCGCTACATGCCTCGCGACAAATGCCTGGAGCTGAAATCTCTGAAAGAGTACCTGTTCAGCTATCGCAACCTCGGAATCTTCCAGGAAAATATCGTCAACCAGGTGCTGGAGGATGTAGTGAAAGCCTGCGATCCGGTCTGGGTGGTGGTCAAGGGTGCTTTCCGGCCTCGCGGCGGCATCGGCACCACGGTCGAAGCGAGCTGGCCGCGTCCTGCCTGAGCAGCAGCAGAAGTGAGCAGGCAGCAAAAGAGCTCGTTCGACGCGCGTCTCAGGCAGAGTGCACGCCATTCGTCACCGCTTCGCCAACCCGCAAGACATGAAACCCGCATCGAGCATTGCCGCCGAACTCGCTGACTCGCTACGTCCGCCTTGCGGGCGCTACCTCCCACAACGGGATCCAAATCGCCCGCTTCATCCCATTGACTTCGATCCACTTCAGCTGGCGTCAAGGCTGCGTCGGGTGAGCCAGGCAAGGCGGCAATTCGTGGGATCCCTGAGCCAACCCAGATCCATCACGGCGCATCAGTTGTGTAAACTCGGTCCAGCAATTGATCCATCCGGACCACGAAGGTTTGGCTGCCTGCAGTTTGCCATCTTGAGCGAAGCCGACAGCCGCCCTGAGCAAAGTCGAAAGGGACCGACGCCTGCTTTTTCAGTGATCGGCTGAACTCAAGCAGGCGGATCAACCGCGAAACTGAGGCCACTTGTCGACTTCTACCCTGTCTACGCGCATCCGGTCGAGCCCCGCGGCGGCGACGCTCGCTCTGCTCATCGCGCTCAATCTGCTCAACTATATCGATCGCTACATCTTGCCCGGCGAGGTCACGCTCATCCAGCGGGAGTATGGCTGGAACGACGAACGCATGGGCGCCCTCACCACCGCGCTCTTCCTCGTCTATATGATTGCCGCGCCTTTGACCGGCTGGCTCGGTGACCGCTTCAGCCGCAAACCGCTGATTATTGCCGGCGCGGTCTTATGGAGCGTGGCCACGCTGGGTACAGCCTGGGTGCATGACTATTGGACCTTCTACATTCGCCATGCATTGGTAGGCATCGGCGAGGCGACCTTTGGCATCTTTGCGCCCGCGGTTCTGGCGGACTTTTATCCCGAGCGCGACCGGAATCGCATCCTTTCCATCTTCTATCTCGCCATCCCGGTTGGCGCGGCGCTGGGCTATGTGGCTGGGGGAAAGATGGGCTCCGCCTGGGGTTGGCGTGCACCGTTCTTTATCTGTGCAATTCCGGGCCTCGCCGTCGCAGTTCTGTACGCATGGCTCGGCCGGGAACCGGAGCGCGGCGCCAGCGACCGTGTGGATGCAACGGTCGATCGCTCCACGGTGGCCGGCTTGTTCAGAAACCCGGCCTTTCTCACCGCTACCTTCGGACTTGCCACCCTCACCTTCGCCATGGGCGGCATCTCCGCCTGGGTCCCGAAATTCCTTGAGCGCTTTGCCGGCCTCTCTGTGGGCAATGCCAGCCTGACCGTAGGCGCAATTACCGTTGTCGACGGCATTGCGGGAACCCTTGTCGGCGGCTGGCTCGCTCAGCGCTGGCTTCGCACCAACTACCGGGCCTTGTACCTGGTCTCATTCTGGAGCGTGGCACTCACGCTGCCCTGCGGCGTCCTGGTCTTCTTCGGACCCGGAGCCTGGGCCGTCCCCGCGTTGTTCGTCGCGGAATTCTTCCTGTTCCTCAACACCGGCCCGCTGAACGCTGCCATTATCAATTCAGTCTCGGCGCCCGTGCGGGCCACAGCGGTCTCTTTCAATCTCTTCATCATTCATTGCTTCGGCGACACCTTTTCGCCCACCATCATCGGCGCCATTTCCGATCGCTCAAATCTGCGGATGGGCCTCGGCGCAACGCTTATTTTCCTGGTTATTTCTGCTGTGATCCTGCGCATCGGGGCAGATTTTGCGCCAAAACTCGAAGAGTCAGCCTGACGGCCGGGCCTAAACGTTGCCCTTCCAATTCGCAGGACTTCAATGCCAGGACCGCGAATTGCGGCGAAGGACTCACCACCGGGAGATGGTGAGCTTGTCCAGATAGGCGCTGATGGTGCCGCCCGCCCCATGTCCATCCAGTTCGAAGCTTGTAAGCAGCGTCGGCCCCCAGCCTAACCTGAATGCCCCGTTTCCTGTGGCGCCCACAAAGTTTGATTGCCGGCCGTCGAGCGAAATCGACTCGTAAGTTACATTGCCAACGTTATCGCGGGAGTACTGAATCTGCACACGATGCCAGGCATTCGGCACCCAGGTCCTGGGGTCCGGGCAAGCAACATTGGAATGGACCCAATGATCGACGGGCCTGTCCGGTGTTCCCACATTCAATGCGTAATCCCATGTGCCTGAGTTACCGTTGCATTGCACACCGAATATCACGGTGTCGCCATTGGCGATAACCTGGTTCATGTCCATCTCGATGTTACCCAGAGAAGAGGCGTCGTCAAGCCACAGCCGTGCGTCGTAGATAAAATGAGTCGCCGCGGGGTCTTTTCCAAATGACGTGTGATAAAGTTCGCCGCCGGAGTTTGTGAAACTCACTGAATATTTCCTCGCCGTGCCGCTCAACGCCGGTGCCCGCGCAAGATCGCTGGTTCCGGAAGCGTTGCCATGCATTGCCGGGTCGTGATCCCAATGCCAATTAGGCAAGCTCTGGATATCACTGACCACCGTAGCGTTCGGTGGGGGATTCGAACCAGAGGAGACTATCGTGATTCCCATGCTCAGGTCGACTTCCACGCCTTGCGGACCCCAGCATTTCACATGCAGCGTATGCGTCCCATCGCTCGCCGCCACCATCGCGCTGAAGGATGTCTTGGTGATCGTGGTCGCGCCATAATCAAGCGAGTAGCCCATTGCTACAGCCGGGCCCGAATCGCATTCCTTCGTGCTTGCCACCAGACTAAAGGGTGAAGTGAGTTGAGAGCCGCTCGCCGGCGTGGTGACAGTAATTGCCGACACAGGGGCTGTTCCGGCCACCAACGCCAAGATGGAAAATAATGAAGTCTTCATGAGCTTGCCTCAAATAATTGACCGCTTGCGCTGGTATCTATTAACTAAATCCGCGGCCTGCATATTCGGAGTTATACGGGACGAGTATATGCGTAGTTTCGGGCATCAAAGCTCACACTTTCAGGTCATATTGATGCCCCGATGGGCCTACATCGGAAGGTCATTTTTCTGAAATGAAGAGCGCGCGGCGCTAAAGGGGTCCTAACCCGGGCCTTCGCCGGGCAGGCACCGCGATTCCCCGGAGTAAACCACGAAGCGGCGGCCGCGCAGAAAGCCAACCAGGGTCAGGCCCATTTCACGAGCCAGCTTCACGGCCAGCCCGGAGGGCGCTGACACCGAAGCGAGAATCGGAATGCCCGCCGCGAGCGACTTTTGTATAATCTCGAACCCGCCTCGCCCGCTCACCAGCAGAATGTGCCGGTCGAGTGGCAAATGCCCGTTGAGTAGCGCCCAGCCAACAATCTTGTCCACCGCGTTATGGCGGCCAATATCTTCTCGAACGGCAACCACCTGACCATGCTCATCAAAGAGTGCCGCGGCATGGAGTCCTCCAGTACGGCTGAATACCGCCTGTTCCGCGCGCAATCTTTCCGGCAACCTGCAAAGAAGGTCAGCCTCAATGTGGAAGCCCTGATCGAGCCTGCGCAGGCCGCGCAAGCGAATCGCCTCAATGGAAGCCTTCCCGCAAATGCCGCAACTCGAAGCGGTAAAGAAATTCCTTTTCATTTCCTTCGGATCGAACAAGTAGCCTGTCAAATCCACTTCAACGGTATTGCTCTTCACGCCATTGTCCGAGGCCGCGGCCCGCATGCCAACAATCTGCGCCGCGGACTCAACGATCCCTTCCGTGAGCAGGAAGCCGGCAGCCAGTTCGAGATCGTGGCCCGGGGTTCGCATCGTGACCGTCAGAGGTTCATTCCCAATGCGGATCTCAAGCGGCTCCTCGGCGGCAAGCGAGTCCGCGACGGATCGAACCGTTCCATCGTTCCATTCCTTGACTTGCGTCAATTCAAAACTATGTGCGGGCGTGCGCATTCCGCCGTCATGCCTCCAAAGCATCCAGACGTTGACGCGCGATGGCCCGCCTGTCAAGCCGGATGAATATCGCATGGCGCGGAACCTTCTCCGGTGCCCCGCGCAGCGCCGCGCCACGAGAAGTTAAATTGTACTTGGGAAGCAACTCTATGGTGCGCCCTGAGCGATTCCAGATCCCGAGTAGCCGTGCGAAAGGGTAGTATTTGCCAGCCGCTGGCAGCGCACATACGAGGGGCAACCGATTCGGCAGCCCGCACAACCGGCCCTGGGGGAGGTCGTGGAGGAGGTGCGGGCTGCCATTTGCAGTATCGTTCTAATTTGTATGTGCTGTCCCACCTGGCCAAACTCGCCCTAGGAGTGCATGCGGGTTGGATCGGTGCGTTGGAGTAATATAAGCGGCTGAACGGCCGCTCAAATCCTTCAAGGGCAGGCCGTCACCGAACAGGAAATCTTCTTCCAGTTCGTCTAAGTCCGCACTCAAAATGTCATTGACCAGCAACACGAAGAACCTGTGATTGGTGATCTCGAAATTGGTAAAAAGAGGCGTATCTTGTTTGGCCATCAGTGCACCTCGAAAACTCAGATGCAGAGGCCATTCATTTGGGTGCCTTTCACAGCTTTTTTGGGCCGGGCATATAACCTGCCGCACACAGAATTCAGTATGGTGAAAGAATCCTGTCGTTCAAAGATTGATCGATTTTGAACCGCAACAATCCTATACAACGCGGGTTTCCATAAAAATGACTGATTTTCTCACAGCGTACAATTGCCGCAATGTCTGAACCCAATCCTGCACTTGTCTATGTCGTCGACAATGAACCAACCATCGCGTCTACGCTCGCTGCGATTCTGAACCTTTCAGGATTCAGAGCAACGGCCTTCACTGCGCCGCTTGAGGCAATTGCAGCCGCGAAGTCCGACTGTCCGTCACTGTTGATCACGGACGTTGCGATGCCTGAGATGAACGGCGTTGAGCTCGCCATCCGATTCGAGGCCACGTGCCCGGCTTGCAAGGTTCTGATGTTCTCCGGACATGTCACCACCCAGGATCTGCTAATGGCCGCGCGTGAGCAGGGGCGCGAGTTCCAGGTGCTTGCGAAACCCATTCATCCAGCCGACCTTCTTGCCGCAATTCGAAAGCTTTAGTGGATAATCTTGCCTTGGCCTCGGCACACTGGCCTATCGCACATAAGTAGAGCCTCTCACCGTGCGTGGTAAGTCAGTTTGATCAGAATCAAGCCCTAGCCTCCATTGGACTCTGCTTATTAATTCTCTTGGATGGATGGGCTTGAGAAGTAAGTCGAACTCTTGCCCATCTTCTCTGATCTTTTCGCGCATCTTGTTGGTCTCCGCTTGCCCGGATAGAAGGAGCACTTTGCAATTGGGGCAACCTTTCCGAACCTGAATTGCAAGATCGATTCCAGATAGCACTTGCATCCAGATGTCAGTGACAAGCAAGTCCGGCGCCTGAACTCGAGAAGCCGCCAATGCTTCGATGGGGTCGGTGAATGATTCGACAACGAAGCCTTCCCAGCGCAGAATCATGGCGATTGTGTGCGCGATAATCCGTTCATCATCTACAACAAGAATGCGTTTTTTGTTATTCATGCGGGCCTCTGCGAGTCGAATAATCCCGCGCCGCGTTCAAGACAAGGTCAATAGAGATGCGGGTGCTCTCTTCCGGGATTAGAAGCAGAATCGGGTTGCCGTGCTGCTTTCCCGTACCAGAGTTGTAACGGTTCGCAAATTCGAGCCAGCGCGGGCTGCGGCTCGCAGGCTGGTCGTTTCAAAGGGCGTAGCTCGGATGTCTGACGCCCACCGGCGGCGGCTCACTGGGAGAGCGTACCGCGTTCAAGCGGCCCAGGCGACCCCCTTCTCCTCAGAGACTTCTCCCTATGAGCGTTTGAGTGCAGGCAGCCGCATCAATCGGGGGGCCGAGGTAACCGCAAAACGGAACGGTAAAGGGTGAGCCGGAGACCTCAACTGCATCCTTATCCGTGATAGTCCAGATGTGCAGCCTTCCACTTCGACTGTTCAGCGCGTACAGGTGATTGGCCTTGTCCCACGCCATTGGGAAGAGGGAGCCGAGAGTACCGGTAATTGTGGAGCCGCTCAGGGGGGTCATAGGATTGGCTCCGTTGAATTTGAAGAACTGCAGGCCGTCCCCTCCGGAGACGGCGAGCATCGTTCCCGCGGGATTCAGCACGATATTGTCAAAACAACAAACTTCCGCTTGCGCCATAGGCATGTTTTCCCAGGTGTTCGTCGTACTCAGTTTGCCCTCGCTGTTCATCGTATAGCTGGCAAGGTCGATGGCCCGGCGCTGCACCCACGTTGTACTGATAACTTGCCTCCCTTGCCAAACGGCACGTTGCAAATTCCGTGAGACTGTGAGACGATTCTTATCGGATTCCGATAAGAGGACGGCATGGAGCCAAAACGTACTGATCTTTTGCGTGGAACTCTCGACCTGCTGGTGCTGAAAGCACTGTCGCTGGAGCCCTTGCACGGGGTTGGAATCTCTCGACGTATCGCGCAAATTACCAAGGAAGCCTTTCAGGTGAGCTTCGGATCGCTTTTTCCCGTCCTGCACCGCATGGAGGAAAGTGGATGGCTGGAAGCCGAGTGGCGCTCCTCCGACAACAACCGCCGCGCAAAATATTACCGATTGACTTCTGCTGGGCGCGCTCAGCTCAAGGATGAAGAGCGGCAATGGAACCAGGTGGTGAAGATCATGGCGGCGGCCGTTCAGTCCACGTAGACCTAGATAGGAGGCATCATGGCCAAGCGAATTCTGAGTTTGTTTCGGAATCTCTTTCGCAAGCGTGACATGGAGCAGGCGCTGGATGATGAGCTCCGTTCAACGCTGGAGGCCTTGACGCAGGAGAAGATGGAGCAAGGGCTTTCGCATGCGGCAGCGCGGCGAGAAGCGCTCGTCGAAATAGGCGGCATTGAGCAGGTGAAGGGGAGGGTTCGCGCAGTGCGCGCGGGGCGCTTTGTGGAGGACACGGCCAGGGACATCCGCTATGCCCTGCGCCAGCTGTACCGCAATCGCAGCTTCACCGCCGTAGCCGCCCTGACGCTGGCGCTTGGCATCGGTGGCACGACAGCCATTTTCAGCGTGGTGAACGGCATCCTCATCCAGCCTTTGCCCTATGCGCACGCGGAGAGAATCGTAGAAGTAGGGCTCGACCTTCCCGGCATCAACCAGTTCAACTGGCCTTTATCTCCAATGGAATACAACACGTTTCGCGAGCAGAGCCGCACGTTTGAGGGCATCGGTCTCTACTACACGGGTTTCGGCGGCAATATCTACTCGGCCAATGTCACCGGCCACGGACAACCGGAACACGTGCCGGCTCTCGGCGTCACCGACGAGGTGCTCCCCATTCTCGAAGTCACGCCTATGCTGGGGCGCAGCTTCACGCGGGCCGACGATGAAGTGGGCAGCGCGGACACCGCGATGATCACCTATGGCTACTGGCGCACCAAGTTCGGAGGCGACCGTTCGGTGATCGGGAAAGCGATCGACATCGACGGCAAGTCCAGCACCATCGTCGGCGTGTTGCCGCAAAGCTTTCGCTTCCTCGACATGACCGACCTGGGCATACTGCTGCCTCTCCGGCCGAAAACCCTGCAAGGCTTCAACTACTTCGCGGTTGCCCGGCTCAAGCCTGGGGTAACCCTGGACGCAGCCAATGGCGACGTGACTCGCATGCTGCGAATTCAGGTTGAGCGTTTTCCCCAAGCGGCCACGTTCTTCAAGCAAGCGCAGATTAGGCCGAATCTTCAGCCGCTGAAGCAATACATCATCGGCGACATCGGCAAGGTTTTGTGGGTATTGATGGGCGGGATAGGCCTGGTGCTGCTGATCGCCTGCGCAAACGTAGCCAGTCTTGTTTTGGTAAGGGTGGAAGGTCGACAGCAGGAGTTGGCGATTCGAGCGGCATTGGGCGGCAGCCGAGGACGCATCGCCGGCAGCCTGTTGCTTGAGAGCCTCTTGCTGGCGGTGATTGGAGGCGCACTCGGCCTGTTGTTTGCTTATGGCGGCTTGCGGATCCTGATCGCTTTGGCGCCGAGCGACTTGCCCCGGCTTAATGACATCGGCATCGATGGGCCGGTCGTGCTCTTCACCCTGGGCATTACGATTGTGGCGGGTCTCTTGTTCGGCTTGATGCCGGCTCTTCGCTATGCGGGTGTGCGCACGGGGACTGGGTTGCGCGAGACCGGCCGCTCTGTCAGCGCCAGCCGCAAGCGGCAGCGGGCGCGCGGCGCGCTGGTCGTCGTCCAGGTAGGTCTGGCTCTGGTTTTGCTCGTGAGCTCAGGCCTCATGATCCGAACCTTTCAAGCCTTGACACATGTTCAGCCCGGATTCACAGCGCCCGCCGAAGTCGAAACCTTCCATGTCCATTTTCCTCCGGAGATGACGAAGACTCCGGCGCGATTGCTGCAAATGGATCACGCGATTCTCGACAACATCGCGGCGATTCCTGGCGTCACTTCCGCTGATTTCAGCGGGGCAGTGCCCATGGATGCCGGCGCCGAGAGCGATCCCGTGCTGGTAAAGGATCACATGCTTCAGGGTCAGCTCCCGCCGGCGCGCCGGTGCTTCTGGGTTTCGCCAGGCTTCTTCAAGACCATGGGCATTCCCCTCCTCGCCGGCCGCGATCTAACCTGGGACGACCTGTCGAACAAGCGCCCGGCGGTGCTCGTATCGGAGAATTTCGCGCGTGAGTATTGGCAAAATCCGTCCGACGCACTGGGAAAACAGATTGGCGGAAGCCCCAAGGACTGGCGGCAGATTGTGGGCGTTGTGGGCAACGTGCACGATGACGGGACCAGCCAGGAAGCTCCGGAGACGGTCTATTGGCCGATAACGGACGCCGATGTTTTTCTGGGTAGCCCGGCCATCGCATTGCGCAGCACGCGCGCAGGGACGCAGGGCCTGATGGACGATGTACGGCGAGCGGTATCGTCCGTCGACCCGGATCTTCCCCTCTACCAGGTTCACTCGCTGGACTATTACTACTCGAAGTCCATGGCGCGCACTTCGTTCACACTGGTGATGCTGGCCTTGGCGGGTGGCATGGCGCTGCTACTCGGCGTCGTGGGCCTGTATGGCGTGATCGCCTACTCGGTTTCCCAACGCACGCGCGAGATCGGCATCCGCATGGCCCTGGGAGCGCAGAAGCGCGACGTGCTCAGGCTTGTCGTGAGGGCAGGCATGGCCTTGACCGTGATGGGCGTGGTTGTCGGAGTGGCAGGCGCCTTGGCTCTGACCCGCTTCCTGTCCAGCTTGCTTTACGGCGTCAAGCCTACCGACCCGCTGACGTTCGTCGTCGTCTCGTTGGTCCTGACCGCAGTCGCGCTGCTCGCCTGCTATGTTCCGGCGCGCCGCGCGGCGAAGGCGGATCCCATTGTGGCCTTGAGAGATGAGTAGGCCGAGGGACATCACATCAGAGTGCCTGAGCTGACGAAGCCTGCCCAGTACCAGGGATGGGTGCTCTGATGGGCAGTGCGACGCTGCTGGAGAGGTATTCTTGAGGCGTTCCATGCCGCGTTGGAAAGTGCCGCATGCTGGCCCAGGCGCTGGGCGTAGAGCTGGCGCATGAAGCGGCGAGTGATGTCGTCATCCACCGGCCAGAGAGTCATGACCACATTGCGCGCGCCTGCAACGCGGAAGGCGCGTTCGAGACCCAGCACCCCTTCGCCATCGCGCAGTTCGCCGTTACCGGTATTGCAGGCGGAGAGCACGGCCCAGTCCACCCCGCTGAGATCGAGGGAAGCAATCTGCTGTGCGGTGAGGATGGAGGCCACCTGATTTTTGTTGGCCGGCAAACACCAGTCCGGAATGAAGCAGCGGGTTCCCGTTGCCACAGCTTTTGTCCAGCAAAAAGGCGTGAGTTCCGATCGACGCCAAGGCCACGCGGACGTCATTGTACGTGGATGGATCGGAGAAGAAACTGGCGTTGGTTTCTCTATGGCATCTGGAGACGAAGTACGCCGTCACCAGCTCTTCTTGATGAGCGTATCGAAGGCAAAGCCGCCATTTGGATCGCGAGTTGCGCTGAATGCTACCCGGGGCGATACCTGATATTGCCCCTGGATGGTCTGGCTTTGCGTGGAAGCCACGTTGGTTGAGAACGTGACAAACAGGTTTCCGGTCACGCGCTGCTGAATGGTGACGTTCGCACCCGGCGGCCCGGCGCTGCTGCTGCCCGCCAGCACGGGGTTGATGGAGAGCTGTGAGATTCCGGCGATCTTGGAAACCCGGCTCGTCAACTGGCTCGAGACCTGCGACGCCACAAGGGATTCGGCAGCCTGGTTTGCCGGTGTCGCAGTCGCATTGCTTGCCTCGGTGGTCTGGCCGAACGCGAGCAGGTGGATGATATCCGCCTCAGGCAGCGCGGGGTCAGAACTATATTGCGTGCGCATCTTGTCCACCGGTCCCTGGAAACGAAGATCGATGTTGTACTGCTGGATTGAGGTGGTGAGTGACACGTTCACGACCGGCTCCGTCTCCGATGGATTCACAAACTGGACCGTACCCCCGTTCAGCACGAACCGGTTTCCGTTGAGAATGATGTCGCCGTTGTTCAGATTCACGCGCCCCAGCACCACCGGGTCCGCCGCCGTCCCACGCAGGCGCAGATTCGCCGTTCCACCCAGGCTCAGTGTTCGACTCGTCAGGTTCACGCTACTCGTGGAGTCCACTGCCACATTGAGTTGAACGTTCTGCGCGAAGCCCTGGGTGGGCGGCAAGGCAACCCCGCCCCCAAACTGCCCCACAAAACTGGACAAGTCAAAGGCCGGCGTAAACGACAGGTCTGCCAGATGCACGGCTCCGCCAAGCACCGCCGTATCCGTTGTCCCGGAGAGCCGCAGGTTCGCGTCCACCTTTTCTCTCATTCCCTGCGGATAAAGAATTTGCGCTCCCTGCGCGGTCATTCCGACATCGAACTGAACCGACGGCCGATAAGCGACGCCACCCTGCGCCGTGACAGTTCCTCCTCCGATGCTTGCTTTGAAGCTGCTGATGTTCAGCCGGTCTTTGGTCAGTGTGAGAACGCCGTTGCAATGCTGCAATCCCACGGGCAAGTCGTTCGAAGCAAAGTTCGCGTCCACAATATTGATCTGTCCTGCAAAATCCGCACCGTTCGCCGGGCCATGGGAATCGATGTTGAACTTCAACTGCCCCGAGCTTCTGATATCCGGATCGAACAGTTGCGCCAGTTGCATATTCACCGTCCCTACCAGCATCAGCGCCATAGGCCCATCGCCGCTCGCCGGAATGCTCCCCTCGAATTGAAGGTCGGTGTCGGTTCCGTGGATGGAGGAACGATTTACATTGATCACCCCACCCTTATAGTCGACGTGGATGGGCTGCGCAGCTGCAAGCTCAACCGTGCTGCCGTAGGCTACCTTCAACACCGGAATGGTGACGTGGGCCTCAAGCTGTTTCTGATTGCGCAACGGACCATGCAGCGTGGCATGAACCTCGGTCTGTCCGGTCACGCCGTCCGCCTGCGGTGCATACGCGGCAATCAGCGGACCGAGCGGAATCCCCTGCGTGTCGAGCGTCGCGTCCGCCAGATAATCGCCGGTCAGTTCGATCTTCGCCTTGGCCTGGATTGAAGTATTCACCGCGGACGATTGCAACGTTGCATTCGCTACATGGTTCGCAACATTCGCCTGAAGCTTGATGCCTGTAATATTCTGCCCCTGCAACGCCAGTGAAGGAATCTCCAGGGTCGCATCGATCTGCGGATCGTCGAACGAGCCATGCCCCTGCGCATGAAAGCCTGCCACACCGGCGACCTTCAGATTTCGCGAACTCACGGCCTGAAGTTTTCCCAGTTCCACTCCGGTCGCGCTCAACTCAGCCGTGTACGTCTTCTCTTTTGGGCGCAAAGTGGCCTTCCCCTGCACGCTCCCCGAGGGAAGCAGCAGGGACAGATCTCCATGCACCTCGTCTCCCGTGCCGGCAAACATCAGCTTCGCCGACTGCACCGGCTGATCGTAGGCCGTCAGGTTCGCCAGAGTCACGCTCCCGTTCCCGACCGGATTCAACTCCGTCCCATGCATCGAAATAGACGCGCTCAGCGTGCCGGTCACCGGGATCTGCTGCCCAGCCAGCCTGGTCAGATCCGCAATATCCACCAGCGACGCATTGAGTTGAACCTGCATCGGACTGTTCACTGTGAATGACCACTTGCTCAGGCCGGTGCTCGCGTTGAACGTGATATGCCCCTGGGATGCGGGTTCCAGGTCGGCGTGTTGCAGGCTCAGTTGTGACGGACTCAAGTCAACCGCAGCGCGAAACACTTTCCAGACGGATCCCTTGAATTGAAGATTCGTCGCCGTCAGTTGTCCCGTCAAATGCGGCTCTGCAGTGGACCCCTGCGCATTCCCGTCAAAGGTCGCAGCGCCCGCAAGCCCCAGCGGCTGCGATGTCTGCCCCGGCGCCGGCGTGCGAAACAACTCCGCAATCGCATCCACCTCCCGCAGGTCATTCGCCTGCAGATGCAGGCTCACGCTGGAGTGCCTGCTCACCACTCCGTTCATCGTCAGGCTGGTTTGCGGCGTCTTGACAAAACTTTGCTCCAGCGCCAGTTGCTGGTTCTTTCCGTTGTACGTCGCATGCATCGCGCTCTCCAACGGGAACGTTGCTGGAGCCGCGGCTGCAATCGCCGCTCCACCGGGTCCCGCCGCTGCCGGCACTGCTGTGCCATGCCGTCGCTGCACCTGTCCTTTCACAGTCGCGTCGGCATGCGCCACAAGATCGTCAATGGTTCTTCCCCAAGTTGCCTTCGCCTCCGCATTCAACACTCCCGTCGCTGTCACCTCGCTCGACTGCGCCGACGGCCCAAGCGCTCGCACAACATCTGCCAATGAAACACCGCGCACAGCCGCCGTTATCTCCGAATGCGGATTGCCGCCAATGTCCGTCATATTCCCTTGCGCGGTTATCTCGCCGCCCAGTGCCATCGCGCGCAGATCGCGCAACATCAGGTCGCCATTCGCCAATCCATAGTGCGCGGCAATCTCATTGATTTGTGCGCGGATGGCCGGGGTATGAATCTCCAGCCCGCGGCTGTCCAGGATTCCATCCACGGTCAGCGCATCGAACTCCGCGCGCCCCGCCGCCTGCTTAAAGGCGATTGTCCCCGCGGTATGCACTATCCCGGCCGGCACCGTCGGCTGGTGCAGAATCTCCCCCACTTGCTTACCGTCGAGAACGATGTCGTAGCGCCCTTGCACATTCGGATTTTTGTAGTCGTTCAGCACCGCCGCAAGCGACACAACGGAGTTGCCAACCGTAAGCCTGCCTCGTGTCAATTCAAACGTTGTGGGGGTCGCGTCAAACTGCAGATCCAAGTTGTGCGCCACGGGACGCAGCGTGCCGTAAACCAACTGTCCATCGGAATACGCCACCTTGCCCGCATACTTCTTCAGCGGGCTGTTGAACGAAGCCTTGACCTCCAGGTCATGTAGATCCGCTGCGACCTCCGCCGGCTCGTCGTTCAAGTAGATCTCACCGCGATTGAGCACCGCATGACGCACGCCAAGATCGAACACCGATGTGTCGCTGGATTGCCCACTGCTTTTGATCGTTGGAATATTTGAAACGCCGTGTGCGTCCATGAATACATGCACCACCGGATGGTCGAGCCGGAAGCTTTCGAGATACCACGTCTTGGTCAGGATCGACACAATGCGCACGCTGGTCTGCACATGGTCCGTCTGCAGCAGCGGCGGATTTGGATAGGGGCTGGCTCCATCAATCGTGACTCCATACAGATCGATACTCAGGTCGGAAGGATGGACGGCAAAATTCTGCAACTGGACACGCACACCCAGCCTCTCGCCGGCCTGCGATTCTGCCGTGCGAATCAGGTAGGCGTGAAACCGCGGATTGTTCAAGAGGATTGCAGCGCCGGCGAAAACGATCAACGTCACTGCTGTCATCCCCAGTGAAATCCATGCCATCCACTTGAAGAACGGATGGCGCGCTTTGTGCCAGCGCGGGTTCGATGGGTCGCGAAGTTCGGCGAGCAATTCAGTAAGACTCATATCACTCCGATTTAGAATGCCTGCCCGATGCTGACGAAGTACTGCGTTGCGTTGATCCCCTGGATGGGATTCAGGTTCCGTCCCAGGTCAATTCGAACTGGGCCCACGGGGGTCGCGTACCGCAGCCCAAAACCCACGTTGTTGCTGTAAAGCGAAGTGAAATC
>JBEKVS010000058.1:0-21999 GCA_049513795.1 Occallatibacter sp. | reverse complement strand
CAATCTATTTTGCGGCCATCGATGCGAAAGGGGGGAAGCGTCTTTATTCTTCCCATTACTTGAATGGCGCCTACCAGCAGGCACAACCCCTCTCATTCAGCGACGGCTCAACCCTCGACGTCGATCCGGAGATTACGCCGGACGGCTCGTTCCTGGTCTTCTGCAGCGCTGGCCGATTGCCTGACGACAAGAAGGACCATCTTTTTATTGTGCACAGAATAGGAGAGGGGTGGGGACCGGTGGTTGCAATCCTTTACGCCGGAGACGATGCAAACGGCTACAGTACAGACGACGAACCGCATCTAGGCCCCGGTCATCGCACCCTCTACTTCAGCAGCGATCGCTCTGCACCAGCACATCTCCCTCGTTCGCACAAGCAGGCACAACGGGACTTCGAACATATGGAGAGTTGGGGTTACTTTACGGACTACACCAACGTCTGGTCGATCTCGCTCGCGCCCTGGCTGGACGACAATTCCAACGATCATGGAAAAGGCAACACTAGGGATTGGTCCCAGGAGACACCGTTCGACATAAGAAAACCATTCTTCGACGGCATTCTGTTTGAATGGGCGCCATTGCGATCTGAGTTATGGGCGTACCCCCCCTTCCTTCAGTTCTTCAGCTTCTAAGACTAGTCACCTAGAACTGCCGAAGTGGGAATCAGCTCGTCGAGTGCTATGGTTTCTGCCATGGCATCCAGCATGCGCCGAAAGCGGGGCTGTAATTCTTGAGGATTAGTGCAGTACATCACTCGTATCACGTCGTCATACTCAGTGGAGTCCACCGGATCGATCCCAGAAACTGGTTTCAGGCCCAGGCGAAACAGCATCTGATACTGCTTGTCCCGGCTTCCAGCGGAAAAGATCGCAACTCCATTTTCATCCGCCGACTGGTTCGCCAGCGCGAATGCGAGCGCTCCTGCTCCGGCAGCAAGCTGCACGGCGATGCCCGGCGCAAGACTGCCGGATATGCGGAGCGTTGGATCGACCACCCATCTTCCGATCTCAACCGTATTGTTGCGTTGCCTTCCCAAATCGTGCAACATTCGCGTGAACTGAGCCTCGCCAAGCAGCAACTCCGTCAGACATGGGGGGCCGTCCACGGCCAGGGGGTAAATTCGTACACAGCCGACAAGATCGCCACCGGCGTACGCCAGTAAATGCCACGCATGCAGATCAATCCGGTCGGAGTCTGCATAACGCCCATCGCTGGTTCTGAAGTGCGGCCTTCTCCCGTTTTCAAAGAGAGCTGCCCCGCGCAGCGACCTTACCTCGTTTATCCATTCTGGCCATGACTGTTCTGGACCGCCGGCCGAGTCCAGGAAAGGACTGTGCAATTGCCACGATAAGAATTCAGATGGTCCCTTTGACCGCGGCCGGGAAATCCGGCAATGGTTTTCGGCAAGCTCAACGCAATCAGTGAGGAATTGCGCGTAGGCATCCAGAGCAGCACTGCCTGCGGCAACCAGGGATGGAAGACCTTCGGGAAGTAGGTCGATCAGGATTGACAGTTGTTGTTCGTTGAAATGTGTATGCCCGATATCCAAGTCGATGTGTTCGGTCACAAAGCTTATGCTGGAGAGAATCTCCGGTCCGAATATTTCCAGGCACCGAGCTACAAACAATCCGCCATAACGCAGTGGAAGCTGCTCGATCTCGTACTCAATGGCAATCTGCGCATAAGGCGTGTCACCCGCAATGTTCTCCTCGTGAACCAGGCAATAGCGGCTCGCTCCATAACTGGGGATCGTGCGTAACAGTTCATCGGCATCCACTTGGGGCGCATATATCGAGTTCCAGTGAAGAACCAGCGATCGAAGATCGGCAATCATCATCAGGTGATGACCGGCTTCAGTCTTGGCATGTCGCGTCAACGCTGCAGCAAGGTCGGTGAGCCCCATGGCCGCGCAACGAGATGCCGCGCGGCGAATCCAACTTTCCACGGGCTCCGTCATTTGTGCTCCGATGGCACAGAAATAGAGGAGAAAGGCTTCCAGGAAAAGCGGATCGTTGTTCGACCTGATGGCGTTGATGCCAGGGCTGACCTCAAACCTATCCCGCGCTGGACCCTGAAGTTGATTAAATCTTTCCAAAGAAGGCGATGCATTCATGTTGAGTGTCCTCCCCGTTTTGGGGTGATTTGATTTTGTTTGCGCCGCCTGAGAGTCTTGACGAACATGTGAAACGGCATCTGGATTGGTATGTTCGAAAGAGCCTTCGCGAGGACGGATAACCTGTCATAAAACGGGCACCAAGGTCGTTACTCAATTCTGAACAAGCTGAAAAGGCGGCTTCAGGCCTTAAGTAGCGCTCCCGCACTTTTCGAGGCTTCTACAAGGATTCACACAGTGACCCGGAATCCTCTTGCACTTGAACGCGTTTGCTCGTACGTTTGCGCGCCGGGCGTCGCTTGAGGCTCACTTTTGATAGAGGATCTGCGATTCTCCACTCCATCGGTGAAATTCGACCAATCTAACAGAGCATGGCGAATTTCACCGGATGGTCCACCTGTCTACTTGCCCCCGTGACTACCGGAAGCAAAAGCGCCGTCGTTGGTTTTCATCGCGGTCTCGCTCATACTCGAAACGGGCACATGGATCCGATAAATAGTTGCTGTTGTCTGAATCGTGTTCAGGAAATAATGATCCCCAACATGCTGGAAACTCAGCTCCGGCTTGCCGGTAAAGACGCTTTCGTCCAATTGCGGGAGAACAAACATTGAGTTCTTGTAGTCCTGGCTACTGAGCTCCAGAGCTCCTGATTTATCGACCGACAAACTGCGCACGGTGTATGTGCCCGCGGGAAGTGTTTTTGCGCCAACAACAAACTCGAATGGCACGGTTACAATGTCAGCTTCTTCAGCTTGCACCTTGACGGCTCCAGCGAGCCCAAGAAAGAAGGCAATTGCGACTACGGTTCTTGCATATTTGTTCATAACTTCTCCTCTAAACGCATGAGTTATCGTTGCTGATCACTGTGACGCTCGGTCTTTAACTGCACCTAGCATCCATTTCAACAATCATTCTCATTCCGTCACATATGATAACTAGACATGAACAAATTTATTCCCAACGTATTGATCAAACTAGGAGCTTAATCAGATAGCTGAGGGTTGGTCGCTCAGTAACTCAATCGTGAAGTGGTGTATTTACCGCTCGATTCGCGCAGGATTTAGATCGAACGAGCTCACTAGCATTATTCGTAGCGCAGAAGGATCATCGGGGCAATCTTCATCGCTCTTCGGACATGTAAATAGTAAGCTAATGGAGCATCCATCATTAGAAGAACAGACACCCCGACAAAGGTTGCTGGCCGGGCGGCCCGGACGCTATACAGGCAGCCGGTCATCAGGCGTGTTGCAGCAAGAGCCGACTAAGGCGGATGCTAGGTGGCGACGGCAAAGAACAATGCTCTTCGCCGCCGCCAAAGGTATCTCGTTGAGGTTAGAAGTGCGCCTTGAGAGCGAATTGATATTCGCGCGGCGTGTAATTCGGATCGGCCTGCGACACCGTTCCGAATGCGGGGTTTCCAAAGCTTGCCGCGCTGCTGCCGTTTCCGATGTAGAAGTTTGGTGTGTTGGAGATATTAAACGCCTCCGCCCGGAATTGCACTTTCACGCGTTCAGTGACAGGAAAATCCTTGAAGATGGACAGGTCAACGTGCCGGAAATCGGGTCCGAACAGCGAATTGCGCTGAGTGGTTCCGATTGATCCAAGTGGCTGCGGAGCAAAGGCTGTGGTATCGAAGAACTCACCCAACGTTTTGTTACTAAGACGAGCATTCTTGATTTGGTCCGGACGGTCCTGACCTCCGTTGTTGAGGGGGGTGGCCCGATTGTTGTAGCCGTGTTGCTGGCCGTCGCTTTCGACAGGGTCATCGGCGCCGCTACCTGTCTCGGTAATCGTGAAAGGCTTGCCACTCTGCCACGCCGTGATGGCATTTGCCTGCCATCCGGCAAGGGCGAGCTTCTTCACGCCGGTGAAAGTCTTTCCGTACTGCAATTCGTAATTGAGAGAGAGAGCAAAGCGGTTTTGGATGTCGTTTTCCGCAACTCCATACTCAATTTGCCGAATCTGGGTCGGATTCGCGTCGCTCCATCCCTGGTTACCGCCTTGCTGCGAGAAACCGGTGATGTCGCTCAAGCCCTTGCCCCATGTGTAATTCGCATCGAATGCAAGGCCCTTGGTAAAGCGGCGCTGAAACGAAGTTTGCAATGCGTTGTAGTTTGAGACGCCCTCGCTCTGAATGAAGCTGACCCCTGACAGGTTGGGAAGCTGGGTATTTAACGGACGTGCAGCCCCGGCGGGATTGGTAACTGGATTGAACGGAGCAGGCTGATTGATGTTGTTGATCGACTCCGGCAGGTGCTCGCCGATGTTGCCGACATACCCTATCGTAAAGACATTGGCTCCGAACTGCTGTTCGAGCTGCAGATTGAACTGCTGAATCAGAGCGGACCGGAAGTTTGGTGCTTCAGCCACAAACGACAACGCTGGGATGTTGGCCAGGTTAGAAATGTTTGGCGCCGAAGGGGTCGGCAGGCCCTGATCGAAAGCAGTTGGCGCGCCCGCGACCGTTGCGCAACTTGGATTTTGCGAAGCAGGATTGATTCCCTGACTCAGTTCAAGCTGAATAGCAAGACTGGACTGGCAGTTCGGGCTGAAAACAGACGTAAACGGAGCATTCTTTAGATCGGCATTGGAGGTATAGTTGCCGGGGAAAAAGCTGAGTCCGTACCCTCCTCGGAGGACGGTTGCGGGCATCAGAGATAAAGAGAAACCAAGGCGCGGAGCGAAGTTCGAGTAATCGGTTGGAATGCCCGCGTGCCCGTCGACTCCATTCGCATTTGCCACCTCGAGTGCGTTTGTAACATTCGCGGCAGTGGACGCAAGCGCCTGCGGAAAGTTGAAGTTTGAGATCCGATTGTGCGCTTCGGTGAATGGGGTAAAGACGTCGTAGCGGAATCCGCCAATGATCGTCAGCTTCGGATTCAGCTTCCAGCTGTCCTGCATGAAGCCGTTCGGTTCGTAGCTACGATAATCAGGCGGGAACAGATTGAAGTTGCGTGTATCGTTCTGGAACGCTCCAACCAATGTCGAGGCAAGTTGGTTGTCTTGCTGTACGGTCAGATTCGCATTGCTATCCGAGACGAGACCGAAGCCATACGCACCCACCGCAGAGGCGCTTTGCACGTTCCGGGCCTGTCTGCGAAGGAAGCTACCACCTGCTTTTATGGTGTGATTCCCTTTCGTCCAGCTGATCGTGGCCGAGTACTGGAAAGTGTTGTCGATATCCTGTAGCGGAACAAACGCTCCGTCGCCGATATCGGAGAATGAGCCCACGGAAACCGGTGTCAGCGAGTTGGCGAACGGGCTGAAGGAGGTCTGGCTGGCAGGAAATCCGACGGTTTCATCCGCATTTGCGCCAAAATTCAGCGGGAGCGAGAGGTTATTGATTCGAGTGAATGCTGCCCTGAGGTCGAGCAGCAGGTTGGGCGAAAAGATGTGTGTGTAACCGGTGGCATATTGCTGCGCCACATCGGAGGCGGGGCCGTCAAAGTTAAAGCGGCCTCCACTGATTTGAAGACCGTCCACTGTTCCCAGGCCAGGAGGTGTAAATGTGCTGACGTTGTTGTAGGAGAAACGTGCGAAGAGCAGATTGCGGTCGTTGAGTTTGTGATCGGCGCGAGCGTCGTACGTGTTGCTGAATTGCGTTTTGTTGGGGCTGATGGTGTAGTTGTTTGCCAACTGACCTACCCCTCCGGTATTTGGCGCCGGAAAAAGCTTCAGGTAGTTCAACGCAACTGGATCGATCGGAAGACCTGCCGTGCCGTTAGCCGTAGACAACAATGCCTGCGGGCTGCCACCGCCGACACTGTTGATGTCATCGTATTCGGCGATCGTCGGAACAGTCGAGATGTCAGTGACACCCGAAACCACGCGCAATCCTTCATAATCAAAGAAGAAGAAGGTCTTGTTTTTGAAGATAGGTCCGCCTACGCTCCCGCCAAACTGGTTCTGGCGAAGCTCGGGCTTGGCTCCTGTCGTCTGGAAAACATTGCGGGCGTCGAAGATGTCGTTACGGAAGAACTCGTATGCGCTGCCATGAAAGTCATTTGTGCCGGAGCGCGTGACAATGTTGATCACTCCGCCCGCGGTTCGGCCGGCCTCTGGCGCATAGCTGTTGGTTTGAACCGTGATCTCCTGAATCCCTTCGACATTGGGCTTCACGCCGATCGTGCCAATGATACGTTCGTTGTCGTCAACTCCGTCGACCACCCAGTTATTCAGCGTATCGTCTTGTCCGTTGACTGAGATGCCAGCTGCGTTGCTCCTTCGATCGTCCGGTCGGCCACCACTGCTAAGCCCGTTGCCGGGCCCCTCGTTCGCCCCCGGAACAAGCTGCACAAGCTGCACGAAGTTGCGGCCGTTGAGCGGCAGATCCTGCACCGCCATCGCTGTCACGTTTGAACTTACCGTGGCACTGTCGGCCTGCAAGAGTGGTGTGCTCGCAGTCACTTCGACAACCGTTGACTCCGAGCCTAGTTGAAGATGGACGTCGGAACGTGCCCGGTCACCTGCTTCAACTGCAAGGTCTTTGGTGACCGAAGCCTGAAAGCCGTTCGCTTTGACGGTGATTGAGTAATGGCCGACAGGGAGTAGCGTAAAACTGTAGTCGCCTGTGGCATTCGACTGTGCGGTGCGAGTCTCGCCGGTTCCGAGGTTTACAACAGTGATGGCGGCGTTGGGAATAACAGCGCCCGTGGCATCGCTGACCGTCCCAAGGATATCCGCAGTAGTCAATTGTGCGATTGTCGCCTGTGAACAAAGCAGCGACATCAAGAGAAGGAAAATTGAAAGTTTCAATCGTTGAGAAAGCATTTGTCGGCCCTGGCTAAGGCTTAGCATTGCGGCTTTTTTGTGTTTGTTCATCATTCTTATCCTCGTTATGCGGTTTGATTGAAGGTTTGGTTGATGGGCAACTCTACCTGGAGCCAGCGATTCAGGCCACCGGAATGGCCTCTTGCATGAATGGCGAGGTTTGCGGTAGTGACTCTCTCGCACGGATAGCTGCTACCATCCTTCGCTCCACTCGCGGAAAGTGGCGGCGGCATGGATATCTTGAAATCTTCGCGAATCACGCGGCCGTTCAACTGTCAATGGCCTGAGGCCACTACATTGGGTTGCCTCACGAAGCGCAAGTTTCACCCGCGCTTCCAGATGAGATATAAACTGTTTAGCGTTCCGTTTATTCCTCGATTGAGTTAGACTCCCTTTAATTGCAGACGCGAGCGGGAATGTCGGTCAGCTTATCAATAGTTATATGACTACTCGTCCTCCTAAAACATTCAAAGTAACTCATCGCGAAATCTAGGAAATCTGCGGAGTTTACTAGCAACAGATTACATTCAAAAGACAATTTGCTGACAACCGCTTTCGGACTCAGCGCCTATTCTTGCATTCAAGTCTCGGGCTCGCGAGGTACACATTTTCACAGAAGTCAGAGCAGGTGTAACAACTATGGAAAACCCGGTGAGTAACACGAAGCGTTCAGTGGACCGCCGCTCCTTTATGAAGAGCGGTCTACTGGCAGGTGGCGCAGCTACAGTCGGCGCCGGTTTGTTAGCAAACGCAACTTCGGCACGCGCGCAAGATGGCAGCCTCGATGCGGGCGATGTCGCGATTCTTCGGTTTGTAGCGGCGGCAGAGCTCATTGAGGCCGACCTGTGGACTCAGTACGCGGAACTGGGCGGTATCGGGAAGAACCCACCCATTGAAGTCGACCCAGGCCAAAAGATGAATCACTATCAGGTAGCCCTGTCGAACCTCGATGGCGATGGTCCGCAATACATTAGCAGCAACACGCTGGATGAACTGAGCCACGCATCCTTTCTCAATGCCTATCTGGAATCCAGAGGAGCCGACCCAGTCGACTTCGACGAGTTCCGAGTACTTAAAGGAAGCGAGGCAACGGGAGCTGAGAACATCGGACGCCTCACGAATCTCATGCATTTGAATGTCGACACGAGTTGGTACATTCGCTATCGCAGCGCTACCAATCCGGACCTCGGCGCTACCTTCCCCCAGGCACTCACTCTCAATGACGTGACCGCCATTCCGAGAACGGATGCCGACTTCGGCTCCCTCGACCCCCATTTCAATGTTCCTGGAAACGCGCATATCCAGGCGATCGCGAATGTAGCTGCTTTTCATTTTGGATACATCGAACAAGGCGGTTCAAGTCTCTATGCATCATTGAGTCAAAAGGTGAAGGATCCGGAGGTGCTCCAGATCACACTGGGCATCGGCGGAGACGAAATCGCTCACTTTCTGGAGTGGGTTGATTTTGCGGGCAACGGCGTGCAGCAGCCTGTCGCGCCGTTTACCGATTCCATTTCCAAGCTGACGTTTCCCAACTTCTTCAGTCCTCTCAATCCGCTGAAGCAACCCAGTCTGATCTTTCCTGTTCCTTGTGAATTTATTAGTTCCAAGCTTCCCCATGTCTCGATCATTCGTCCGCTGACTGACAAGTTTGCGGGCGCCGTGGCCACCATTGCCAGCTTTACTGCCGACGGGCTCTTCGTCGGGCAGAGCAAGAAATTCCTCAGCACGCTGCAGACTATGGCCGAAGAGGCGGATGCGGCCCAACGCTAGCCTGTTTCGATAACTTGAACACAGACCGATTAGTTCCCGGGCCTTGGTCTTCGCCAACGGCCCGCGAACTGAAATATAAGCCTTGCAACTGTTTGCATCGAAAAGGTAAGCTAGGTAACTGTCCAAGGAATTACAAGTTATGAAGAAGGTTCTTCACTTCTCATTTGAATGCATATCTTCTTGGCCCGAGTACCGTCCTCGCTGATGCGGAGCTCGACTTTCAATTGGGCCCTCGGTCCGGGCTTTAACGCTGCCTCGCAGGATAACTCCACGATAAGCCATGCAGCCTGCAAGGAAAAGTGGGTCTTGCCCTATTGTTATCCAAGAGACAAGGGTATAGGCGGCACCATCGTGACGCATAACTCTCAACGCGACCTCGATAGATAGAAGGTGCCAACGCCGTTGTGGCGTGAGACTAGACACTGCGGGGAGCCAAACACACCGCGGAGTCTCGCCGCAAATGCCAGGCGCTGCACATTCCTTGCTAGCTGACTCAATGCGCCCTCTTCGTTTCAGTGAGCCCCGCTCTGTTGCCTCAGGAAAGCGATCAGATCCCGGCGCTCGTCAGCCCGGGGAAGACTGAAACTCATATTGTTATCATGGACCATAAGATCTGGATCGCTAAGCCACCTCTCAATCGTTGCGTCCGTCCAGGTTATGTCTGAGTTTTTCAGTCCTTTTGAATAGGCAAATCCCGCAATACTGCCGGCCTTTCGGCCATACACTCCGGACAATCGTGGTCCTTCCCGATCAGCGTCCATTGCGTGGCAGCCCGTGCAGCGCTTATAAAAAACCGCCTGGCCGTGAACCGGATCGCCCGGGCCGGCGAGTGCGGCCTCGCTGCCGCCCGAGGCATGACGGAGAGCTGAAAGCGCCTGCACGTCGGCCTGCGAAATCCTGGCGTCCCGGTGCAGCACAAGATACTGCGGCGGAGGCATATCACCGCTCTTTGCCTGCTCAACAACCTTGGCGGCCCAGACCTGCTGCGTTTCGGGCGGCATGTTCTTCCATTGCGAAAGGTCCATATGCTTGCGTGCATCCATGATGTCCCGCTCGATCAGCCACGATCCCGGTGCGATCCGCGAGTAGATCGGCCAGCGCGTCTCGTTCGAGTGGCAGTCCGCGCATTTGGCCAGCAACACTGCTTTGGCCCCGGAGGGCATATTTGCATCCCGCAGTAACGTGTCGAACCCCTGGGGAGGCTCGACACGTGGGTTTCCGAATGGATGCACATACCCTAGTCCAACCAGTCCGGTTGCTGTTAACACCGCAGCCACCAACCAACGCATCACACAGTCTCCGCAAGCGTCGAGTCGACGACAGCCAGATGGGCGTGCCCGTGTACCACCTTGACGTTGGTGACTCCGAGCACGCTCTGCAGTTTGCCGGCTGGAACGACCATAGGTCCAGGATTTGGCGCCGCACCGGGAGCCGGTTGCGGGAAAGCAGTCGCCATCGCTGTGTGGAATGCAACATTGCCTTCCACCTTTTGAACAACCTGATGGATGTGGCCATTCAGCACAGTTACAGAGCCGAAAGGCTTCAACATCGCCAGCGCCTGCTCGCCATCCTTGGTTCCCCAGCCCCACTTTTCATAAACCATCCACAGGGGGATGTGCGCGAAGACCACGATTGGAGTCGAATGGCTTTGGCCAGCCAGATCGGACTTTAGCCAGTTGAGTTGGTCGGAGCCCATGTTGCCCATGGCATCAACCTGCACGCAGTTGTTCAGGCCCACGAAATGAACGCCCTTGTGGTTGAAGCTGTACCAGCCATTGCCCGTTGTGCCCTTGCCGAAGCGATCCTTGTATTGCGAGCCATCGTCAATAAAATCGTGCTCGCCGGGAACATAGAAGACCTGATCGACCTTCGCACCTTTAATTACTTGCGCAGCGGTATCGAACTCAGCGGCCTTCGAATTTTGCGTGATATCTCCGGTATGTATCATGAAATCCGGCGCCTTCATGCCGCCTGGAGTCACGTTGATCTTGTCGATCGCCTTGGTCAACGTGCCGGTCACATCGGGGTTTGCTCCTTTGTTAAATCCGATGTGGCTGTCGCTGATCTGCACGAAGCTGAAGTCCTGCACTTTGCCGGCAGCGGCGCCGTGGCCCTGCATCGTCTGAGCCAGCAGCCTTGAAGTGGGTACGCCGCCCGCCATGGTCCATAGCAGCCCTGTGCCGGCCCACGCCATACACCCGAGAAAGTTGCGCCGGTCGATGCCGTCGCCCGCGGACGGATGGGCATCCTGACCCTCTCGCACAACTTCGTCTTCCTTAAACCGATTCATAGAACGCTCCATTGTTTGATTTGCCAACGATGTAGAGAACCAGAAAAACGAGCATTTATTCCAGGCAGCCAACCTGATTGATGGAATAATCTGCTCGCGACTCGGTTTAGAGTAGTGATGTTCAACCGCCAATCGCTGCCCACGACTTCCGCTGTGTCGCTCAATCTGCGTAGCTCCGGATTGACAGAGGCTCGACACAGCATGCCGTCTATTGCCTCCTGCACCACAAAGTTTGAAGATCTGGCGGTGCCTCTGTTTCCTTCCCTGTACACTCATGCTTTCTGGCTCGTGCGCAACAAGGCCGAAGCAGAAGACCTGGTCCAGGAGGCGCTCACAAAAGCCTTGCGCGCCTTCGATTCATTTAGACCCTCCACTAACTTCAAGGCCTGGATCTTCCGCATTCTTCGTAACACCTTTTTCACTTCGCGAACCGGCATCGCAGCATCGCGAACGATCTTCATCGAGGACCAGCCCGACGTACTTCATACCCGCGATGCAGGTCACACACCGGAAGAGATACTCATTCGTCTAGACAATCAGACGGCGGTCGTTACCGCGCTCGGACAACTTCAGCCGCAATTGCGTGAAGCACTCTTGCTCTGCGATGTTGACGAGATGAAATACAAGGACATCGCACTCGTTCTCGATGTACCCATTGGCACCGTTATGTCCCGAATTTCGCGCGCACGGCAAGCTCTTCGCCAACTCATCCAGTCCCAAGTCAGGAAATAACTATGACTCAAACGGTCCACATAACCGAACGTCTCGATCCGGACACGCTCTGCGCATTCACTGACGGCGAATTGGCAGCCTTGGTGCCTCGACGCATCCAGCAGCATTTAACGTCTTGCCATTCCGGTGCCCTGCCCGCTCTTTCAAATTCACAAATCAAAAAAGCCATTGCCCAACTAGTCCGCGAACCTCTGCTTCTTTGCTGCGTCGAAGCGATCAAATATCAAGTTTGCGGTGCCATTCTCGATAATCCCGTTGACAGCGTGATGTCCGGTATTTCGATTGCGCGCGACACCATCAGCCAAATCCTGCAACAGCAATTCGGGGAATCCCTATGACTCAAACCGCGGAACATCCTGGTCCGGATGCAATCAACGCTTACGTCGACGGCGAACTTTCAGGTGATGAAGAGCGAAATACTCAGCAGCACTTGGCAGATTGCCATTCCTGTGCACTTCGTGTCCTTTCGACAACACAATTGAAGGCGGCAACTGCACGGGCAGGTCGTTGTTTCGCACCGGCGCCCCAAGTAACGGCTCGCCTGACCGCACGGCTCCATGAAGAATCAGGTGCTGTCGCACGCATCCGCTCCATTCGTCCAGTCGCATGGGGGGCCCTCGCCGCGGCCCTGGTGTTGGCCGTGTCGCTCCTGGGCTGGAGCCGGATACGTCAATCCAACACCCTCGCCGCCGAATTGCTCGACCAGCACCTGGCCGTCTTATCCAGCAGTGCGGCGCCACAAGTCATTTCCTCTGATCGCCACACCGTCAAACCGTGGTTTCAGGGCCGTCTTCCATTCAGTTTCAACCTCCCTGAATCCGAAGCGCTTCCTCCAGACACCACTCTGAAGGGCGCCAACCTGACATATTTCGACGGTCAGCCAGCAGCGCTCCTCATCTTTACCATCCACAAGCATCAGGTCACAGTCCTCCTGACCCAGCAGGAAAATGACTTCATCCTTGCGGGAATTCCGAAAGGCCGAGCGGGATTTGCGATTCATTCGGCGACTGCGCCTAATTTGCACATCATTGCCGTCAGCGACGTGAATCCTGCCGAGTTGGATCTCCTGATCGCTGCGCTGGCTCGGGCACAGGCGTGATGTGTCTTCGAACCAGTCTCATTTCTATCTGCAAAGCACATGTTGAAACGATGACTCGGGGCCAGCCCGCTCCCTGCTGCGGAACCTGGATTATCCCCGTCTTAAAAAGTTCCACAGGTTCGAATAAAAGTTGCCTCTGCCGGTTATCAATTGCAGCCTGCCGGTTTGCATCGGAGACATTCGGCCGTCTTCCTGATCTGCTGGCGCAACAAGAGGCAGAGATTGCATCTTGACTGGAGACAAGCATGAGAAACAGCTTAGTGTTCGACGCATTGGAGCACATCAACAACCGTTATGAGCTTTGCCACGTTGCGGCGAAAGCGACTCGGAAGTTACACAAGCCCCGCACCCGTGTGCAGGACACGACCAATGATGTCCTATTCCTGCTCACACATCCCCATAATTCAAAGCACCAGCATAGGGACCTTCGTCTTGAGTAGGTGTTGGGCTTTTCGGTTAGCTGGAGCAACAGTGAAAGAAAGCTCTTGACTGGCTCGGACACGCCTTTTACCGCCGAGGGGATACCGGGCGTGAATCCAGGACACCGTCGGAAGGGACAGTCCTTTGACAAATGGAAGATCATCTGGTGACATCCCGGACGCTTCGCGGTCTTAGTGTGAATATCATGGCGAGTCCTGCCGGAGTGAATGCGTTGAAGGATAAACAAATTATGCCTTTCCACGAAGTTCGGACGTCCGATCTCGAATCCGGTTCATTGCAAGATGAAATTGCCTCAAGAGGCTACTTGCTGATTCGGGATTTATTGCCCAAACACACTCTGAGCTGTGTGCTCGGCGATGTAACGCGCATCCTTTACTCGGCGGGCTGGCTGGTGCGCGACGATGACCCGCTCGAACGGATAGCCGATATCAGTGCGGCGTGCTGTGATCCAGACCCTTCCTTCAGGCGAGTCTACCAGGCAGTATTCAATCTGGAATCGTTTCACGCCCTGCCGCACCATCCGGCCTTGCAACAAGTCATGAGCAAACTCGTTGGAGAGAATATACTGATTCACCCAAAGCCAATTGGCCGGTTGATTTTCCCCCGTTGCGAACGTCTTATGAATCGCGCGCATCAGGACTTCCGATGCATGAATGGAGACCCCGAATGCTTTACCGCTTGGATTCCCCTTCACGACTGCCTGCCAGGATTGGGGCCGTTGCGGATTCTGGAAGGCTCTCACCGCTTTGGCATCCAGAGCCATGACCAGGAGAGTTTCCATACCCGGGAAATCCCGGAAGGCGCGGCACCGGGCTGCGATTGGGTCAGCGGCCAGGTTAACGCGGGAGATGTGCTGATCTTTCACAGCCTCACCGTGCATGCAGCCTCCCCAAACCTGTCTAACCAATTGCGCATTTCGTTGGATTGCAGATTTCAGGATTGCCGGCGCTTCGTCGATCCCGCCAGTCTGGCGTTTGCAGGCGAATCGGCAAAGTCGTGGGAAAAGACTTACTCCGGGTGGCGCTCAGATGTCTTGAAATACTATTGGAAGAAACTGCCGCTGAGATTCGATCCTTCTATGGCGGAGTTAGAACGGCTTGCAAAGACAGCCGACTCCCCGCGCAGACAGGCCAGGTATGTCAGGATCTTGAGTCAACTGGAGGAGTTTGTCGAATGCGCCGGTAGATAAGGTCGTATTTCCCGGCCCCCTTTCCGCTGCATCTAAAGTCGAAACTCGAAGTTCCAAACTCCAGCGATCGAGCCCTTGCCCCGACTTTCTGCGCGAGCCAGCCAAGTCTCCGCGTCATCGGTGCTCCTTCGCCTTCCGGCCGCCCGATAAGCCCCATTGGCATTTCTAAGCTCTCCGTGTTTAGAAAACCTCAGCAACTGGATTCACTAGGCGACCAGTCGATTTCTTGGCGGGCTTGGTCTCTGGCGGACGGAGTGCATCGCGAACCGTCTTCCGGGCTCTTGCGAGGCGCGACATGACGGTCCCTATCGGAATCGAGAGAACCTCCGCGATCTCCCTGTAGGAGGCATCTTCCACGTCGCACATTAGAATCACTTCCCGGTAGATGGTCGGCAGGTCCCGGATTGCGTCTCGAATTGCGGCCATGCTCGAACTGTTAATCAACAGGGATTCAGGAGTTGCGCAACTGGCGAGTGCTGGAAATACCTGCTCTTCCGATTCCAGTTCAACCATCAACTGACGTTCCCGAACCGGACATGAATTGAGGAACGTATTTCTCAGGATTCTGAAGATCCAAGCTCGGAAGTTTGTGCCAGGCTGAAACGATCCGAAACTCCGGAAGGCCTTGAAATAAGTTTCCTGTACCAGGTCCTCAGCATCGTGGTCGTTTCGTGCCAGCCAGCGCGCAAGATTATAGACGGGCTTCACGAGGGGCATGGCAAGTTCTTCGAACTCCGCGACTCCTTGATTGCCCGGCGAAGATAACATCCCGATTCCAAACGCTGGCATTGGAGCGAATTCACTTTGCTTCATTTGGTTTCTCCCGAGTCAGGTCATACCCTGTCTGACATCGAATCTGGGCTGCCTTCTTCGCGGAGTCAATTCACGGAATCTGTTTTTGTCCTACCCCCTCGCTATTCCGGTAAGTGTTTGATGAGTATCGGCTTAATATAAAATATATTCTCCAGACGACCGGACTAAAGATGCTAAACTTTGCCCGAGGTCCAGTTCTGCATGGAACCGTTGCGGCCCAACTCCGTTGTCCGGTTTGGAGCGTTCGAAGTTTCATTCCAATCGGGCGAGGTTCGCCGCGCCGGGCTGAAGGTCAGGGTGCAGCAGCAACCATTAAAGGTGCTGCAGATACTGCTGGAACATCCATCTGAAGTCGTCACGCGGGAACAACTGCGCGTTCGGCTTGGAGCCCAGGAAAACTTCGGCGACTTCGACCAGGCCCTCAACATAGCAATCGGAAAGCTCCGTAGCGCACTCGGTGATTCATCCGAGAGCCCGCGCTATATCGAGACCCTCCCAAAACGTGGTTATCGGTTCATCGCCGACGTCACCGTGATCGATCCCGGTGCCGGATCCGACCGGCACGAATCCGCGCCGGTGATTTCCGGAGCCGGGGAATCCAATCTGGACAAACTGCCCCCTTCACAGATCCTTTCCCCGCCGCCGGGTCGATGGGCGACAGGCGCCTTGGTGCAACGGCTGTGGACACCTCGTCGAACCGCTGTTGCTGTAGCGCTGGCTCTGAGTGTCTCAATCCTGGCCGCGTATCTGATTCTCAATGGGATAGGCAGGTCTCCCCGAATTCGATCTCTAGCCGTATTGCCGCTTGACAACCTTTCCGGCGATGTCGGTCAGGATTATTTTGCCGACGGAATGACCGACGAACTGATCACAGACCTGGCTCAGATTCGGGCTCTTCGCGTGGTCTCCCGCACCTCGGTGATGATGTACAAAGGGACTCGCAAACCCCTCCCTGAGATCGCGCGCGAGTTGAATGTAGATGCAGTCGTGGAAGGTTCAGTTCTTCGATTCGGCGACCAGGTTCGCATCACAGCCCAACTGATCCAGGTGCCGGCTGACAAGCACTTGTGGGCAAATAGCTACCAGGGAAATGTGCGCGATACGCTAGCCGTTCAGAATCAGGTTGCGCGCGCCATTGCCGAACAGATCCGGATTGAAGTCACTCCTCAAGAAAAAGCAGCGCTCAAAAAGGAGCAGCCGATAGACCCGGAAGCTCACGAAGCATATCTCAAGGGGCGCTACTTCTGGAATCAACGGACCGCTGCTGGATTCAAGAATGCGGTCAACTTCTTCAATCAAGCTGTGGCCCGCGATCCGGGCTACGCGGCGGCTTATAGCGGACTGGCCGACACCTACGCTCTCTTGGGAGACTGGCAGTATTCGGTAATGACACCAAAGGAAGCTATGCCCAGGGCCAAGGCTGCCGCGAAGAAGGCTCTGGAACTGGACGAAAGCCTGGGCGAGGCGCACGCTTCGCTTGCTTTCTGTCTGGAAGGTTTTGACTGGGATTTCGCGGCTGCGGACAGAGAATTTCAACGGGCCATAGAGCTTAGCCCTGGCTATGCGACCGCGCACCATTGGTACGCATGGCATCTGAGTCTTGTCGGACGGGGCAAGGAAGCAATTGCCGAGATGGAGAAGGCGAAAGATCTTGATCCTATATCCCCAATCGTCAACGCCGATTTGGCAGAACTCCTCCTCATAGAGCACCTTCCCGATGAGTCGATTCAGCAAAGTTTGACCTCTATCGAAATGAACCCAGGTTTCGCTTATGCACACGCTCAACTGGCTCAGGCGTATATCGAGAAACGCATGTTCAAGGGGGCAGTTCGTGAACTCGAGAAAGCAATTCAGATTTCCGGCGAAAACCCCGCTCTCAGCGCCAATCTGGCGCGGGCCTACGCTGGATTGAACAGAAAGCCAGAGGCGGTGGCGCTCCTTAATAGCCTGAAGAACAACCCAGTTCCTGACGATGCGCATGCCATCCATATTGCAATGATTTATACCGCCCTGGGCAATAAGGATGAGGCGCTGGTATGGCTCAATCAAGGTTTTGAAGAACGGTTCAATCCGGGCGTTCTCACACGGCCCTGCTTCGATCCGCTACGCTCGGACCCGCGTTTCGAGGATATACTGCGCCGCGTTGGGCTTCCGGCGAAAATTCAAAGCGCTGAATCCATTCCCGGCCCGGCGAAGAGGCTGGGAAGTCACCCCGTGCAAGTCGTCGCATTCCGCTTGGTGCGACAGAAGTGGCGTGACCGGACCTTCGCGAATCACTGCCCAACCTCAGAAATCTCCTTGAACTTGTAGGATGAGGTGCTATTCTCCCCGGTATCTCGGGGACTCGAAACTGCTGCTCTCTAATGGAGTTCCTCCGCTCGAAGGTGCGATTTTGATCAGGACCGTGGCAATGTGGCAGGTGTTTATTTCAGTTCGTCGGGAATAAACCTCGCTGGATTCGGTTCGCACATGTGTACGGCCCCGGCGGCCATATCGTTTGCGGAAATACCGGCGACTCCATAACCGCGTCGAACGACAAGAACCAGGGATCACGGACAGGGAGGAAGTGAATGTACGCATCCGTAATGAAGAATTCAGCCCGCGCAAAGGTTCTTACGATCGAACATGATCTGTTTGCGGATAGCGTGAGACATAAGGATCGAACACTCAGGGTCGGCGAGGCGGAGAGATTGGCATCGATAGGCCGGATGGCCTGCTTCATATCCCATGATCTGCGCCACCCTCTCTCGGCCATCCACGCAAATCTCGAGTTCTTGGTATGCAAGGATGCCCCGGAAGACCGCACAGAGCTACTCCACGAGGTGCAAGAGGCCCTGGAGGTGATGAATGAACTCATTGATTCCTTGTTGCGATTCGCTCGTGGCGACGGACACAATCCATTCGGACATCACCACGTTGGTTTGGTCGCAGAGAAAGCCGCCGTCGCCGTAAGGCGCCATCGAGCAGCACGGGGCGTCTCGATCGATGTCGAAATACACTTCATGCCTCTTGCGAAGATAAACGCCAGGCGTATCGAGAGTGCAATCTACAATTTGTTGCTCAATGCCTGTCAGGCGGCGCAACATTCAAACCCCGAACCCAAAGTGACCATGGATGTTGAAGCGATCGGCCCGATGGTTTGTATCACCGTTACCGATAATGGGCCGGGGGTGCCGTCGTCCATCGGCGATACACTCTTCGATCCTTTTGTCAGCTGCGGAAAGCACGACGGACTTGGACTCGGACTTGCCATGGTACGCGAAATAGCAAAGGAACACTTCGGTTCTGTTCAACTGACGGAATCTCAACCCGGCCGGACAACTTTTACGCTGCTGATTCGGACACAGACCGGAGCTGACGCTGATTCGAAAAATGCCTGAGGATTATCTATAGAGGAAACGAACAGATAGGATTCCGATCTCAGGTTCGCTCGGTGATGGCTCTGCCAATGTCCTAGTTCCAATTATTCAAACATCGGAGAAAGTTATGGAGAGTTCAAGGTGTATCCAGAATTCCTTCACGGCACGCGGCAGCAGCGCGTCTCGTCATTGAATTGTTCCATAGATTTCTTTGCACATCGTCCGGGTGCGGCGGACCAAAAAATTGGAGGCGCTTGTAAGGGCATGCTAGTGACATACGACAAGAAACTCGCAGCCACGTCCATAGTCGTAATCACCCTTGCATTGCTTTCTGCCTGCGCTCGCGCTTCGGGCCTCGATGGCGACGCAGCTGCTCTTGCAACGCTTCAGGCCAAGGCGGATCAAGCCCCACCGAGAGACCGATGCTTTTTCTATGCTGAGCTTGTCGGTCAGCTGGCGGACCGTGCTGGCCAACAGCTCCGTTCTGGTGATCCCTCTCATGCTTCGGAAAGCCTCAGGTTACTCAGGCAATACACAGAAAAGATTGGTTCGGCAATTTTCCCTGACAGCAGAAAGCTCAAGGATGCTGAATTGCTCACGCGACGTGCCTCGTTTCGGCTCAACAACATGTTGCGCGGGGCCTCATATGAAGATCGGCCGACCTTGGACGCGACGCTAAAGCTCGTGTACCAGGCCCAAACAAATCTCATGATTCAGGTCTTCAAAAGATGACGTCAGCCTGAAACTTGCCTGGCAGGCAACGGCGCACCCCTGGTGACTTAGCCTCTGGATGAGAGAATGCTCAATAAGCCTTAGAAAGTAATCCTGCCGGGATGCGCCATTGAGGGCCGCCAGTAAGATACTCGCCACAGTTATTTGCTGTGGCTATGCATCGGATATGCACCCAACGGAGCAATTCTCAGTTCATGGAAAGAACCTATGTCATGGTAAACAGCGAAAAGTGCGCATGCGCAGCGACGATTGCCCTTAAGGGCCTTGGTCTTACTGCTCCATGAAAAGCTTCAGAGCTTGTGAGGGAGTTATTTCGGGGACAACCCCCCACTGATATGTCCGGGAATAAAACGAGCTTCTTAATGGTTTACGTCTATGATGTTCGAAGGGATTTTCACTGCGTTGGGAAGATGATCGCCACGGCTGCCGGTACGATGGTTCCTGATTTTCTGATGCCGGCTTGAAGCCGATGTCGTGCACCAGCTGAAGCACCTTCAAGGAAAGACAATGCCATCCATAGGCGAGATGCTGAACACACCCGAAGAATCAGTCAAGTCCTGTCGGGTCGAAGCCGCGCACAAGTTGCGTTCGTACTTGGCGAAGTACCCAACACTGCAGATGGAACTTCCCTCGTGATGCGAGCGGCGCGTCACAGGCCGTCCAGGTCTTCGCGCCGGCGTCTGTGGGTTGCGCTAAGTGCCTTCGCTCTCGCCTTGGTTTTGATACCTTTCTCATACAAGGCGGGCGGCAGGTTCGAGACGGCATTCCATATCAAGGGGGGCGAGGCGGAGACCGTGGACCGCGAACTCGCTGAGCGCTTCCAGTCGCCTTACGCGCACCGTTTGATTGTCGTAATCAAGGGGCTACCCGATCCGGACTCAATGGAAGGAGGCAATGCAGTCGGCTTGGTTGTGAACAGCCTGCGCGCTCAGCGGGGAGTCTCCGGTGTGCTGTCGGCACTTGATTCGCCCGATCCTTTGTTCCGGGGCAAGGGTGGCGGAACGCTGATTATCGTCGGACTTGACCCTGGGCCCGGCACAGAAGAATCGTTGATCCCGCCATTGAGAACACGTGCCGTTGAGTTGCAGAGTCAAATACGACCGCACTTTCCCGAAATCGCCATACAACTGACGGGCGAGACGCCGCTGAACTTCGACTTTCGCAAAGTCAGCGCCGACGACGTCAACCGCGCAGAGGCTCGCGTACTTCCCGTCACTCTTATCTTGCTTCTCATAGCATTCGGCAGCGTAGTAGCGGCCATGCTGCCGCTGGGTGTGGGCCTGCTGGCCATCTCCATGACCATGGGGGCAGCTGCATTGCTTGCCAGCCACCTGCACCTTTCTATTCTGGTGGAGAATCTGGCAACGATGCTTGGCCTCGGGCTCGGTATCGACTATGCGCTGCTCATGGTGAGCCGGTTCCGCGAGGCCCTGGCCAATGGGCACGACGCGAACCACGCTGCCGACATTGCGGCACATCAGGCAGGCAGAACGCTCGTCATCTCGGCATCAACGGTGGCCATCGGATTTGCAGCCCTGCTTACGGTGCCTATCAGCGAGCTGAGCTCTATCGGAGTGGCCGGCCTGCTTGTCGCTTCGATGAGCGTGTTGATCTGCACGTGCATTCTGCCATGGGTCCTCGGAGCGCTGGACGCTCGCATCGATTCCTGGCGGCTGCATCTTCCAGGGCGTTGGCCGG
Source organism: Occallatibacter sp. (assembly GCA_049513795.1). Taxonomy (GTDB): domain Bacteria; phylum Acidobacteriota; class Terriglobia; order Terriglobales; family Acidobacteriaceae; genus Telmatobacter. Next base: position 990 of record JBEKVS010000058.1, on the reverse strand, counting down.
CCGGTCATGACGGCATATTGGGCAACTCCACGGTGTATTGGCGTCGCTGGGGGCGCGCCGTCACAGGCAGCCCATGGATTGCGTTGCTAGTGGCCGGACTGCCCTTGCTGGTGCTTGCGTTTCAAGCCCGGCGAATCTCTCCGGGCCTGCCGCCAGGCAACTGGCTTCCCGCCGGCGCGGAGTCGGTGCAAGCGCTTCGCTCACTGGAAGGGATGGAGCGGTCCGGCATTGTCCAGTCGCTCCGCGTCGTTCTGGAGTTGCCAAGGGCCGCGTCGCCAGGCACGCCGGCCGGATGGAAGGCAATAAGCCGCTTCACCGATTACCTGGCGAACGACGCAAGGTGTTCTGAAGTGATCTCACTTGCTTCTCTGTCCGGAAGCGCGCAGGACCCGGAAATTCTCAATCACTTGCCTGATGACACGCGCAGAAGTTTTCTTCGCGACGATGGCTTGGCGACTCTGATCGAGGTGCTCCCGATCACCGCGCTTACGCCAGCCGACCAAATCCGCTGGCTGCGCGAATTGCGCTCTGCAGACATCCAGAGAATCACGGGCATCCCCGGAGCATCCATCCGGATGGGAGGAATTGCGGCGATCAATGCCGATTATGACGCAGTGGTCAAGCAGCGGATGCCCCGGGTGATCGCAGGCGTAGTGATGGGGAGTTTTGTTGCGGTACTTGTCGGGTTGCGATCGCTCTTTGCCGCGGTCAAAGCGATTCTGCTGAATCTTTTTTCCGTGACAGCTTCATTCGGGGCGCTGGTACTGGTGTTTCAGGATGGGTACGGAAGCGGCCTGCTGGGAGTGACTGGCGCCACGCGAAGTGTGTTCCCGATAATCCCAATCCTCTCCTTTGCAATTGTCTTCGGCCTCAGCATGGATTACGAGGTCTTTCTCGTCTCCCGCGTTCTCGAGGAGCGCCGCAGGGGACTGCCGGAGCGAGCCGCCGTGATTGAGGGCATGGCAAGCACGGCAAGGCTCATTACAAGTG
>JBEKVS010000057.1:0-22062 GCA_049513795.1 Occallatibacter sp. | reverse complement strand
ATTTTGCGGTGGGTGCGGCCAAGAGCCTGATCACGGTGCGGTCTTGGTGGTCTTCAGGGCTTGAGATGACGCTGGTCGGCGCGGTGGAAGGCGCGGTCACGTATGGAATCGGAATCCTGCTGGGTAAGGGCGGCGTTTGATTTGGGATCGGCCTTGAGGAAGAATTTCTCGTTTGACATCCATGGAAATTACCCCACACGATGTGTTGCTGGTCATAGACGTTCAGAATGATTTCTGCCCTGGCGGAGCGCTTGCTGTCGCGGATGGCGATGCGGTAATCGCCCCGATTCTGCGTGTGGCAGCGAAGTTCGAACACATTGTGCTCACGCAGGATTGGCACACGGCCAGCCACTCTTCGTTCGCCTCGGCGCATGCGGGTAAAGATCCCTTCGAGCAGATTGAATTGAGCTATGGAATGCAGACGCTGTGGCCGGATCACTGCGTGCAGGGGAGCTGGGGTGTGGAGTTTCATCGCGATCTAATGCTGGCGCGGGCAGAGCTGGTGCTGCGCAAAGGCTTCCGGGCGCAGATCGATTCCTACTCGGCGTTCTTTGAGAACGACCGTGTGACGGCTACCGGCCTTGGCGGCTATCTGCGCGAACGGGATTTGACTCGCGTCTTTCTTGCCGGCCTGGCGTATGACTATTGCGTCGGCTACTCGGCCCTCGATGCGCGACGATTGGGCTTCGAGGCGATCGTGCTGCGCGACGCCTGCCGGGCTATCGATCTGAATGGCTCGGTGGCCAGGATCGATGCGGAGTTTGATCGCGCGGGAGTGGCGTTGCTGCACTCCGACCGAATCGTCGCGTAGGTACGCTGCTCCCGCGTAGAATCGCAGCAGACCGCGGGCGGCTTGCCTGCAGAATCCTTTATGTCGCGCAACTTCTACATTCTGGCCGGGACCCTGGGACTGTTCGCGCTGATCTCGGTGGGCATGTCGCTGGTGCCCTCGAGCTTTCAGCCGGGGCTGCCGGCCAATGGGTCTTTGTGGCGCACGGTGTCGGTCTTTCTGCTGTTGCTGGCTCTGGCCGCAGCGCTGGTAGCCGTGATGAGCCACCTGTTCGAGCAGGTGGACCGGCGCAGCGAAGAGGCGCGGCAGGCGCGGCGCAAGCGTCGGGGGCCGCAAGGATAGGCCTTTTCTGCTGCGTGTGCGCCGGGGCTCAAGCGCCTAGAATAAGAAGAGGGACATTTCCCCGCAGGATCGAGCGGACGCCGATGTATGAAGTCACCGTGGATGCCGGGTTTTCATCTGGCCACTACCTTCGCAATTACAAGGGCAAGTGCGAGAACCCGCACGGGCACAACTACAAGGTGCGCGTCACCCTGGCCGGGGCGACGCTGGACGAGGCCGGGCTGCTGCTCGATTTCAAGCTGCTCAAGCATGTGCTGCGCCCGGTGATCGAGCGTATCGACCACCAGATGCTCAACGACCTGGAACCGTTCACAGTTCTGAATCCGTCAGCGGAGAATCTGGCCAAGTTCTTCTACGACGAGACCCGCGAGCAGCTTGCCGCGATGACCAAAGGGCGTGTGCGCGTGAAGGACTGTACGATTTGGGAGACGGACACGACGACGGCTACTTATTACGAGTAGCTGGTCTTTGGCGGCGGCTCGGATCTTTCGAGGGAGGATCTTTCTGAGTTTCAGGTAATTCATCTCCAGGGATCGGTGGATTGCCGGCACCCGCCTTGCTGAGAATCTCAAGAGCACGCGGAAGATTCGAACGCCGGGCTCGAATGGACAGGTAATTCGATGCGTTGTGCGCGGCGATCATCTGGGCGACTGCAACGTTGATCAACTGATTCAGGGCCACGCCCTCGGATGCGGCCAGATCGCGCGCCGCCTCAAGAAGAGTTGGTTGTAGACGCAACGCGAAATTGCTGGTTCTCATTGAATCTCCATTCGCCGGAGCACTTCGATGGGTGAGAGCACCTCAATGCCAAACTCCACCGGAATACTGACAAAGTCCTTGCGATTGAAGGTTGCAATTACGTCGGCTCTCCCGTTAATCGCAGTTCCCAGTACCATTTCGTCGTCCGGATCGCGCAGTTTCGGCTTCCAATCTTGCGTCATCCGGACCTGGATGCCACTCGCGCAGAGCATGTCGAGCATCTCTCGAATCTCTTCGGCCACGAGCTTGGACGCCAGTAAGTGCTCTTTGCGCGTCAAAACGGCTTCGTACTCCAGAATGAGCGGCGTCGAGATCAGGAACTCAAGCCTCGACTCCAATGCCGCGGTGACAAGGGCCTTCGACGCACCGATCTGACTGCGAATCGCGGCGACCAAAACGGACGTATCGAGCACGACCCGCACAAGAAATCATATCACATGCAATATTACGAGTCCGTCTGGAAAGCTCAGTTCATCTGGCTGGATTTGGATTTTAGGTATTTGTCAAAGGGAATTTCGAAGTAGAAGAGCTCTTTTCCATCGGCGTCGCGGAGCTCGTGCAGATGCAGCTTCGCGCCTTTGAGCGGGTGGTCGAGCTGCGAGACGTCATAAAACAGGAAACCGGCGCGGGTGGTGTGCGGCTCGACAACCAGCGCCTGGTATTCGAAGGTGTCGAAATCTTCTTCGATCTCCTTGTTGCTGGCCTTGGGCTTTAGTTTGATGGCCGGAATGGGGCCGGGCATGGGGATTTTGCCGCCCTGACGCTCCTTCTGGGTCATCAGCCGCTCCACATCTTCGGGCTCGGCGGCGGGAATTTTTTCGCCCGCGGCGGTGAGGTAGAGGATGCGCGCGTCGCGAAGGCTGATGGGGCGATCGCCGTTATTGGTCACGATGAGGCGGACGGGCATCACGCCGTGGCTGAGATAGTCCACCTTGAAGAGTGATTCCTTTTCCTTGGTGTCGTAGGGCTCGGCGGCGATGGCGACCTTCTCGTCGTCATGGACCTCGACGGAGGCGAACGTGTTGGCCGGCTGCACGGGAGGAGGCGCGTGATCGCTGGCCAACGCGGGCAGCGCCAGCCAGAGCAACGAGAGCGGAATGGCCCGCAAAGTCCTCATCGTGCTCGACTGTATCATTTGAGGGTTAGACCGGGGGAAGGGTTATTCCGTCACAGATGATTCTGTTTTTCTATAATCTGGCGCTGCTGGCCGGCCTGCTGGTGGGGGCGCCGTGGTGGCTTTGGCGGATGGCGACCACGCAAAAGTATCGCGAAGGGCTGAGGGAACGGCTGGGAAGGGTTCCGCTACTCAAGAGCCGCGACAACCGACCCTTGATTTGGGTCCATGCGGTCTCGGTGGGTGAGGTGCTGGCGGTGAGCCGGCTGATCACGGAACTGAGTGATTTGCTGCCGGAATGTTTTGTCGCCGTCTCGACGACGACGCGCACCGGGCAGGCCCTGGCGCGGGAGCGGTTCGGGCGAGATCGCGTCTTCTATTGCCCGCTGGATCTGCCCTGGGTGGTGCGCAAGTATTTGAACGCGCTGCAACCCCGCATGCTGGTGCTGGCGGAGACGGAGTTCTGGCCCAACTTGCTGAGCGCCTGCTTTCGGCGCGGGATTCCGGTTGCGGTTGTGAATGCGCGGATCTCCGACAGGTCGTGGCCGCGCTATCGGGGTCTGCGCTGGTTCTGGCGGCCATTCTTGGCGAGAGTGGACCGGGTGCTGGCGCAGAGCGAAATCGATGCGGAGCGGTTGAAGGCTATTGGCTGCGAACCCGACCGAGTTTCGGTGGCCGGCAATCTGAAATTCGATGTGAGGGCGGCAGAGGAAGCGGATGCGACGCGAGTCTTGAAGACCCTGACGCCGGGACTGCGGCTAGTCGTAGCGGGAAGCACGCTGGAGGGCGAAGAGTCGGCGCTCCTGGAGGTTTGGCCGCGGCTGCTGGCGGCTGATTCGCGATTAGCGATGGTGATCGCGCCGCGTCATCCGGAGCGGTTTGGGACAGTTGCAGCACTGCTCGACACATCCGGCTCGGGGTGGGCGAGGCGGTCCGATTGGCGGTCGCGCGCGGCCGAGGAAATGGCTTCGCTGCGGCCTGGCGGTATTGTGCTGCTGGATAGCATTGGCGAGTTGGCCTCGGTCTACTCGCTGGCTTCGGTGGCCTTCGTCGGCGGCAGCTTGATTCCGGCCGGAGGACACAATCCTCTTGAGCCGGCGCAGTTTGGCGTGGCGATTGTCATGGGTCCGCACTACGCCAACTTCCGCGCAATTACCGACGATCTTTTGGCGCACAACGGGATCGAAATTTCCCCGAAGGACGAACTTGGCTGGGCCTTGATTCGATTGCTGCAGGATGAAAAAGCTGCTGGCGCGATGGGCGAACGGGCCCGGCAAGTCTTTGCGCAGCAGGCCGGCGCGACGGCGCGCTGCACCAAGACGCTTGTCGAGTTGATTTCTGCGCAAGCGGCGGAGCGCATTCAATGAGCCGGCCGTTCACTGCGCGCAGGCTTATGCTGCCCCTGGTTCCGGCTTACCGGCTGGCGCTCTGGATGCGCGAGCGGCGCCTGGGAACACGCGCTGAGCCGGTCAGGCGCCTGCGCTTTCCCGTGGTGAGCATCGGCAATCTTTCCACCGGCGGCGCGGGCAAGACTCCGCTCACCATTGCGCTGGCTAAGGCACTGGTTGCCAGAGGACTTGAAGTGGATGTGCTCTCCCGAGGGTATGGGCGGCGGGGCCAACTGCCCGTGCGCGTCGATCCCGCTGGAACTGCCGATGCATTTGGGGATGAGCCTCTGCTGATTGCACGCGAGGCCGACGTTCCGGTCTACGTGGCCGGACAGCGATACGACGCCGGCCTGCTGGCTGAAGAGGATGTGGCGCAGGCTCAGGCTCAGGCTCAGGCTCAGAGGGGCGAGACGAGGCACCATGTCCATCTGCTTGACGATGGCTTTCAGCACCGTCAGCTTGCGCGCGATTTAGACATTTTGCTGCTAAACCGGAAGGACTGGGAGGACCATTTGCTTCCGGCCGGCAATCTGCGCGAGCCGATCGGGGCTGCGCATCGAGCGGGGGTGATCGCAATTCCTGGCGACGATTCTGCTTTGGAGCAAGAGCTGCGGAGCTGGGGCTGGAGTGGGCCACTCTGGCGTTTAAGGCGCTCTATGGACTTTCCCCCGATTCGCGGCCCCGTGCTTGCATTTTGTGGCATTGCAAGGCCCGAGCAGTTTTTTCCGGGGCTGACCGCGGGCGGGGTGCAAGTGGCTTTCCGGAAGGCATTTCCGGATCACCATCGTTATTCCGCGAGCGATGTGGATCGGTTGCTGGCCAGTGCGCGCGCCGCGGGAGCCTCGGCGCTCATCACCACCGCCAAGGATCTGGTTCGCATGGGCGAGCTTGCCAGCCGATTTCCGCAGACGCTGCCGCTGACGGCCATCGGTTTGCGGATGGAAATTGAAGACGAAAATGGTGCGATTGAGTGGCTGTTCGAGCGTCTGGCTGAGCTCCTGAGCCCGGGCTGAGTCCGGGGCTGGAACGGCGCGCCCTGTGAGAAAATCAGAGTTTGCATACCCAGTCAAAGTTTCGCCTGCTCGTGGTGCGTCTGGGCGCCATGGGCGACATTCTGCATGCGCTGCCGGCGGTGACGGCGCTGCGACAGGCACATCCGGGTTGGGTGATCGACTGGGTGGTGGAACCACGCTGGCGCGCTCTGCTGGAAGCCGATGAAGGCCCCGGCCTTGGACCAAGCTCGGAAGTGACGGGGCGCGCAGAACGGTCGAGCGCCAAGCCGGTCGTGGATGGTCTTCACCTTGCGGCTACGCGAGAGTGGCGCAAGCATCCCTTCGCTGAGACCACGCTGCGCGGGATCACAGGTCTCCGCAAAAAGATTCGTGCCGGCCGGTACGATGCGGTGCTGGACTTGCAAGGGGCCATCCGTTCGGCCGTGGTGGCGCGGATGGCCGGGTGCCGGCGGGTGATGGGTGAAGCCGATCCGCGCGAACGGGCAGCTCGCTGGCTGTATTCCGAGCGGGTGGAGACGCATGGCGCGCATGTGATTGAACAGGACTTTGAACTGGCATCCGCCGTGGCTGGCGACGATCTGAAGCCGCTAATGCCATGGCTGCCTGTAGATCGCGCCGCGGAGGCCTGGGCAGACCAAGTTCTGCCGCGTGGCGGATGCGAACGAACCGGATGCGAACAGGCCGTGCTGATCAATCCAGGAGCTGGCTGGGGTGCAAAACGCTGGCCGGTGGAACGCTATGCCGCCGTCGCCCGGGGACTGATCGACCGCGGACTGCGAGTGCTGGTGAACGCGGGGCCGGGTGAGAAGTCTCTTGCGGAGGCGATTGCCCAATCGACTGGAGCAACCGCAGTGAGTTGCTCGCTGGAGCAGTTGATTGCGCTGATGCGGCGGACTAAGCTGGCTATTGCCGGCGATACCGGGCCGCTGCACCTGGCTTGTGCTCTTGGCCGGCCGGTGGTGGGCATTTATGGGCCGACAGATCCGAGCCGCAATGGCCCGTTCGGGACCAGATTTCGCGTGCTGCGCAGCCCCACGAGCCGCCGCGATCATGCGCGCCATGCGGCGCCAGAGGCGGGACTGCTGACGATTCTGCCGGATGACGTGCTGCGAGCGGCAGATGAGTTGCTGGGAGAAGACGAGATGTTGGCGAAGGAGAGCTCTCGTTGACCCAACCGACCAACCCCACGGCAATCTCTCCGCAACTGCTCCCGCCGCGACAGGATTGGATTACGCGCTGGCAACTTGTCGCCCGGCGCATCCGTGTGCCGCTCGGCTTTGCCACTGCTGCGCTTTATCTGTTCGAGCTGTGGAGGCGCGAGCCGCATCCCGCGGCGGTAGCTTGGAGCCTGGCGCTGGTGCTGCCGGGACTCTGGCTTCGGGCATACGCCGCCGGATACGTGAAGAAGAATCGAGAGCTGACCATGACGGGACCGTATGCGTACACCCGCAATCCCCTTTACCTGGGCTCGATGTTGCTGGCCGCCGGGTTTGCCGTGGCGCTGCTCAGCTGGCTGGTGGCGCTGGTGCTGGCGGCCGGATTCGCGTTTATCTACGTGCCGGTAATTGCTTCAGAGGAGCGGTTTCTGCGCGCCACGTTCCCCGAATTCGACGCCTACTGCAAGCGTGTACCGCGCTTGATTCCGCGCCTGACTCCGGGCCAGGACGCTGATTCACACGGCGCGCCGGGCAGGTTTTCGCTGGCGCTCTATCTCAAGCACCGAGAGTACAATGCAGGAGTGGGAGCGGCGCTGCTTTACCTCAGCGTGCTCTTTCTGCGGCCGGTTCTTGGCGCACTTGTGCGTTGGTTGCGGTAAGCGATTCACGCGCCAAAAGAGTCAAACGGTCAGCTAACGAAGGAGCGCTCCGCTGAAGGTGACGACACGCACGGTTGGAGTCTCTGTTTTTTGCGTTCTGGCCTTGGCCGAAGCGCTGTGCGCTCAGCAGGCCGCCTTGCTGTCGCCTCCGCGCGCAGGATTCAGCTTCCCGCAGAAGCAGACTCTCATCTATGCCGTCGACTGGCGGGTTTTTCCCGCCGGCACCGCTGTGTTGCACTTTGAAGCCAACGGCAACAGCGAGCGCCTCACAGCGAACGCGGACACCATCGGCGCTATCAACATGCTGTTCCACGTGGGAGACAAGTTCCAATCCACCTTCGACCGCGACAAGGGCTGCACGTACGAGTTCGACAAGCAGACGGTAGAAGGGCGGCGGCAGATCAGTTCGACACTGCGTCTGGACTACACGAACGGCAAGTCCATTCTGGACGAAAAGAACCTTGTAACCAACCAGACCAAGCATGTCGAGACGACTGTCCCCGGGTGCCTGACCGACCTGCTGACCGGCGTTTATTACGCCTCATCGCAGCCGATGGAGGTGGGCAAGAGCTTCGTGATTCCGGTGGTCGACGCGCTGCACACGGTGCCGGTGACCATGAAAGTCGAAGGGCGCGAAGAGATCAAGACTACGCTCGGCACATTCAAAACGTTGCGTGTGCAGCCCACGGCCGATGCGGGCGTAGTAAAGAACCGCGGCAACATCTGGATCTGGTATACGGACGACGAGCGCCATTTGCCGGTGCAGATGCGGGCGCGGCTGTTCTGGGGCACGATCACCTTTCGACTGACGGGGAACGAGAGCAAGTAGAGGCGTGCCGAAAAACATCTCTCGAATCGCCCGGGATTCTTCTGCGAGACGATGGGTTCATTCTCGCGGGCAGTAATTGCTGCGTTCCGATTCCGTTCCTCAATTCCGAGGAAGACCCCCAAGAAGATTGCGCGGCAGCGGCCGCTAAACCCTTTGTTTTGGCAGGCTGGATCGAGGAATTCGAACTCAACATCATTTGTTGCAATGGGCTGCATGAAAATGCGGGGAGGGGTGGGGGTCTTGCCCAGTTTGGACCGGTCACACTCGCCCATGCGGACTTTCAAATACGCGACGAAACGACTGCTTATCGGCCTTACAGAACCATTGTGCGCGCTTGCGAGGAAATAATCGGCAATTGCGAGGGAGAGGTTTGGAGTTCGTCACCGGTGTAAACTTTCTCTTCGCGGACCTGCATTAGACTCCTTTACGCGAACAGGAAGATCCCATGCGCAAAATGACGCCTTTATTCTTGCTTGCCCTCTTCGCGGCGGCTTCGATCTGTGTTGCCCAGAGTTCGAACAAGCGTCCCATGACCTTCGAGGACATGATGAAGATGAAGCGGCTGGGCGAGACGGCTGTTTCGCCGGATGGCAAATGGCTGGCCTATTCCGTAACTACCGTCGATCTGGAGCAGAACACAAAAACGGCGGAGCTGTGGTTGCAGGCCATCGCTGGTGGTGAACCAATTGCACTCGCCGTCGCCAAGCCGGGCGATAGCGGCGTTGATTTCGCATCGGATGGCAAGCGGATTCTCTTTCTGAGCAGCCGCGAAGGCGGGCAACAGATCTGGCTGGCGGACTTCGATGCAGCGACGGGGGCGACGAGCAATGCGAAGAAGCTGACGGCGATCTCGACAGAGGCGGATAACGCCAGGTGGTCTCCCGATGGGCGCGCTGTGGTTTTTACTTCGGCGGTTTATCCCGATTGTCCAGCGACTACACCGGCGGATGCTTCGGGAGACAAGTGCAATGCCGACCGCGACGCGGCTAAATCAGCCAGCAAAGTGAAGGCTCAGATTTTTACTCACCTTTTGTATCGGCATTGGAATCACTTCACCGGAGAAAAGAGGTCGCACCTGTTTCTGGCTTCGATCGATGGCGGCGCGGTGCGGGATTTGACGCCCAACGATGCGCACGACGTTCCGCCGTTTTCGATTGAGGGCGGCGGCGGGTTTGCGTTTGCGCCAGACTCGAAGGAACTGGCGTTCACGGAGAACTTGGACCCTGAGCCGGCCATCTCGACCAATGCGGATATCTTTACGCTCGACCTGACCAACCCGGCAGCCAAACCGGTGAAGGTGAGCACGTCGCCGGGCGGGGATTTCAACCCGGCTTATTCACCTGACGGCAAATATTTGGCCTGGCGGTCGCAAGCGCGGGCGGGGTATGAGAGCGACAGGTTCAGGCTGGTGATCTTGGAGCGGATGAGCGGCAGCAAGTCAGCGAGTCAGCGGGTCGGCGAGTCAGCGATCCGGGATTTGTTGCAGCATTTTGAGAATTGGGTGGATGAGTTTGCCTGGAGCGGCGACGCCAAGACGCTCTACTTTGCGAGCGGGCAGGATGGCGAAGAGCCTGTGTATCGGGCCAACCTGAGCGGCGGCTTTGTGCAACTCACGGTGAAGGGTGAGTTCAGCGGGCTGCATCCGTTGCCGGATGGGAAGACTTTGATTGCGACGCGTGCAGCGGTTGATTCGCCTGGCGACGTTGCCCGCATCGACCTGATGGAGACTGGGGTTCCGCAGAGCCGCGACGGCCAGGTGAGCTTGAGCCATGACCAGAAGAACCTGGTCAACGAGCGCCGCGTGGCCGAGATCACTCACCTCAACGATGGGTTGCTGGGCGATCTCGATCTCGCACCGCTGGAAGACTTCTGGTTTGACGCGGCAGACAAAACCAAGGTACAGGGTTTTCTTATTCGCCCGCCGGGGTTCGATGCGGCGAGGAAATATCCGGTGAAGTTCTTGATTCACGGTGGGCCGCAGGGCGCGTGGGGCGACATGTGGAGCTTTCGCTGGAATGCGGAGCTGTTTGCGGCGAATGGCTATGTGGTGGTGATGATCAATCCGCGCGGATCGACCGGGTATGGGCAGGCCTTTGTGGATGGCGTGAACGGCGACTGGGGCGGGAAACCTTTTACCGACTTGATGACGGGGCTGAACTACGCGGAGCAGCATTATCCCTTCATTGATAAAAATCGTGAGTGCGCGCTGGGAGCGAGCTATGGCGGCTACATGGCCAACTGGGTGCTGGGGCACACCAACCGCTTCAAGTGCATTGTGAGCCACGATGGGATGTTCGACGCTGAATCGGCTTATGGATCGACGGAAGAGATGTGGTTCAACGAGTGGGAGTTCAAGGGCAAGCCGTGGGACTACTACGGCAAGCCGGACGCGGAGAATCCATTTCGCAAGTGGTCGCCGATGATGTCGGCCAAAAACTTCAAGACGCCGACGCTGGTGGTGCATAGCCAGCTCGATTATCGGCTGGATGTTTCGGAGGGGTATCAACTGTTCGATACGCTGCAACGACTGAAAGTACCGAGCAAAATGCTTTATTTTCCCGATGAAGGGCACTGGGTGCTTAAGCCGCAGAACTCTGAGCTTTGGTACAAGACGGTGAATGACTGGGTGGATGAGTGGACGAAGAGTGCGACAAACGGCCGTTAATCCTCGGCAGCCTCTATTCTTTGCCTTGGCCGAGGCGCCAGGCCTTGATGAACTTCCAGTGGATGTAAACGGAGTGGTTGATGTGCAGGATCAGGCCTTCGCGGCCGTCAAGAAAGCCGAGACGAAAGAAATAGTTATAGAGGAATGTTGCAACGGGGTTGGCTATCGCATTCCATAGAAACGCAGGCAGTGACTTGCTGGTGCGGCCCTTGTTGGCCAGCAGTTGCGCAATCTCGGAGCTGTAGCGGTTCATGTGTTCGAGATAGATGCCCAGCGTGGGATAGGCGTGGTGGAGCATGTCGCCTTTGAGCTCGCCGCGGGGCCCCGCAAACTGCGGAGTCGAGTGCGGGCCGACTCCCTCGCTGAGGCGTGCCGAACCTCTTCGGAAGAGGCGGAGCTTGTGGTCGGGATAGAAGCCGCCGTGGCGGATCCAGCGGCCGTAGTAGAGGTTCAGGCGTGGAATCCAGTAGGCGTTGAACGCGGGCTCGCGGCCATCGGCGCAGGCGAGGAGTTGACGGATCTCGTCTTGCAGCGCGGGGCTGAGGACTTCGTCGGCGTCGAGAAGAAGAATCCAATCGGAGGTGCAGAGATCGAGGGCGACGTTCTTCTGCTCGCCGTGTCCGCCGAATGCGTGGTAGGTGGTTTTGGCGCCGAAGGATTGGGCGATCTCGATGGTGCGATCCTTCGATCCGGAGTCGACGACATTGATCTCGTCGGCCCAGCGGACGGATTCGAGCGTGCGCGGCAGATTGGCCTCCTCGTTCATGGCGATCATGGCGATTGAAAGCTTCTGACGCATCGATGGAAGGATAAATCAGCAGGCGTGATGGGGGTGACGGCTGAAGGCTCAGCGAATGGCCGCGAGCACGTCCTGCGGAATGGAGGAGTGCAGCCAGGCCAGGACTTGCGCCCGACCGTAGCGATTGAGAAGACGCTGCGCATACCAGGCGGCGGCGCGATGGGCCGCCTGCGAAGCGGCCTCGGTGGATGCCTGGGTGAGAGCGCGATCGACTTCATCGAGCTGGAGTGTCGGTGCCGAGCGCGGAAAGTCGGCGCGACCGTCGGACCAGGCTTCGACGAGACCTTCGCGGAGCCACAACGGGGCGCTGGGCGCGGATTCTGCCTCAACGAGCGCGTGCAGGAATTCGTGGCGCAACGTGGGTCCGAGAAGCTTGCGAGCGGCCAGCGTTGAAAGCGGCTGGGTTGCGATCCAGTCGCCCTCGGCGAATGCGGCAACCCAGCCGGGAGCGAGCGTGGCGTCGCGAAAGGCGGCCGTGGAGGGAAAAGGGCGGATGGTGAGAGTCGATGCGGGTTGCAAACCGGAGAGAGACTCGGCCTGGGCGAGTGCCTGGTTGAGCTGAGGCAGGAATTCGGCGTCGGCGGGAGAGAGCGTTTCAAGCACGAACCCCTGGCTGCGTAGACGCTGCCAAGGTTGACCGGTGGACTCGTCAGCGACGGTTGCGCCGGGAAAGTATTGGGCGAGGATCTGGGCGGAGTTTCTGCCTTGGGCGGACATGGCGGCGGCGCCGGCCTGGCAAAGGCCGACGCCGTGACCGGAGCCGCGGCCGTGGAAGAAGAACTGCTCGCCTTGCGCCGATTCTTGCGCGGACACTTCGAACCATGTGCTGAGGATTTTGTTCCAGCCCAAGGCGCGGCCTACGGCGAGACGGAAGTCTTCGGCCGAGACTTCGGTTGAGCCGATTCGCAGCATGGCGGCGCGACCCGACTCGCCGCGGCGGGCGACGGTGAGCGTGTTCCAGCCGGGACGAACCAGGCCCGCGGAGGCAAGCGCGGCAGTGAGATCGGCGAGAGAAAGGCTTGTTGACCATTGGCGCGCGCCGTTGGCGGCGCAATAACTGTCCGACTGCGAAATGAGCCAGGGCATAGGCTGGTGAGAGACTTCCCCTCCCTGCATTTGAACCCCTTGAGCTTTTGCGCCTTGAACTTTTTGCGGCCAGGCTTCGGAAGGCGATGCGGTGCGGCCGCCGCAGTTCTGGTGGAACCAGGCGGAGGCACGAGCGCCGCGATACCAGAGTGTTTCGCCGGCGGTAGAGAGTGTGGCGACGTGCGCGGCAGTCTGGCGAGGCGACGGGGTCGCCCAGTGGAGGAGCTGGCAGTGGGTTGAATCGCACAGGTCGTAGTCGGCGTGGCCGTGAGGCTGATGCAGCGCGAAGGAGCGGACAACAATGGCGAGTGCCTTGAGGGATTCGAGCGAGTCGGCGGGGCCGCTTTCGCTGGCTACGACCCGCTCGACATAGCTCTCGATGGGCAGAGTGACGGCGAGAATCAGCTCGCCGGCGCGGGCGGTCACGCGAACCGGGTTGTGGAGGGCGATGGACTCGCCGTGAGCGCTGAGGGTTACCGGGCCGCTTAGGAAGATGGAGATAGATTTCCGTTTGTCCGGCAGGACCAGGACGGCGTTGGAGGCGCGAATGCGAGTGGGCTGGTTGAGCGGAACCCGGTTGCAATTTTCGCAAAGGCGGATGGTTGCGGCGCGATCTGGGACTGGAGTCAGGGTGACATCGCGATCGTGCCACAGGGTCCAGAGGCCAATTTGCAAGGTTGCGGGATGATGCTGCGAGGGTTGGGAAATCTGCGCGAGCGCCTGGTGGGCAGCTGTGGCCAGGATCAACAGTGCGCAAGCGAAGGCACGCGAACAGGCTCTCATGGCTTCGGCCGCCGAAGCGGGGAGTTGGCGAGCACTTTCGCGGCCACCTCGGCGGCGTTGGCGCCGTGACCTGCGGGCAAATAGACCACGATGACGGAGCGGGGGTGGTCGAGCGGAGCCCAGCCGGCAAACCAGCCGTGCGATGGGGTTCCGGCGCCGAGGTTGGCAGTTCCGGTTTTGCCGGCGACGGCCACGCCTCCGAGAGAGGCTGGGGCGGCGATTCCGAAGCCGGCCGAGTCGGCTAGGCCAGAGCTTAAAAGATGGGACGCGGGAGTATCGGGTTGAGCGTCGAGTTGCTGCGCCAGCCAGCGATAGGCTAAGGCGAGTTCAAGCGGTGTCACGCGAATGCCCTCGACGCCGAGCAAGGTCAGGCGGTTTTCGTCGGAGGTGCGAGGGTCGGTGAACGCGGCGATGGCTTCATTCGATGCCAGGCCGGTTGGGGCCAACAGTCCCGATGGCGCCAAAAGGCCGCGAAGCTCGCCGGGAGCAAGAGCGCCGGCGACGGCCGCGAAGTAGGTGTTGCAAGACCAGGCGAGGGCCTGGCGTGCGTCCATTGGCTGGGCGGGTGGATGAGAGCAATTGAGTGAGCGTCCGGCGATGGTGAGCTTGCGGTTGCAGGCGATGCGGCGTGTGGGATCCCAGTGTCCGGAGGCGACCAGACCATAGAGAGCCAATGGCTTGATGGTGGAACCGGGCGCAGCCAGGGTGCGGGCGGCATCGGAGAGATTACCCGCAGCGAGCAAATTGCCGGTGGGGATGTCGAGTACGACGATGCGCGCCTGCGGGGTCGAACCGAGCGCGCGGGCAACGGCCGCAGGCCAGGAGGGAGAAGTAGAGAAAGCAGCCTGTTGCTGTTGGCCGCAGCTGGCTGGCGCAACGGCAACCGCGACCATCGCAATGAGCGTTCTCAACACACCAAGAGTATCCAACATTCAAGCGGTTATGATGGTGGGGAACCGGCTGTGGATCGGCTGGAAAAGGACGGCGGCGAAGATGCGCCAGGCTCAAGTGAAGCTGCGATGAGAGTCTTGATCTACGGCGCGACGGGCATGGTTGGCCAGGGAGTTCTGCGCGCATGCCTGCTTGACCCGGATGTGGCGCAGGTGGTCACCATCGGGCGGACGGCTACCGGCGTACACGACGCCAAGCTGAAAGAAGTTGAGCGGCGCGACCTCGATAATTATGCGGAGAGTGAAAGGGATCTGGCGGACTTCGACGCCTGCTTCTTTTGCCTCGGGGTTACATCGAGCGGCCTGTCCGAGGCGGACTACACGCGCCTGACCTATGGACTCACGCTGGCGGCGGGCGAAGCTCTGAGCCGCGTCAACCCGGGAATGACGTTCATTTATGTTTCAGGTTCGGGGACAGACAGTTCGGACACGGGCCGCGCGATGTGGGCGCGGGTCAAAGGGCGCACCGAGAATGCGCTGCTGCGTCTGCCCCTCAACGCCTACATGTTTCGCCCGGGATTCATCCAGCCGCTGGACGGCATTCAGTCAAAGACGCCGATGTATCGGCGGTTCTATACGGTGCTCAAAACCGTGATGCCCCTGCTGCGCTGGGCGCTGCCCAATCAAATCCTGACCACGCGCGAGATCGGACAAGCGATGCTCGCCGTTGCAAGGCACGGCTATGAGAAGCGCGTTTTGGAAACGAAGGATATCCGTTCGGTGTTGAATCGCTGAACCCGGAACCGGCTTGCGAGGTTCCGCACGGCAGAGATGATGGAGAGCCAATTCCTGCTCGAGCCGGGCGAGGCTCTTACGTTTCTCTCCGACGGAGTCGTGGAGGCGCGCAATTCGTCGGGCGAGTTGTTTGGCTTTGAGCGCATGCTCAGAATCAGCGGCTCCGGGGCGGAGGCGATTGCGAAGGCAGCTGTGGAATTTGGCCAGGACGACGATATCACGGTGCTGAGGCTGACCCGGCTGGCGGTTGGCGAGGATTCCGCGTTGCCGTCAACGCTTCCTGCTCGGGTTCCGGCTTGAGCCTCTGGCGGGTGAACGCGGCAATGACCATCTGCCAGTGCAAGCAGCATCATGGTAGAGTGAAATTCCACGGAGGACAGCGGCAATGGCCACTGGGGTCTTTATCCCTGGAAACGACGAAACGATCGACCTGCAGCAGCAGGTGGCGCGGCTGCAGGCGCTGCTGGAGGCTAGCCGCCAGGTGCACTCGACCATCCGGGAAGACGAAGTCCTGGAACAAGTGCTGCGCATCGTGGTGCGCGAACTGGAGATGGCTGGGGCTTCGTTTCCCGGCTCGGGGCTGGCTTACGGCGATGACCCTGCGGAGGGGGCGGCGGGCGTGAGGCTGTTTCCGCTCGACGATCGGGACGGCAAGCGAATGACGAACCTGCTGGTAGCGTCCCCCGACGGCCGCGAGCTGACGCTTTACGAGTCGGACTTTATCGAAGGCCTCGCGCTGCAGGCTGCCGTGGCCCTGGAGAACGCCCGCAACCACAAGCGTAACGTCGAGTTTGCCCGCCTGCAGCAGGACCTGGACGCGGCGCGCCTGATTCAGCGTTCGCTGCTGCCGCAGAAGCTGCCTTCGATCGACGGCTACTCACTGGGCTTTCGCTCCGCCACCTGCTACGAGGTGGGCGGCGATTACCTGGACATTGTCGAACTGCTCGACGGGAGCATCATCATGGCCGTGGCCGATGTGGCCGGCAAGGGATTGGCCTCGGCTATCGTTTCGACGAGTTTTCGCAGTGCGTTTCGCGCCATGGCGGTCACCGGCATGCCACTGGACGAGCTGGCTACGCGCATGAACCAGCACCATTGGGAGGAAGGCGAGGAGTCGCGCCGGCGCTATGTGACGGCGATCTTCATGCGGCTGCACCCCGAGTCCGGCAAGATGGAAGTGGTGAACGCGGGGCATAATCCCGGTTTTCTGGTGGAACCGGATGGGGCGTCGCACCAATTTGACGCCGCCGGTACGCCGCTGGGCCTCTTGCCGGGGATGCAGTACAGCCTCGAAAAGCACGGATTCACGCAGGGTTCGCGGCTGCTTTTTTATACCGACGGCCTGACCGAAGTATTCAAAGGGGACGAGGAATTCGGGCCGGAGCGGCTGCTGGATGAATTTTCCAAGTGCCCGGCCAAGAAGGCAGATGGTATTCTCGATGCATTGTGGACGTCCCTGAACGAATTCTCCGCAGGCGGCCCGCAGGCAGACGATATGACCGCATTGGCGCTGTGCCGGTGCGGCGGTAACCCGGAGATGGCGGCATGAGCCAGAGAAGAACCACGAACGTCGAGGTCCGGCTGCCGTCGCGAATGGGCTTCGAGAAGGTCGCCATGAGTACCGCTGCCTCGGTCGCCAAGCTGATGGGCTTTCGCGACGACCGGGTCGAGGACCTCAAGACCGCTGTAGCGGAAGCCTGCATCAACGCCATCGAGCACGGTAACCGCCTGAATGAAAAACTGTCGGTGGGGGTGATTCTCGCCGCCGGCGAGGACTCGCTGGAAGTCAAGGTCATCGACGACGGCAAGGGCATGCATCAGCACCCCGCCAAGCCGGACATCGACCGCAAGATGCACGGCCAGGAAGACCCGCGCGGCATGGGCATGTTCCTCATCCAGGCCCTGGTCGACGAGGCCGAATGGGTGCCCGGGGTTGACGGCAAGAGCAGTTATGTCCGGCTGGTGATCCGGCTGGATAAAGAGTAGAGCTAACCGAGAGACTACGGAGAGTATCGATCGTGCAGAGCGAAACCAAATCGCGTGTTGACCAGCTGACATCGCCCGCCGGACATCCGGTGACCGTGCTCCGTTTCGAGGGAGACATTGCCAGCACCTCGAAGGAAGCAGTGCTTGGCACCTACCAGGCTCTGCCGAAAGCCACAGCCAAGCTGATCCTGCTGGACTTTACCAAGGTGGACTACATCAATTCGAGCGGCATCGCGCTGGTCATTCAGCTGCTGATCGAGGCCTCGAACTCGGCGCAAAAAGTGTTTGCATTCGGGCTGTCTTCACATTTTGTGAAGGTGTTCACCATGGTCGGCATCACCAAGTATGCCGGGCTGTTTCCGGGGCAGGCAGAGGCGATGGCGGCGTTGTAAGCCGCGGCGCTTTTTCCGGCGTGCGAGGAGGATGCTCTCGGGAGGAACTCTGGCCGCGCAATCTTGACTTCGCACAATCTGTGCACCGTGACCGCTGACTAGCTGCCGTAGAATGTCCGGTATGAATCTTGAGGCAATTCAGGGCGCTCTCCGCGAGGCCAACCTGGACGGCTGGCTTTTTTACGACCACCACCACCGCGACCCCATCGCCGCATCCATCCTGGGCCTCGATCCCAAGGCGCATATCACGCGGCGCTGGTATTACTTTGTTCCGGCAACGGGCGAGCCGCGCAAGCTGGTGCATCGCATCGAGCAGGGGCGTCTCGACACACTGGCCGGCGGCAAGGGCCTCTATTCAAGCTGGCAGGAACTGCACCGGGGCCTCGACGCGATGCTCTTCGATGCACGGCGCATCGCGATGCAATATTCGCCCGACAACGCCATCATGTATGTCTCCATGGTGGACGCGGGGACGGTCGAGTTTCTGCGCGGACTGGACAAGGAGATCGTCAGCTCCGCGGACCTGGTGAGCCAGTTTGAGGCGGTTCTCAGCGAGGAGCAGATGGCCAGCCACGGCGCAGCGCAGGTGGCGATTGACGCCATCGTGGCCGAGGGCTGGCTGGAGATGCGGCGGCGCTTACGTGCTCCGTTCGGCGGGGCGGGGTTGTTCACGGAGTTCGAGATGGTGCAGTGGCTCAGCGAGGCCATGCGGCGCGAAGGACTGGTGTGGGAGAACGGGCCCAACGTGAGCGCCAACGCCAACAGCTCCGACTCGCACTACGAGCCGACGGTGGACAACACCGCGTTGATCCACGAAGGCGATTTTATTCTCATCGATATCTGGGGCCGGCTGGATAAGCCGGATAGCGTCTACTACGACATTACCTGGACGGGCGTGGTGGGACGCGAACCGACAGACTACGAGCAACTGGTGTTTGCCACCGTGCGCAACGCGCGCGATGCGGCCATCCAAACGGTCGAGCGGGCTTTCGCGGCGGGCCGGCCCATCCGCGGTTACGAAGCCGACGATGCGGCGCGGGCGGTGATTCAGGCGGCCGGCTTCGGGAAGTTTTTCACGCACCGCACGGGGCATAACATCGCGCACGAGATTCACGGGCCGGGCGCGCATCTCGACAACCTTGAAACGCACGACGAGCGGCGCATTCTGCCCAACACCTGCTTCTCGGTCGAGCCGGGAGTTTATCTGCCGGCGTTCGGCGTGCGCAGCGAGATCGACATGCTGACCGCGCCCGGCAAGGCATGGGTGACGGGGATGATGCAGAGCGAGCTGGTGAGGATCTAAGGGCAGGGATTAGGGGTCGGCGCTGTTCCCTTGGCGATGTGAGGCGGCACGGACAGGTTCGCCGCCCCGGTGCGATATAGTCAAAAAGGAATGGCGACGAATCAAGACAAGAAAAATGAGGCGGGAAGCGGGTTTGTGTATCTGCCGCTGATTGCGGGTTGGCTGGTTCCCGGCGCAGGCCATTTTCTGCTGCGCAAGTGGGGCCGGGGCGCGCTGCTCTCGGCATCGATTCTGGGCATGTTCGCTGTGGGCATCGCCATGCAGGGCAAGCTCTACGCGGGCGCTCACGACATTCTCGAAATGCTCGGCCTGGCCGGCGACCTGGGCAATGGCTTGCTTTACATCGTGAGCCGCGCAGCGGGGTGGGGCGCGGACCAGATCACGCAGACGACGGGCGACTACGGCACGCGGTTCATCGTCGTCGCGGGCCTTTTGAACGTGATATCCGCCGTGGACGCGCACAATCTGCGCACGGGGAGGAAAGCCTCGTGATCAGGCCCTCTCACTTTGCGGCGGTTTTGTTGTTCGCGCTCTTCGCTTCGGTGGTCTTCGGCATCACCCAGCGGGATACACCGCGGCGCATGGTGCGCTATGGCCTCTACTGCTTTGTGCTGTTCGTGGGCTCGGCCATCGTGCTGAGCTGGGTGATGTTCCTCATCGCACGATAAGCCGCGCCTCTAATTCTCACACCCATCTAAACGGAAAAACAGTTCACTTCCCAAGTGAAATGGATTTGCCGCGTCACAAATTCTCCTGGCCCACCACTACATATCGTAAAGAACCAAAAGGAGAAAGAACATGCGCACGAAGCTCAACGATTTCGTCGCGGCCATCGTGCGCAGGAAACTGCACATCTTTGTCGCCACCGTCGCCCTGTTGCCCGCCATCGGCTGGTCGCAGGAATACACCGTTACGGATCTGGGCACGCTTGGCGGGTCATTCAGTATCGCCACCTCAGTCAACAACAAGGGACAGGTTGCCGGGCAGTCAACTACTCCGACTCAAATACAAACGGCTTCGGAAGGTCAGGCCGATGCGTTCCTTTACACGGATGGAAAGATGATCGACCTGGGCAACTTCGGAGGTGATTCGGGCAGCAATATTGCCTATTATTTTACCGGCAACTCAGCAAATGCGGTGAATGACAACGGCGTTGTGGCAGGGATGGCTTTCGACGCCGCCGGCAATCCCCATCCATTTCTGTGGAGCGCGGGAACCATGCAGGATCTCGCGCCTGGGCAGGTCGGCGGAGCGTACGGCATCAACGCAGACAACGTTGCCGTGGGAATTATTGGTTACGGATACAGTTCGGGCGATTTTAACGGCTACGGCGCTGTATTCAACGGTGTGGGCAACTTCGCGGGAGTTCCTGTCCCGCCGTCGCTTTTTGTTTCGTCCCCCGTGGCAATCAACAATGCCGGACAAATCGCAGGAAGCTGCTCGGCGGATGAGGACACAATCGTATTCGGATGTCTTGCAACCGGGACCACGGCACAGGAACTAGCGCCCTTGAACAGCTATTCCGAGACTGTTGCCAACGCAATCAATGCTTCGGGAAATACATGTGGCGAGAATTACTTGAACTCTTATCTTGGACCGACTGCCACGGCTTGGATTGGCGGCACTCCGGTCAGTCTCGGCTGGCCGAAAGGCACAATAAACTCTCAATGCGATGGGATGGATGACTACGGTCAATACGTCGGGAACGCAAATTCCGGCGCAAGCAACCAGGTCGGCGTCTTTTGGGACCCGGTGAATGGAAGCAGGGATCTCAATAAACTCATCTCCAAACTCTTTCGCAAAGGGCACGCATTTCGAATTACGACTGGAGTTGCACTCTCTGACACGGGCTTCATTGCGGCCGACTGTATCCTCGAAAGCGGGGAAACTCATGCGTGCCTCCTGACGCCGAACCCGGTGTTGATTCTCCGCGATAATGTCCTGGGTCTCGCGAAGGGTGATGAGGAATGCATCCAATGCACGACGATCCTGGTCCCCGAAGCTCGAAGTCTGCCGGAGAGCCTCGATGGCCTCACGGAAGACCGGCGCAAGGCTGTAATCGCCACGGTGGACAAGATCGGCGTTGAAGTGGAGAGCCTGGAGCGCGAGCGCAAAATCTCTCAGCCGAAGGCACTGCTGCTGATCCATGACGCGCAGCTTGTGCTCTCTGCGATTGATCCGTTGAGGTAGGCTGAATCCATTTCGTTTGAGGTTGTTTCAAGGCACCGCGCAGACACTTGCTGCGCGGTGCCTTCTGCTCATACGCGACGATCTCCCGCCGTCGCACCGCCGCATCGGCAACCTGCTCGTATGCGTTTTTAAGACAGACTGGGACCGATGGCCTGCGCTTTCGATTTGGTGTCGCCGCGTCACAAAAACTCTCTGACAGCCACTGGATATCAGAAAGGACCAAAGGAGAAATACAATGCGCACGAATCTCACACATTTCGTTGCGGCCATCATGCGTGGGAAACTCTGCATCTTCGCCGCGGCCATCGCCCTGTCGCCCGCCATCGGCTGGTCACAGGAATACACAGTCACCGATCTGGGCACGCTGGGAGGAACTTTCAGTCTCGCCACTTCTGTGAACAACAAGGGACAGGTCGCCGGGCAGTCGACTACCGCGATTCAAAAGCAAGCGTTAGGTCAGGCCGATCCGTTCCTCTACTCGAATGGAAACATGATCGACCTCGGCAATTTCGGCGCTGCTTCAGGCATCACTGGGCCCAGTCTGCCTGGCGGCAACATAGCCAATGCCGTAAATGACAGTGGCGTTGTGGCAGGGTTGGCTTTCAGCGCGGACGGCAATCCCCATCCATTTCTGTGGAACGGGGGACCGTTGCAGGATCTCGCGCCCGGACAGGTCGGTGCAGCGTTCGGCATAAACGCCAGCAGCGTTGCGGTTGGATTCATCGGTACTGGGGACGACGATACGGGTGACTTCTTCGGCTACGGCGCTGTATTCAACGGCGTGGGCAACTTCGATGCTGTTCCTATTCCACCGGCGCTTTTCACTTCGTCTTCCTTGGCAATCAACAATGCCGGACAAATTGCTGGGGTCTGCACGGCTGATGAGGAGACGATCGTGTTCGGATGTGTTGCAACCGGGACCACGGCAGAGGCTCTGCATCCGTTGAACATCGGCTACGGCCAATCTATCCTGTACGCGATTAACGTCGCGGGGAACGCATGTGGCGACAGCCTCAACGATTTTGAGGACTCGACCGCTACGGTTTGGTTTGGCAGCACTCCAGTCAATCTTGGCCGGCCGCCCCACACACAAGCCTCCGAATGCAAAGCGATGGATGACTT
>JBEKVS010000056.1:0-22306 GCA_049513795.1 Occallatibacter sp. | reverse complement strand
CGAATCCTTCCCGCCCATCTCCAGCACCGTCCGCTTGATCCAGATCTGTCCCGACTGGGTGCGGGCGGCGCGTTCGTGAATATCCAACCCGACAGACTTTGAGCCCGTGAAGGCGATGAAGCGGGTTTTCGGATGCTCGACGATAGCATTCCCGAAGGTCGCCCCCGAGCCCGGGCAGAAGTTCACCACGCCGCCGGGAAGCCCAGCTTCTTCAAGTACTTCGACAAACTTGGCGGCAATCGTCGGCGAGTCGCTTGAGGGCTTCAGAATCACCGTGTTGCCGGTGACGATGGAAGCCGCGGTCATGCCGGCCATGATGGCGAAAGGGAAGTTCCAAGGCGGAATCACGGCGCCGACGCCGAGCGGAATGTAGAGCAGCCGGTTGCGCTCGCCGGGATATTGAATCGGTGTAGTCGCCGCGGCCAGCCGCAAAGCTTCGCGCGCGTAAAACTCGAGAAAGTCGATGGTCTCGGCCACATCGGCATCGGCCTCAGCCCAGTTCTTGCCCACCTCATAGGTCAGCCAGGCGCAGAACTCGAACTTGCGCGTGCGAATAATATCCGCCGCATTCAGCAGCAGCGAAACCCTTTGGCCAGTGGAGGTTCGGCTCCAAGTCTCGTAAGCCTCAAGAGCCGCCTGCATAGCCTGCTCGGCGTGTTCGGCGCCGGCCTTTTGATGCACGCCGACCACCTGAGCAGGCCGCGCCGGGTTCAGCGAGCGAATCTTTCCCTCGGTCTTCAGGCTGCGTCCGCCGATGATCAGGTCGTACTCGCGGCCAAGCTGGCCTGCCACTTGCTCCAATGCGGCTTGCATGGCGCGGGCGTTTTCAGGGGTTTTGAAGTCCACAAAGGGCTCGTTGGCGAAGCCGCCCTGCGGGGTGCGCGGCTGAATCTGGGTGGAGAGGGTTGCGGTAGCCATAACCTTTTCAGTGTAGCCGTAAAAGCATCGAGCGGGCGAGCCCGATTGCCCAATCGAACGTCCAATCCAAATTAGCTCTCGACGCCAGCCTGGGGTTAGAATCTCGCTATCGTACGGACCTCGGTCATCTGGCCTGACTCATCGGGCTCACTCTACTAGCTTCACTCATCCGGTTTCGCTCATCTGGTTTCGCTCATCTGGTTTCGCTCATCTGGGAGGATCGATTTGGATGCCCTCGCACAAGATCTGCGCTTCGCCCTCCGCCAACTACGCAAGGCGCCGGGATTCACGCTGACGGTCGTGCTGACTCTGGCCCTGGGCATCGGCGCCACCACGGCCATCTTCTCCCTGGTTGAAGGCATTCTGCTCAGGCCGCTTCCCTTCCGCGATCCCGATCGCCTGGTTCTGCTCGGAAATCACGTCGGCGCCAGCCAGGGTCTTGGCGTAACCGCGCGCGAGATAGCCACATATGAAAGCGCGGCCAGCGCCTTCACCTCCATGGGCGGCTATACCGCCACGGAGTTCGAGCTGTCGGGTGGTGCGCGAGCCGAGAATATAGACGCCGAACGGATGACCACCGGAGTGTTTGACACGCTGGGGGTTCAACCTATCCTGGGCCGTGTCTTCACCGATCGGGAAGACCAGGGGCATGAACCGCTCGCCGTCATCAGCTATGCGCTGTGGCTCAACCGGTTTCATCGCGACCCGCAAATTCTTGGCAAGTCCATCGACCTCAATCGCCGGGCGTACACCATCATCGGCGTCATGCCGCGCAGTTTCCGGTTTCCGCTGCAAGACGGGCAACTGGATCAGATCCAGCTTTGGGTTCCGATGAGCTTCACGCCGGAGGAACTGACAGAGCAAAACGCCGGAGCGTTTGCCTGGTCCCTGGTGGGCCGCCTGAAGGATGGCGTCGCACTGCGCCAGGCCTCGCAGGATGCCGATCGCGTGGCCCAGCAGGCCATGCGCAACTTCCCTGCCAGCATGTCCCAGATCCACATCACCGGCGACGTTGCGCCGCTGAAAGAGCAAACTGTTGGCGCGGTCCGCCCCTTGCTGCGCACGTTGTTTGTCGCCGTGGCAGTTGTGCTGCTCATCGCCTGCATCAACGTAGCCAGCCTGCTGCTGGTTCGCGCCATTCGCCGTCGGCGCGAATATGCCGTGCGTCTTGCGTTAGGCGCGGGTTCCAGTGCGATTGTGCGCGAAGCGGTATTTGAAGGCCTGCTGCTCAGCCTGGCCGGCGGTCTGGTGGGCCTGGCTTTCGCGGTCACCGTCATCCGCACGGCTCTCCATCTCTTGCCCGAGTCCATGCCGCGTGTGGATTCGATCTCCATCGACGGCGGCGTTGTGGCCTTCGCGCTGTTGCTCTCCGTGCTGGCAGGCGTTCTGTGCAGCGCAGCACCCGCCTTCGCCGCCTTACGCACCAACCTGACGCAAAGCTTGAAAGAAGGCTCGCGGACCGGCAGCGGTGCGCAGAGTCACGCCTGGCTCCGTTCCGCATTGGTCGTGGGAGAGATCGCCATCGCCCTGGTGTTGCTCACCGTTTCAGGAGCCTTTCTGCGCAGCTTTCAGAACATGCGCTCGGTTGACCCCGGCTTCCGCGCAGATCATGTGCTGGTGGGCGGCTATCAACTTCCGCTCGAACAATATTCGACCTACGCTTCCATCGATGCTTTTGACAGAGCGGTGCTCGACCGCCTCGCCGCCAAGCCCGGCGTCATTGCCGCCGGCATGTCCAGCACTCTTCCCGCCGCGGGTGGCGGAGCTGCCGCCGCTTACACCATCGAAGGCGTGCCCACAAGCAAATGGAAGCTGCAATTTGCCAGCTTCTCCGTCGTGGATGGCGACTACTTCCGCGCCATGAGCATCCCTGTCCTCGAAGGCCGGGGTTTCACGGCGAACGACCGAGCCGACACGCCTCTCGTTGTGGTCGTCAACCAGCACATGGCCAAACACTGCTGGCCCGATCAGAGTCCGCTGGGGAAACGCATGCACACCGGCAATCCAAAAAAGGGGTTGCCCTGGGCCACCGTCGTCGGCGTAGTGGGAGACACCAAGCGCGCCGCACTCGACGAACCCAACGTCGACCAGTGGTATATCCCCAACGCCCAGCCCGCCACTCTATTTGGCGCTCAAAACTCTGCTCAGGTCGCCCGCGCCGCCAGCGGCTTCATTGCGCTTCGCTCGGCTATGGCGCCGGAGCAAATGACGCAAATCCTGGCCGCGGCCGTCGCACAGGTCGACCCGGTGCTGGCTCTCGAGCACGTTCAGCCCATGACCGACGTAGTCTCCGAAACAGAAGCGCCGCGCCGCTTCAATACGGATCTGATCTCCGCGTTCGCCGCGGGCGCTCTGCTGCTGGCTATCATCGGGATTTACGCAGTGGTGGCTTTCTCCGTTTCCCTGCGCACTCAGGAGATTGCCATCCGCATGGCATTAGGCGCGCAGCGCGGCCGCATCGTTCGCCTGGTGCTTATGTCCGGAGCCGGGATGGCGCTGATCGGCTGCGCGCTCGGCATCTGCGCGTCAATGGCCGTTTCAAGACTGGTGGCTTCATTTCTTTTCAACGTGAGCGCAACCGATCCACTCACCTACCTGGCGGCTGCGACGACCATGATGGCCATGACGTTGGTGGCATCTGCCGTGCCGGCCAGGCGGGCCGCCTCCGTCGACCCACTCGACGCACTCCGATCGAACTAGAGAAACGCGCTTGAATACCTCTCTTGCCGCTACCGTATAATAGTAAGTCTATAGACATTGTCGAGTACGATCCCCAAGGCATGGCTTTCCGGAACCTGCTTCAACCGGCTGGTTCGATTCCACGGCGATGCTGCCGGGGAACAGCCTTTAGAGCGACGGAGCTCCGCCTTCGGCATGCGCTTCGTTCCATTTGCCGAGATGGGGGCAAACAGATATCGGTACTTTTGGATGCAAATGTCCAGCGCCCTGGTCTAGATAGGAGTGCTTCGCATTGATAGACTTGCAAAGTATGAGAATTTCGCAAAAAGGACTATATGCCATGCAGGCCCTCACCGTGCTTGCCCGGCACTACGCCGACGGCGTGGTTAAGATCCACCTCATCGCCGAGGAAGAAGAGTTGCCGGAAAAGTTTCTCGAGGCAATTCTTCGCGACCTGAAGCGAGGGCGGTTTGTGGCCAGCACGCGCGGCGCGAACGGTGGTTACAAGTTGAATCGGCCGCCCGACAAGATATTTCTCGGCGAAGTGCTGCGCATGATCGACGGCCCGCTGGCGCCGTTCGAGGACGCCGAATCCCTTCGTCGAAGAGTGAAGAACGACGTCAAGCACCGCCCGCTCTTTCGCATCCTCCTCGAAGTCCGCGACGCCACGGCGCGCATTCTGGACTTCACCTCTCTTGCCGATCTTTGCAAGAAATAACTTGATCCGGCGACAGGTAAGTTTCCATTGAACGGTGCGGTTCAACGGTTCCGTTTAGGAGGCTGCGTGGGCAAGATAACGCGGACAGGGTTTAGGGCCCGGGTTTAAGATATCCTTCGGGTTCAAGATATTCACGGAATGCCCCGCTTCTCTTTCCCAGCGTGGTGCGTCCGTGCAATTGGGGTTTGCCATGCGGCTATGGATTGTCACCGCGTTTCTCTGCGCCGGCCCGGCAGCGCTTAGCCAGTCTGTTGCTCCAGCGCCCGCTCACCCCGAACCGCACCCGACGGCTCCGACGGGATCCGCAGGACAGAGCTTTGTTGAGCAATTCCTTGCCCCGCCTGCGAACGATTTCTTGAACCATCCGTCCCTGAACCGTCCGCCGCAATGGCATGCAGCGGACGTCGCGCCTCAGCGGACTATCATCCTGCCGCCCACGGGAGACGTTCGAATCCGCGACAATAAACTCGACCCTCAGATCATTGTTCACCCGCCACAGTCGAGCCTGGGTGAGCAGTCACCTGGGAAAGAGATCGCCCAAAACCAGTATCCGGGATTGACGCTGCTCCCCATCCAGAGCCCGCAACCGGACCACAAACCGCTTGGACTGCCGATTCCCACCACTTGGCCCAACATGCGGGTCGAGAACATTCCGACACACTGGCAGCAAGACGTAATCAAGCCGGCGGGCAAGTAAGTCCGACACGATCACGTTTCCGAGCTATCCAAGCACGCCATCAGGGCACCGTCAGCCCTGTGGAGGCGGTGGCACCTTTTTGCCTTCTTTGCGCGCTTTCGATAGCCCAATGGCGATGGCTTGCTTGGGATTGGTGACGGTCTCTCCGCTGCGCCCGCTCTTGAGCTGGCCCTTCTTCATGGCCTTCATCTCGGTCTCAACATCTTTTTGCGCGGCGGGAGAGTATCTCCGGCTGGAATTATTCGTCGATGCCTTCTTTGCCGTTGCAGTCGCCATCGTGGTTCCTCCAAAGCCTGAGATGACGAGCTTTGCTTCCGACGTTGCACGAGGAGCTTTCAAAAAAATGGCGGACGCCTTCGGGAGGGAAATGGCCCGATGCACGTACCGGAATTCGCCTGTCCGGCCAGAGGCAAACGCGGATGCTGCGACTCCGCTACGCCTCGCTCAGGATGAAAGAGTCAAGACGTTGGCCCATCGCGCTCAGGGCATTTCGGTCAGCGCCTCGGTGCGCTTGCTCATCTTTGCGGTGCGCTGGATTTTGTCCCAGTTGAAGGGCTTGCCATCGATGGCCCGCACCACGGTCTTGAACAGCACCACGGAGAATATCTGCCGGTAGGCAAAGCGCTGCAGCCAAATGTGGAAGAGCAGCCAGCCGTCGCCCTTGTTGGCCGGGTGACGGCGCTCCAATGAGAAGGCCACCGACGAAGTTACAAAATCGATGATCAGGAAGCCGAGGAAAAAGACCAGCAGCTTGTCCAGGCTGGCCGCCGAAACGCTCAAGGGATGGTAGTGGCGATCGATAAAGTAATTGGCAATGCCATAGAGGAACATCACGTCGATGAAGGGCGAGACCAGCGGCAGGAACATCTGAAAGATAAGAATGTTGGGCAGCGCGAACAGGCCCATGGCCTTGTTGCGCACAAACGCCGCGCGATGCTTCCACACCGCCTGCAAGGTTCCGAACGACCAGCGGAAGCGCTGCCGCATAAGTCCCTTGGCATTCACCGGCGCCTCTGTGAACGCCAGCGACCGGTCCTCGTAGTCCACGCGATAGCCCTGCTCGAGCAGGTTCATGGTGAGGTCGGCGTCTTCGGCAACCGTATTGATGGGATAGCCGCCCGCAGCCTTGACCGGCGCGGTCCGCCACGCGCCGATAGCTCCCGGCACCACCGTCACAACGTGGAAAAGATCGAGGGCGCGGCGCTCGAAGTTCTGGCTGGTGATGTATTCCAGGGCCTGCCAGCGCGTCCACAGATTCACGCGATTGCCCACCTTGGCGTTGCCCGCCATGGCGCCGATGCGCGCGTCTTCAAAATGAGGAATGAGCTTGGAGATGGCGTCCGTGGCAATCACTGTGTCCGCGTCGATGCCGACATAAATCTCTTCGGTCAGGCGATCGAGGGCGAAGTTAAGCGCGGCAGCCTTGCCTCCATTGGGCTTTGAAAAAACCTGAACACGGCCGGCGGCAATCTCCGCCGCGTAGGCCTCGCGCGCCACTTCGGCGGTGCGATCCGGCGAGCCGTCGTCGATCACAATAATGTGCAGGTTCCTGTAGTCGGAGTTCAGCACCGAGCGGATGGTGCGAACGATCACCGTCTCCTCGTTGTACGCAGGAATTAGAACGGCGACGCGTGGATTGAAGCCGGGCGAAGCCTTGGCGTGCGGCTTGCGCAAACGGTCGACGATGGCCAGAATGCCGATCAACAGCAGCCGTGCGGCCATCATGATGTCGCCGATAAAGAAAACGAAAACGATAAAACGGCCGACAATCTGCACACCCGAGAAGGCGACCGAGTCGGGCAGCGCGCGCAAAAACTGCGGCCAGGTGAGCTCGGGCATCACGTCCGCGCTGGTCTTGCCCATCAACGCCGAAACCGGAACAATGGTATAGCCGTGCGCGCGCAGCGCGTCAATGAGCACAGGGAGCGCGGCAACCGTTGCCGAACGGTCGCCGCCGCCGTCGTGCATCAGAATCACCGAGCCGCGAAACTGCGGTTTGGTCCTCATGATCTGCAACTGGTTGAGGACAGATTGAGTGATCTCCTGGGGAGATTTGCGCGGATGCTCATTCCAGTCGTCGGTATCGATCTTATTGCCGATCACAATGTAGTTCTCATTCTGAATGGGCACAATCGGCATGGCCTGGTCGTCGGTCTCCGGCTCCTCGTCGACGTCGTAGGGAGGCCGGAAGTAGAGCGGCTGCACGCCAAGCTTGCTGGCAAAAAGGCGCTCGGTGAGCTTGATCTGCAGATCGAGAGATTGCGGCGAGATTTCACTGATATCGGGGTGCGTGTAGGTGTGATTGCCGACTTCATTGCCCTCGCGGAACAGCCGCTGCATGAGCCCGATGTTCTCCGCTGCCTCTTCTCCGATGAGAAAAAAGGTCCCCTTCACACCCTTCTGTTTCAGAATGTCGAGAATCTTGGGCGTCCACTTGGGGTCGGGGCCATCGTCAAACGAAATGGCGACCTCGTTGGCGTGGTACCCGTAATAGTCCACCGTATAAGTGCGTGGATAAACATCCATGTGCTCATCGATGATGAGCTTCTTGCGCGGGTCGGGCTCGTCGGTATCGATTTGCACGGTGCGCTTGCCGGGCTGCGGCAGACCGGTGACACGCATGATGTCGCCTTCGCCCTCGATATTGATGTCGTGTCCAGGTTGCAAGGAATTGAGGGCCTGCAGCGAATCGGGGTTGCTCGGCCTGTCCCAGATATTCCACAGCGAGTTGTCCTCATAGCCGAGCCGCCAGAGAGCAAACGTGGACAACCCAAGCTGGCGGGCGCCGCGCAGCTCGTTGAGTATGGTGACGCCATCGAGAAACCACACCACATGCCGCTGGTTGGTATCTTCGTCCATGTATTCAAAGTGAGGATTGAGCGTGTCGTAGTCCAGGTCGAGATCGGCGTCGGCGTCAGAGGCGCGCTGCCAGGCTTCCGAAACAGCGAAGTCTTCCGTGTTCAGCACCTCTGGCCTGGCGGGTTTCTTCCGGCTTCCTTTCTTGGGCGCAGGCGGATTCGAAAGCGTCCAGTCGTAGCCATAATTGCCCACCGCGCAGATCAGCTTTTCCTTGGGAACCACTTTGAGCACGCGCGTCAGATTGCCGATGAACCACTCCTGGCTGGCAATGGGCCCGGGATCGCTGGTGGTCTGGTGCTCGTCGTAATTCATCAGGATGATGCCGTCGGAGTTGGCGGCAATCTGCTTCAGGTCGTTGTCGGATGTGGCCACCGCGGTATTCACGAAGAGTTGGAGCTTGCGCGCGTGAAGGTCGCCGTAAAGTTCATGGATGAAGGTAATGTAGGCCGGATCGGCATCGTCGGGAAGACTTTCAAAGTCCAGCGAAAGGCCGCGATAGAAAGGATACGCCGTGAAAAGACGAACAATCTCCGCCCGCAGCTTGGATCGTTTGCCGGCATCCTTGAGAACCGCGCCGAAGCCCGTATCCCAGCTTTGGTTGGTGGTGTTGTAGTTGTTCAGGTGGGGAAAGACCTCGGTGTCTTCCTTGGCAACCTGGATGACATGCTTGACCTTGTCACCATCGTCAGGATCGTGAACCGCCGCGCCGTCCACAATGGGATACTCGCGATGCGTGTCGTTGTTAGTGCCCATCAGGGTGCCGCCGGGGGCCGTCGTGTGCAGCCACTGCGGAAAGAGAAAATCGATCTGGTGGACATGCTGTTTGAAAGACGAGTAGCTGGCCGGATCGTCCGGAATATAGTAGGCCGCGCGCAGTCCTTCGCCGGAGTTGAGGGGAATTTCCGAAGGCTTGCGTTCCGTTTTACGGCGCGCAGGCCGAGCAACTTTGGCGGTGCGCGGAAATGGATCGGGAAGCGCCTTGAAGTTGTGCTTGGGCGTGGTTAACACCAGTTCCGGCAGGTGCTGCGCACGGAACACGTTCAAGATGAAAGCCACCAGAATCAGCGTGGACAAGACGGCCGCTGCGTCGAGGATGCGACGCAGGCGCTTCCAACGCTTGCGTTGGGGGTCGAAGAATATTTGTTTATCCGGCATCTATGGTTCTTTTCGCCCGTCAGGCTTCCCTTGAGCAGTTTCACAATTTCTGTATCCGGCAGCCGCGGCACCGAAGTGGCCTTTTCCCGGGAAAATGCCATCTTGCACCGCTCCGCAAACGGCATGTGCGTGGTGAAACCGCTCTCGTCTCAAGCCCATTTCACCAATTTCAGAACAACCGCGCATCTTTGCTGCCCGCGCACGCGGTCCGAATGCGCTCGGCTTATTGTCCCCTGAGCTTGATGAAATCTCCCTGCACACCTTCCATCATAAAGGTGCAGGCTATAGAGTACGAATCGTAGGCCAGCGGGAACGGAGCGTGAATTGGCGTCCAAGGGCAAGAGATTGAGAGTGTTGGGCATCTTGCTGGCGTTGGCGGCCGGGGCTGGGCTGCGCGGGGCCATGCTGAAGGCTCTCCCGCAGGTCACATTCGATACGCTCCTCTATGGCAATCTGGCCAAAAATATCCTCCGCGGTCAGTTCGCCATCACCGACGGCAGCGGCGTGGCCCATGCGACGCTGATCCGGCTGCCCGGCTACCCGCTCTTTCTGGCCCTGTGCTTCCGCATCTTCGGCGTTGACAACTACACCGCCGTGAGCTGCGTGCAGATCGCCATGGAACTGGCGGGCTGCCTTTTGCTGGCTTCCTTCGTGTTGCGCATTGCCAACGAACGCGCGGCATGGTGGACCCTATGGCTGGCCGCACTCTGCCCGTTTACCGCCTCCTATGCCGTGGCGCCCTTGACAGAAACGCCGACGCTGTTCGCCATCGCTCTCGCGCTCTGGGCGTTGGCGCGATTCCATTCGCGGCTTGATCGAGCCCGGCCGGATTGGGGAAGCGCGCTGGCCTTCACTTTCGCCGTCAGCTTTGCCGCCCTGCTGCGGCCCGATGGCGCGCTGGTTGGCGTGGCGCTTGCGCCTGCACTGGTGGTTGGATCGCTGCAGGAAGCAAAAAAGCATTCCCCAGGGGCTAAAGCCCGCGCCGATAGCGACCGCGTCAATGGCCGGACTGAAGCCCGGCCCTACCGCGGTCGTTTTGCCTCTCTGCTCCGCATGGCCGCGATCTGCGCTGTCCTGGCGATGCTACCCTTCGTGTTCTGGACGGCGAGAAACTGGCGCGTCTTCCACGTGTTTGAGCCGCTGGCGCCGCGCTATGCCACCGACCCTGGCGAGTCGACAAATCCCGGCTGGCAGCGATGGATGAAGACCTGGTGCCTGGATTTTGTCTCCACCAGCGACATTTACTGGAACGTGCCCGGCGGCCCGTTCGACCTGAGCAAGCTGCCCGGCCGGGCCTTCGACTCGCCTGCTCAATATACGCAGACAGCCGACCTGGTTGCCGCTTACAACGACAACGGACAGGATCTGTCTCCCGAGCTTGACGCGCAGTTTGGGCAACTGGCTGCGGAACGGATCATGGCGCATCCGCTACGCTATTACCTCTGGCTGCCGCTTGGGCGCATGGCCGACATGTGGCTCCGCCCGCGCGTCGAGAACCTGAACATCGACCTCGACTGGTGGGTCTACAGCCATCACAATGCGGAGACGCGCTTCAGTTGGGCGTATGCAGGCTTGAACGCTGCCTATCTGCTTTTGGCATTGATTGGAACTTGTTTTCGTTCCCGCTACTGGCCGTGGATGGCGCTTTACTTCGCGCTGCGCAGCCTCCTTCTTATGACCATTGAAGCTCCCGAAGCGCGCTATACGCTGGAATGTTTTCCCATGATTTTCGTGCTGGCCGGCATTGGAATCGATCGGAGTTATAGAAGCTTTGCCGACGCCTTCGCAAATCGTCGGTCGGCCACGCGAAGAGGGTGAACGGTCACGGCATTCTCGAAGATCGAGCTACGCAGTGCCGCTACGGCAACCCTCTATATCAACAGGAAAGTGTAACTCCGGTTTCGCTGTACATGAACCGACGGCAAAATAGCCAATTTAAATTGACGAATACTTCATTCAAAAGTTACGCGCTTACTGAAGAATTTCTAACTAATCTCAATAAATCGCAACTGAGCGCATGGCGCATAATTGGTTCCGAGTTACCTGGCCAGTCTTGCGGCTGAATTCAATTAAGTTTGGAACATTTGCGCCAACTTTTTTCCTCGCGCTTCGTCTGATTCGGCATGACGGCTCCGCGACCATGTTGGCGGGCGTCGATTTGTTGTATTCGTCAGTTCCTGGTCTGGATCGCGATCCTCGTGAGCACGACTTTAGGATTGTGGCCGCACTGGCAGGTGATCGTCTGGGCGAAGCAGAATCGGCCAACGAGAAAAAATCCCCTCAACGCTTCGACGCAGCCGCCCGCAGAGGGGTACGTCGGAGCGGCAGCTTGCGCACGCTGCCACGCGGATATCTACAAAAGCTTCACACGCACCCGCATGGGACGTTCACTGATGCCGGTAACGCCTGCCTCCATCAAAGGTCTATCGATTCCAGCGACGACGTACAGCGCCAATCTTGATCGACATTTTGACGTGTTGCAAAAAGCCGGGCAGCTCTTCCAATCCGAATATCAAAGCGGCCCAAACGGAAAGGAAATCTTCCGCAATCAACAACAGATTGAATGGATCATCGGAGCCGGAGCGAACGGTTTCGGCGGCCTTATCAGGCGTGGAGACTTCCTCTTTGAGGCGCCCGTTTCGTTTTACTCCAAGGCGCAGCATTGGGAGCTTTCTCCCGGCTACGAATTCAAGGACATCGCATTCAATCGTCCCGTGACCGCGGGGTGCATCTCCTGCCACAGCGGGCGTCCCAGGCCGCTCGATCAAGCGACAGGCAAGTTTGCTCCCGAACCCTTCTCGCAAACCTCCATCGGGTGCGAAAACTGTCACGGACCGGGCGCCGCGCACATCCGGGTTATGGCTGCGAAGAACGGCGAAAGCGGCGGAACGCGGATAGTAAACCCCGGCCGCCTGAATGCTGAATTGGAAAACGACATTTGCATGTCGTGCCACGAAGCCGGCGACAGCCGCGTTCTCAAGCCAGGTAAAACATTCCAGGACTTTCGCCCGGGAACACCGCTCGATGACACATTCTCAATCCTCATGGTGCCGCGCAAGCGGGGCGACACGGCCGACACCGACCATGTGCAGCACTACTACGAGATGTCGATGAGCAAGTGCTTTCGCTCAACCGCCGGACAGTTGCGTTGCGCAACCTGCCATGACCCCCATGTCGAGCCTACTGCGGAAGAAGCTCCGGCCTACTTCAACCAGAAATGCATGGACTGCCACGCCAGCCGGACTTGCACCCTGGCCCAGAAAGAGCGCCAGCAAACAACGCCTTCCGATAATTGCATAAGTTGCCACATGCCGCGGAGAAGCATGCCGGAGACGGCCCACACCAGCCTGACCAACCATCGCATCGCAGCCCGCCCCGGCGAGCCCTGGCCCGATGAAGCCTTCGCGCAGACCACAGCGGCTCTCCCCGACCTGGTGCACGTGAATCGCGTTCCTGGCCGCGCCGAAGAGATTCCTCCCGTCAGCCTGCTCGAGGCTTACCGCGAGATTTCGGAACGCAAACCGGAGTACCTCACGTCCTACCGAAAGCTCCTGGACGATCTGGAGCAGCAAAACCCGAACGATGACTCGGTACAACTGGCGCTCGGACGCAGGGACCTGCAAAGCGGAGATGCGCAGAGAGCGATCGAGCATTTTGAGCGCTCCTTGCAACTAAGCCCGCAACAGGCGGCGGCCTACGGGTATCTCTCTCAAGCTCTGGAGCAACAGGGACGCATCGCCGACGCCATTGCAGCATCGCAGAAAGCCATAAGTCTTGATCCATATAATCCGCTGCTGCAAAAGGCGCTGGTTGAGCAGTTGATTGCAGGTCGTGAGTACGACAAGGCGATCGTTGCCATGGATACCTACCTGAAGTACTTTCCCGAAGATGCGATGGTGCGGCAGATGCTGACCATCGCGAAGCAATGAAGTAGATGTCTCGTTACAAATCAAACGGCAGCAGTTACCACGTCATGGGCCCGTCGCTTGAAGCTGCGGTCAGAAACGCCGACTGCGTGGGCTCAGGACAGTCGCCGAAACACTGAATGGTCTCGGGACCCGCAGCGCGTGCCCATTCGAGAGCCTGTTCAGCTTCGCGCAGAACCACGACAGACGATCGGCCCTTGCTGCTGGCGATTCCGAAACAAGCGGAGAGGCGGATCGATTCCCCTCCCACCTGGAACGGCGAGTAGAAAACTTCAACCCTCATTCGTTCGGCGAGCATCACCGCATTGCCGGCGCTGCAACCGGGCAGCACAAGCAGGAATTCGTCTTTGCCGGGACGCCCGAGCAGGTCATAACTGCGCTGCATCCGCGTAATGCGCGCAGCGACCTGGCAGAGCAAATCGTCACAGCCTTCACTGCCCAGCCGCGAGTTCCAGTGGCCAAAGTCATCCAGGTCGAGAAGCACCAGGCTGAGCGCGCCATTCATGCGCTGCACACGGTCGGTCTCCTTGAATAGCATGCACAGAATCGTCTCGCGATTGTAGACGCCGGTCAGGTGGTCCACTTGCGCGTTCAGTCCCGCGGCTTCGCGAAAGGTTTCGAGTTCGTGGGCCCTGTGCCGGTTGCGCAGAACCATCTCGATCCGCATGCGCCAATACGCCATCTCAGCGGCGCGCAGAACCAGATCGTCGATTACGTTTTCGCCCAGCCGGTCAATCCATTTCTGTGTCACAGTGTCCGAGATCAGGACAATCGAGAGCGGCCGGCCACTCTCGTCGGCGCGGACCAAGGCCAGCAGCCGATCGATCGCCATGCTTCGATCTGCGCCGGGCAAGTGCGAATCCAAGCGCATGTCCGAATCCAAACGCGCGTCCGAATCCAAACGCGAATTCAGGCATGAATCCAAACACGAGTCCAGAACAGCAAGAACCGGCCGGTCCGGACCCATGATCGATGCCATCGCGTCTTCCAGCGAACGCACCACCTCGACGCGTGCGCCGCAGGTCGCGAGCAAAGGCTCCAGGCGCGCCAGGAGAGCCGCGTCGGGCGATGCAAGCAGGAATGTGGGTGGAAGACTTGTAAACACGATGGAAAACCTCTCTGCTTCTTCCATCGGCGGAGATTAGAAATCATTTAGCTTTCTGCGCTAATTTCTGAGAGATCTCCAATGATTCTTAGGTAACGCCTATTCCGACTCTTAGAGAACGCCTATTCGACAAAGTCTACCTGCGGCGCCATGGGGATGATGCCGCGCTCGTGGCC
Source organism: Occallatibacter sp. (assembly GCA_049513795.1). Classification (GTDB taxonomy): domain Bacteria; phylum Acidobacteriota; class Terriglobia; order Terriglobales; family Acidobacteriaceae; genus Telmatobacter. The sequence continues at coordinate 8,073 of JBEKVS010000056.1, read as the reverse complement.
CAGTTCCAGCAGCTTGCGGATAGCCTGGCGACCGTCCGGTCCATAATCCAGCGTGCGGTCATTCACATACATGCTGACAAAGCGGTTGGCCAGCCGGGCGTCCAGATCGCGGGCAAACTGCATGGCGTACTCGAGTGCCGGTTCGCGATTGTCCAACGCATGCTGAATGCTGTCCCGCACCGCCTTGGTCACCACCCGCATGGAGTCTGCGCCCAGCGAGCGGCGAACCGCGTTGCCGCCCAGCGGCAGCACCAGGCCAGTCGTCTCGCGCCACCATGCGCCCAGGTCCAGCACTTTGTACAGTCCGCTTGAAGAGTAGGTGAGCTGACCTTCATGAATGATCAGGCCGGCGTCGAATTTTCCCGCCAGAATCTCGGGAATAATCTGGTCGAACGGCACGGTCGCGGTTTCAATGGCCGGGTTAAAGATCTTCAGGGCCAGGTAAGCGGTGGTCAGTTTGCCGGGGACCGCGACTCTGATGCGGCCGAGATCCGCCGCTGCCAGCGGCCTGGCCGAGACCACCATGGGCCCGTAGCCCTCACCCACGCTGCCTCCGCAGCCCATCAGAGCATAGTTGTCCTGCAGGTAGGGGTAAGCATGGAAGCTGATGGCCGTGACGTCGTAGAAGGCCTCTTCGCGAGCGCGCCGGTTCAGCGTCTCAATGTCGCAAAGCGTGTGCGTAAAGCGATACCCCGGAACACGAATCTTGCTGGTAGCCAGACCATAGAACATGAAGGCGTCGTCGGAGTCGGGGCTGTGGGCGATGGAAATGTCAAGCACGGGAGGGGCGGCAACTCCGGATCTCTGGGCAATCACGGTGGCAATAATCCTTTCAGTATAAAAGGAAGCAATTCATATTCGATACGAGCAGTATACGCAGCCTATGCGACAGAACGACGAATGCGAACCCAGCCTGCGGCCAACGCTGCCGCGGCAACAACCTTCAGCGCATCGCCGGGTAAAAAGGGCAGAATAGCGAGTTTGACCGCCGACTCCGCCGAAGCGTGGGTGAGAGCGGCGAGCCAAAGCCCTCCGCAGCAGAGAATTACCAGGCTGCCGGCAGCAGCACTCAAGGCGGCCGCAGCAAAACCGCGGCCAATCCGCGCACCCAGCCTGCGATTTAGAAATGCAATCAAGGCCGCGGCCAGAGGATAGGAGAGCAGGTAGCCTCCGGTCGGCCCAAGCAGATGAGCCAGGCCTCCCATCGCGATCGGCGTCGAGGCAAACACGGGCAATCCCAAAGCCCCTTCAGCAAGATAGGTGCACAGTGTTGCTGCCGCCAGCCGCGGACGGAGCACCAGCCCCAGCACCAGCACAGCAAAGGGCGCCAGTGAAAGCGGCACAGGCGTGAAGTAAAGTGGCAAGCTCACGCGCGCGCATACGGCCACCAAGGCGCTGCCAACGAGCACGATTCCTAAGGACCCCACCCACGCAGTGCGATTTTCGCCGGCGACCGGCGCAACTGCAGGGCTCATCGGTGTGGAGAGTTCTTTAATCACGAGAGTTCCTTAACCACGAGAATTCCTTCCAGCTCTAAAGTTCACGATCGATTTTCTCGAAGGATTCGAGTGCAGCTTCCCCAGCCGGGTGAGTCGCGGAACCGGAGCCTGCCTGCGGATTGCTCTGCAGCCGGTCCCGATGGATCCATATGTGGCGCGCCACGCCCGCAGCAGCCAACAGCAGGGCCCCAACTGAGACGAGAAGAGCTATCATCAACCAACGCATGACACCAACGCGAACCGCCTTGCAATGGACATAGCCCAAGCCACGCCTTACTCAGTGGGTTTCTATTCATTGACGCCACTTTTGAAACGTGGTCTCGGAGGACGGTGATTAGGATACTGCTGCAAGCCAGAATACCAGACCCGGCGATTTCCGGAGCAGGTTTCAAGCATTTGTGCATTGCCTTTCATGGCTCCCGCAGGTTGGTCATGGCTCCCGCAGGCTGGCGCGGAGCCATTCGAAATAAGCGCGGCTCACGGCTTCAACGCCGAGAACCAGGAACTCCGGCGTCTGGTAGCTATGCAGCTCGTGCAGCCGTGCTTCGAGAGCCGCAAGCTGGTCCGCGCCGGTCTTGAGCAGCAGCATGGTTTCCGCGGCCGACTCGATCCGGCCTTGCCAGTGGTAAATGGACTCAACAGCAGGAATTACCGTCGCGCACGCAGCCAGCCGCTCCTCGACCAGGGTGCGGCCCAGGCGAGAGGCCTCTTCAGCATTGCCTGCGGTGGTGAGGACGATGCGGGCTTGTGGATTGGCTTCGAGCATGAACGCTTTCTCGCTCCGGCGGATTAGGAAATGCTGCCCTAAGTTCAGCTCCCACACCAAATGTAATCCGAAATCCCTGCGAAAAGCGTAGTTCTGTCAAAAGCCGTCAACTCATTTCTTTCACTTGAGGGCGGTCAGGAGGAATTTCCGAAATAGCGGCTTGATTTTTTATATGCGCTTTGATACATATACATCATTGTGCATGTATCGACGCTTCGCATCCTGGCCGACCCAACCCGGCTCCACATCGTCGAAGTGCTTCTGAGTGGAGAGCACTCTGTCAACGACATCGTGAAGAACGTCGATGTCGATCAGTCCGGCGTATCAAGGCATCTCCGCATTTTGCAGGAGGCCGGTTTCGTGCATATCCGGCCAGAAGGGCAGAAGCGCATCTATTCGCTTAACCCAGCGCCCTTTCGAGATCTCGACCTCTGGATCAGCCGGTATCGCCGACTGTGGGAAGGCCGTCTTGAGAAGTTCGGCGAGGCCCTGGCGCGCAAGCGAGAGGGGAAGGCATCTGGTCCTGAGGCGAAGAGATCATCAAGGAGAGAACAGGATGAACGAAAAATCCAATAGCGATTCTGCCGGCAAGATTGTGATCGAGCGTACTTATCTCGCATCCATTGAGGATGTCTGGGAACTGTGGACGACCAAAGAAGGAATTGAGTCGTGGTGGGGACCCGATGGGTTTTCGGTGAAGGTCCACGCTCTCGATCTGCGCGCCGGCGGAGAGATGCGCTACGCCATGACCGCCGTCGACCCGGCGCAGGTCAAATTCATGAAGCAGGCCGGCATGCCTGTCACCACCGAAGCAAAGCTGACCTATACCGAAGTCATTTCGAAAAAGAGTATTGCCTACACGCATCGGGCAGATTTCATTCCCGGCGTCGAGCCGTACGATGTCGGCAACAAAGTGGAGTTCGTGGAGCGGGGGGACAAGGTGCGAATGCTGCTGACGCTCGATCCGATGCACAGCGACGAGTGGACGCAGAGGGCCGTGATGGGCATGGAGAGTCAGCTCGGAAAGTTGGACCGGGTCATTGCCGCCCGGGGAACAAAGTAGATCTCTCCCCCGAAGCTTCTTTATCGCTAAATTCGTCGTGAGCGGCTGCTTCAGGACTGTACAATTGCGTGCATTCGGAGGTCGAGAAAATGAGCAAGTTCAACAACATCACAGAGACTGTCGGCAATACTCCGGTGGTAAGAATCAATCGGCTGGCCCCCACGAACGTGAACCTCTATGTGAAGGTCGAGGCGTTCAACCCGCTGGGTTCGGTGAAGGACCGGCTGGCCCTGGGCGTAATTGAAGAGGCGGAACGCACCGGGAAGCTGAAGCCGGGGCAGACCGTTGTGGAAGCGACCAGCGGCAACACCGGTATTGGGCTGGCGATGGTCTGCGCGGCGAAGGGTTACCCCCTGGTAGTGACCATGGCGGAGCCCTTCAGTGTGGAGCGCCGCAAGCTCATGCGGTTCCTGGGCGCCAGGGTGGTCATCACGCCGGCGTCGGCGCGCGCGGTGGGAATGGTCAAGAAGACCGTCGAACTCGCCGAGAAACACGGATGGTACTACACGCGGCAGTTCGAAAACGAAGCGAATGCCGACATCCACTCAAGCACCACGGCGCAAGAGATTCTGCGGGATTTCAAGGGCGAACGGTTGGACTATTGGGTCACGGGATTCGGCACCGGTGGCACGCTGAAGGGCGTGGCGCGCGTGCTGGCGAAGGAACGGCCGGAAACCAAGATCGTAGTCTGCGAGCCGGACGATGCGCCGATGCTCTCGAGCGGGATTGAGCAGGAGCGGAACGAGGACGGATCGGCGAGTGTCGCACACCCGAGCTGGAAGCCCCATCCGATGCAGGGCTGGAGCCCGGATTTTATCGGAAAACTCGCCGGCGACGCAATCGCATCGAACGCGATCAGCCAGGTTCTGCGCATCGCCAACGCAGATGCGATGCGCTGCAGCAAGGAACTGGCCAAGAAGGAAGGAATCTTTGTCGGCATTACATCGGGGGGGACATTCGCGGGGGCGCTGCAAGTGGCGGCTCAGGCACCCAAAGGAGCGACCATTCTCTGCATGTTGCCGGATACTGGCGAGCGCTACCTGAGCACTCCCTTGTTTGCGGATGTATCGCCCGACATGAATGAGGAGGAGTGGGAGATCGCGCGGTCCACGCCCGGGTGCATCCTCGAACCACCGAAATAGTCTCGAACTTAGCCCGATATCCGGACCACCCGGACCTTTTTCCAGCCTGGCAAGACTCTGGCATTCCGGGCGCCAAGCGAGCTCTTTCAACGCATAATCGCCAATGCACTCAGCAAACATCCAAGGCACTCCAATCTTGGGCGCGGTACTCGAGTGACGTGCAGGTCGGAGGCTGCTCGTTAACTTCAAACCTCCGGCAACTTGCCGCCCGCATCTCAGTAAGGCAGTATGGATGTTTGCGGTCCAAACATCGGGCGCGCCTTGAGAGATTTGGAGAGACAACAAATGAGCACAGCAATCAAGTTTGGCACCTCCGGATGGAGGGCGATTGTGGCCGACGAGTTCACCTTGGCCAACATCCGGCTGGCCGTGGCGGGCATCGCCGCTTACGTGAAGACGCAACCGGAGCCGCACCGCGTTCTGGTGGGCCGCGACCCCCGTTTTCTCGGCGAGACTTTTGTGGATATCGCCGCCAAAGTGCTCGCCGGAGCCGGTGTGACGCCCATCGTGATTTCGGAAGCCGCTCCCACCCCGGCCATCGCTTATGCGGTGCGTACGCTCAAGACTTCGGGCGCCATCAACTTCACCGCCTCGCACAATCCGCCGGAGTACAACGGCATCAAGTTCTCCACGCATGATGGCGCTCCGGCGCTGCCCGACGTGACCAAGCAGATCGAGGCCGCCATCGCCGAGCTCATCTCGAATGCGGGTGACGGAGGCGCGAGTATTCCCAATGGCAACCCGCCTGCGGGCGGCTTTGAAACAGCCGATGTGAAACCCGCCTTCCTCAAGCGCCTGGAAGAACTCGTCGATCTGAACGCCATTGCCAAGTCGGGCATCAAGGTGGTCTACGACCCCTTCTGGGGCGCAGGCCGTGGCTACAGTTCCGACCTGCTGAAGAACGCCGGCGTAGCCGTTGAAACCGTGCACGACTATCGCGATGTGCTCTTTGGCGGCCATGCGCCCGAGCCCGACGACCATCTGCTCGGTGACGCCAAGGCCAAGATGCGCGAAATCGGCGCGGCCCTCGGCATTGCAACGGATGGCGACGCGGACCGCTTCGGCATCGTCGACGGCGACGGCACGTTCATCCAGCCCAACTACATCATCGCCCTGCTCTTCGACTACCTGGTAGAGACGCGCGGCTGGCGCAACGGCGTGGCCAAGTCCGTGGCCACCACCAACCTGGTGAATGCCCTGGCCGACTATCACAAAGTGCCGCTCTTCGAGACGCCGGTGGGCTTCAAGTACATTGGCGAGCTGATCATCGAAGACAAGATTGCCATCGGCGGCGAGGAGTCGGCCGGACTCACCATCCGCGGCCACGTTCCCGAGAAAGACGGCGTCATCGCCGGCCTGCTGGTAGCCGAGATGGTAGCCACACGCGGCAAGAGTATTGGCGAGCAGCTCAAAGAGCTGTTTGCCAAGGTTGGTTCCTTCTATCCCGTGCGCGAGAACTTCCGCTTGACCCCGGAGGTGAAGGCCGCGTTCACTGAGAAGATGAAAGCGAACCCCACCGAACTGGGTGGGCGCAAAGTCAGCGCGGTGGTGCGCACCGACGGCCTGAAGCTGATTCTCGAAGATGGCTCCTGGGTCTGCTATCGGCTCTCCGGCACGGAGCCGGTGGTGCGGGCCTACACAGAAGCACGTAATGAACACGACATGGAAGCACTGAAAGCGGCAGCGGAGAAGTTTGTATTGTCTTAAGTATCTGTTCCGGGGCGAGGCGCCTTGAAGGGAATTCGTTTCCGGGAACCGTTGGAAAAGGCGATGTCTTGAAGGGTGCGGGCTTCAGCCCGCACATTAAGGGCGGATTTCAGCATTCGGCTTTAGCCGCCGAGGCAAAGGGACATTCATTGGACAGATTCTGAAGTCGTTGAGGCAGAATGACCGATATAAAAGCACCAGAGAAAACAGGAACAGCGGAGACACCTGCCGCTCCGTTGACGAACCGGGTAGTTGAGTGGGCACAGCAGCATGGTTGGCGTCCAGCCGGAACAGCCGTAGCCGTGATCCTGGCGCTGCTGCTGATGTGGCATGTGGTGAACGGGAAGAATGGCCTCACGGCCTGGCACCAGAAGCGGTCCGCTGACAAAGAGTTGCAACAGGAGATCAAGCAACTCGAGCAGGAAAATGCGCAGCTTCGTCAACACGTGGACAAGCTCAAGTCAGACCCTGACGCCATTGAACACGAGGCGCGAGAGAGAATGCACTACGCCAAACCCAACGAGGTCATTGTAGCCCTGCCGCAACAGACTCAAGAACAGGCCCAGCCGGCGGGGAAGTGATCCGAATTTTCCGATCCTCAACCGACAATAAAATAGGCCCTGCTCCTGAATGGGTCATGTTCATCGCTCCTGTTTCCCGCTAACTGCCCCCGCTCCCTATTGCTTGCTCTTCCAGGCATTCACCGCCCGCAGCTCGTTTGCAACAACCTGGCGGGGAAGCGGCGCGTAGCCCAGCGAGGCGCATTGCTTCTGCCCGGAGGTCAATGCCCAGTTGAGCAAATCCGCAATGGCTGATTTCTTCTCCGCGCTGAGGCCCGTCACAGGCACAAGAAGCCAGGTGAATGTGGAAATGGGATAGGCGTCACTGCCGGTGGCATTCAGAATGGAAAAACCCTCGCCCTTCTCGACCGTCGCACCCACGGCGGCCGCGGTAATACTGGCCAGGTCTGCCATGATGAACTCGCCCGCTGGATTGCGCACGGCCGCATAGTTCAGCTGGTGCTGAATGGCGTAAATCAGCTCCACATAGCCGATGGCATTCGGCGTTTTCTGGGTAAGCTCAGCCACACCCTCGTTGCCCGCGGCGCCGGTTCCGGCTGGCCACTCCACGTGAGCGCCGGATCCGACAGACGACTTCCACTCCGGACTGGCCAAAGAGAGAAAGCTGGTCCAGACGAAGGTTGTGCCGCTCCCGTCCGAGCGATGAACGACTGCAATATCCGCATTCGGCAGACGCGCGCCGCGATTGGACTCAACAATGCGCGGGTCATTCCATTTGCGAATGGCGCCGGAGTAGATGCCGGCCAGTGTCTGCGCTGTTAATCGCAACGGGCGGCCAAGTCCGGGAAGGTTGTAGATAGGCACCACCCCGCCCAGCACGGTGGGGATCTGGATCACGCGCAATCCTTCTTGAGTGTTCTCAGCCGTCAGCGGCATATCGGACGCGGCGAAGTCTACTTCGCCCCCTGCCAACTGCTTGATGCCCTCCTCCGAGCCGACAGCATCGTAGCTGACCGACATGCCCGACGATTGAAACCACTTGCGATAGAGGGGCGCAGCCAGCGTGCTGCCCGCCGCATGCAATGCCACGTGCGGCCCGGAAGTGACGGCACCAGAAGAATTCGAGCCAGAAGAAAGGGAACCGGCCGCACCGTCCCGGATCGCAACCAGCAAGCGCGAGATCATTTGATCGGCGAGATCATCCGTAATGCTGGCCGTGCGAAAATGGCTGGGCGTTACCAGGTAGGACCACAGTATCTGCCCATCCTTGCTCACCATTTCAACGGAAAGATAGCCTTCGTAAATTGTCTCGCTCGCGCTCTTCGAGTGGGGGCTGAGCGAGATTGTCCCTGTCGCCCACATGCTCGATGTTCCG
>JBEKVS010000055.1:0-22332 GCA_049513795.1 Occallatibacter sp. | reverse complement strand
CGGATGTAAAGCAGTTGAAGCCGTACTACGACGATCTAATTGCGGAGTTCATTCCGGGGAAAATCGACTGGTAGGGCCGGACGGAAACCGCAGCCCTGCAAATCGCTCATGAGTGCTGCCGGGTCCGGTCGAAGGGAAATCGAAGCTGGAGCGGTTAGCGCTCTCAATCGTGTCTTGAATTCACTCTCTGCTGCTGGTCATTATCTGATCGCTGTGTACGTTACCGGTCGAATCGGATTGCTACTTCGCGCTGCCAGGTAAATCCGCTCCGCGATGAGCGTAAGCTGCTGGCTGGCTCGCTCCTCTTCACTTAAGGATTGAACAAGCAACCGATCATCCTCGTCGATACCCAGTGTCCGTGCGAACTGTCGCAGGGCTCCATACGCAGCGATCTCATAGTGCTCGATACGCTGGGCCTCTGCCGCCAGTGCAGCGTCGCGGACCTGCGCGTTGTCAGCCGCTTCGATGAGATCTTCGACCTCATCAAACAGAGAATTGACAACTCTGCACTTGAGAGGGCCGGTCTCCCCGCCTGTTCGTTGAAGAATCTCTCTCAACCGGCTGGCATGCACATACGTTTCGTCAATATGCTCTCGAAACAGATGCATGAGCTCAGGATCTTCGGCGGTGTCCGCCATCCGTGCCGCTTTAATGGCGGTCATCTCTTCGGCCCCAAGAAGCAGGCGAAGCTCTCGGGCATAGAGGCCTTGCAGGGCTGGTATCTTTTCGATGACGAGTTTCATGGTATCTCCACATTCTGCCGGCGATGGGATCGTCTGCGTGCGGCCCAGGGCGGATCATCGATCAATCCCCGACGATTCAGCTCATCTTTCCTGTCGTCTATGAGCCTGTCGTCTTTGAGCCTGTCATCTTTGAGCCGGTCGTCTTCGAGATTCGCAAACGATCCCAGCGCGCCAGTTGCCTGAATTCAGGCCGCGCGCAAAGCGCGACCGCTTACCTTGCGAGAAATCTCAGTCAGCTTCTTGTCTGCTGCTTTCTCTTCTTCGAGAGTCTCCTGCAACAGTGCGGCAATATCCGAGCGGCCAAGATTTTCAGCGTAGGAACGCACGGTTCCGTATGCGGCCATCTCATAGTGCTCCACCAGCTGCGCCGCGGAGATGAGAGCCACATCGCGAATATCGCCGGCGGAGGTTTCACGCAGCATCTCGGCGCCTTCGGCGAGAATTCCTTTCATCCCATCACAAGTTTTGCCTTTCGGGCTCGCGCCGAGGATCTTGAAGGCCTTGTCAAGCCGCTCGATCTGGCCTTCAGTCTCTTTCAAGTGATGTTCAAAGGCGCTCTTCAAATCTGGCGACGATGCAGCTTCAACCAGTTTGGGAAGTGTCTTTGTAATTTGAGTTTCAGCTGAATGAAGATCCTTCAACTCTTCAACGAAAAGATTCTCGATTGTGGTCACATGAGACATAATTGCCATACTCCTTGGGGATGGTGGATGACTTTCCAGCCTCGTGGGATGCCGGGACAAGCCAGCCCGTTGCTCACGGCAGACAAACCTGCTGCACATGGAATGGAAAGAGCTAGGGACTAATGGTCGGCTCGAGATCCGATGCAACTACGACTTGGATGGGCGACCCTGCGGGCAAAGCTCGCATCCACACCCCCGTGCGTGCCGAAGATGAGGCTGGTTGCCATTACCTGAGCCTATGTCGATTTGCCTTGCGGTTTAATGGTCTGCGCCGTCAGGCTTACCGTCTGCGGGCTGCCCGGTGAGTTATCCGTTACATTCAATGTTGCCGATTGCCGATGGGCTGTCTCCAAACCGGGAAACTAAGGAGTTCTTGAACAATCTGCGCGCCAAGAGCCCTCGCACAATTCAGGCACGAGACGAACTATGCGGGTCAGAACACGGGAGTTCCGAGTCGCTGGCCGCCAACTCGTCGCCAATCCGTTTCTTGCGGGCAAAATCCGGTTACCGATTTGTGCACGGCGTAGTCCTTCACTCCAGTAGATCCCGTATCTGGGGTGAAGGACTGAACCGATTCCAGAGCCACTTACGATACTCTGCGAGTGAATGCGATCCTCAATCTACGGTGATTCGCGTTGCTGCGATTGTTCCCTTTACCTCAATACCCGTTGAGGCGCCGGTGCTATCGTACGTCTTGAAGGTGAAAGTGCCAGTGTATTTTTGGCCGTCGCGAGACACGACATTCGTCTCGTCCAACGTGAACGTGCCGCTGGCAGTAGGGGGAGTGCTGCCTGGAGTGAAGAGCCATCCGACGTGATGCAAACGCACCGTTCGTGACGCCACGACCTTCCAGACGCCGAAGCAGATATTGCCCGTATCGGGCGGCAACCATGCATTTTCAAACTCCGTTCCATCGCTGTGCCATTGGTCGAGCGTCTCATTGAATGTACTGCCGCCCGCGGTGTAAACGACGTGCCACAGACCCACGATGGAGGCGTCGATATCGGCAGCGGAGCCCTCTTCCTGATCGTTTCCTGCCTGCGCCAGCATCGGGAGTCGGATAGAACTCTTCGACACCGCACCCGTCAGACCACAGGCGGCGTTTGCGCCGGTTGTACCGAACAGCAGTGCCGCAATTGGAAGCAGCGCCAGAGCGCTGCCAGAGATCCGGCTGGTAAACGGCGCCTCGCACAGAAGCCGCTTCAGTTTCTTTATGACTGAGTTCATAGTTTCTTCTCCTTTTTCCTCGCGTTGGGCGAGCAAGTGGTCCGAGTCTCCTTCACTGCCGCTCCTGGGAGCAATGCCTCCGCGGCGAATTGTTTCTCCCTTCGCAATTCCTTCCGCAGCAACGGGTTGGAAGAACTTGTCCCTTGCTGTTTTGAGGATGTTAGACTCGGTTTCACTAGCTGGCGGAGTGTCGAGTGACGCTTTCACCCATCGAAAAACCGGTTCGCTTCGGCCTCTTTGAGCTCGATCTCAAGACCCGGCAGCTCACCAAGAACGGCGTGAACATTCGGCTGGCGCAGCAGTCAATTCAGGTCCTGTCATTACTCCTCGAACACCCGGGCGAGATCGTCACGCGCGAGGAACTCAGGCGACACCTCTGGCCGTCCGATGTTTTTGTTGATTTCGATCACGGACTGAATAAGTCCGTCCAGAAACTCCGCGATGCTCTCGGCGATTCGGCAGGCTCTCCTCGTTACATTGAAACGATCCCGCGTATCGGATACCGATTCATTGGGCCAGCCAATGGGGCGACCGGAATCCAGCAACTCAAGTCAGACACAACGACTCCACAGGCGCAGAATCTCGCTTCCGCTCCTCCTGCCGGAATCGCTGGAAATCGGCGAGCGCGCTGGCTTTTTATCGCCTCCTGTATCGCATTCCTGGCGCTCGCGGCAGGCTGGCTGATTCGTTCGAGACTGCGAGCAAGCGAACCGATTCAATCGCTGGCTGTGCTTCCCCTTGAGAATCTATCCGGAGATTCCTCGCAGGACTACTTTGCCGATGGCATGACCGACGAACTGATCACCATGCTCGCCAAGGACTCAACTCTCCGCATTGTCTCCAGAACTTCGGTGATGCAGTATCGCGGGGCTCGCCGGCCGCTTCCGGAAATCGCTCGAGCGCTCCATGCGGACGCAATCCTCGAGGGCTCGGTGTCCCGTTCTGCCAATCGGGTCCATATGACTCTTCAGCTGATCCGGGCGGATACTGATTCACATCTATGGGCCGACAGTTACGAACGCGACGCGAACGATATTGCACTGCCGGACGAGGCGGCCAAAGCCATTGCGAAGCAACTGCATCGCGCAACTCCGACCGCAAATGCCGTCCGCTATGTAAGCCCGGCAGCGCACGATGCCTACCTGCATGGCAAGTATCTGTGGTTCAGCGACCGGATGGAGGAGTCCGAACCCTGGTTTCGGAAGGCGATCGATCTCCAGCCCGATTATGCGCCGGCCTGGGCGGGGCTCGCCAACTTCTACGGAGAGGGTATCGCCGGCGACGTTCTCGATCCCCGCACCAGCATCGCTCCCGAAGAGCAGGCAGCCCAACGCGCGCTCGAACTGGACCCGGACCTGCCAGAGGCGCACGCGGCCATGGGCGCCATGTTCCTTATAGATCGATGGGATTGGGCGGGCGCCGACCGAGAGACTCTCCGCGCCATCAGCCTCGATCCGCAAAAAGGCGAGCTTTATTACCTGCGCGCCTGTTTGTTGCAGGCGGTCGGCCGCCAGGCAGAAGCCATCGACTTGGGAAAGAAGGCGATGGAAATCGATCCATTTTCACGGCCCTATGCTCTCGCGTCACTTTACGAGTATCCGCGCCAATTCGATGCGGCACTCGCGGAAATACGGCTACGATTGGAAGCAAATCCCAAAAGTCTCGAGCTCATCGGTCTGGAGATGGATACGTGGCGCCGCATGGGCAACTACAAGCAGGCCGTGGACGCCTGGGCCAAATGGCATATTCTCATCGGAGATCCTCAGTCGGCAGCGAACCTGCGACGAGCCTACGAGCAGGGAGGCCCCCGAGGCTTTGTGCGCTGGCAGCTTGGCCAACGTCTCCTCCAAGCGAAGAGTCACTACGTTTCTCCAGTCGAGTTGGCCAGTTATTACGCGCAGCTCGGTGACAGGGAGCGGACGCTCGCCCTACTCGAGGAGGGTTACCGCCAGCGTGCCACGGACATTCTTTGGATCCAGGGGGAACCGGCGTACGACTTTCTCCACTCCGATCCCCGCTTCCGCTCGATCGTTCAGAAGACAGGCGCTGTATATTAGGTTCCGCCATTCTTGTCGGGACTGAGATCAGCGAATTAAATCACGCCAAAACAATCGTTGACCGCGGTTCAAGCCCAATTTGTACTGTTTGAAGATTTAAGTCATTTATTTACAATGACGTCAGTGATGTGGCCCATCTTCTCGTGCTTGGTCTTGAGGTAGCCGGCGAAGGTATCCTGCGGTTCAACTTCGGCGGAGATACGTTCCACCACTGCAATCTCGGCTGACTCGAGCGCGGCCACCTTGTCGGGATTGTTGGTAATGAGGCGAACGGAAGGCACGCGGAGCAGCTTCAGCACCTCGGCTGGGAGCTCATAGCCACGGCAGTCGGCGGCGAAGCCCAGCTCGACATTGGCCTCGACCGTATCCATGCCGTGATCCTGCAACTCGTAAGCTTTGAGCTTGGCCATCAGTCCGATGCCGCGGCCCTCCTGCTGCTCGTATAAGAGAATGCCAGCGCCTTCTTCGGCGATCTTTCCCAAAGCCAGCTCAAGCTGCAGGCGGCAATCGCAGCGCAGCGAGCCGAAGACGTCGCCGGTGAGGCATTGGGAGTGGATGCGTACAAGGGGCGTCGTGACATGGATGTCGCCCATGACCAACGCGACCAGGCCGTCCGCAACCAGGCCGCCAGGGAGGTGGCCTGCAAGCGAGGCAGAATCGCAGTCAGGCCGCGGCGCTGCCGGAAGACCTTCAAATCCGAAGATGCGGAAAGCGCCCCAGCGGGTGGGGAAATCCGCTTCAGCAACCTTCTTTACGCCCGCGTAGGCCATGCTTCCATTCTACAAGGCAGGGACTGAGGGACGTAGGGGACCAGATCATGCCGACTTTTGCCGCTTCGACTCGGCGAGTTGCGTTTCTGACCCAAGGAATGTTGTCGTCTGACCTTGCCACGCCGGTTCCGTCTAGTCCCGACCTCCCTACTCCCTTCGTCACCTAGTCCCTTAGTCCCTCAGTCCCCATTCCCTCAGCCCGCTTGCGGTACAGTGAACAAGTGACCGACAGGCTGATCTGGATTACGCTGCTCGTGAAGCTCGGCGTGGTTGCGTCGGTGGCCAGCATTCTGGCGCGGGTGGTCACTTTCCGGCGGCTGTTCTTTGCGGATCGGCGTGCGCCGCGGCAAACGCTTGGCCTGCTGGCGTTCTTTCTGGTGCCGCTGACGCTCGGCGTGTGGCTTCGTTTTTGGGTGACCAACTTCCTGGCTGCGGACATCTCCTTCGAGACCGTGATTCTGCTTGGCCTGCTGTTGGGGCCGAGATGGGCCATGCTGGGCGGCGTAGTGCTGTCGCTGCCGGCGGTCTACCATCACGAGTTCCTGGCTCTTCCATTCAACGTGGCGCTGGGCGTGGCCGCGGGCATCCTGGGCCGCTTTGTCGAGCCGGAAGAGGTCTGGTCGTTCACGCCTTTTATTGACCTGAGCCTCTACCGCTGGGTCAGGCGCAACCTGAGGCAGCCGCGCATTGACCGGCAAATTCTGTTGATGGTTCTGATCTCGGTGATGGAGATGCTGCGCGACTGGGTTGCGCTCGAATATCCGCACCGGCTGTTCGCGCTGCTGGCCAGCCAATGGTGGGTGCAGGTCTTTGTGTGGCTATCGGCGCCTATTGACGTAGGCATCGCGCTGAAGGTATGGAGCACCCTGCGCCTGGAAATGAAGCTGGAAGAGCAGAAGCGGCTGCTGCTTGAGGCGCGCCTCGATGCGCTGCAGCGCCAGATCAATCCGCATTTTCTGTTTAACACCCTCAACTCCATTGCTTCGCTGGTGCGCATGCAGCCGGAGATGGCGCGGCAGATGACGGTGAAGCTGGCCAACATTTTGCGCGCACTGCTCAAGGATCACGACACGTATGTTCCGCTGCGCGACGAACTCAGCTTCACCGACGACTATCTGGATATTGAAGTGGTTCGCTTTGGCGCCGAAAAGCTGCGCGTGGAAAAGGAAATTGATCCGCGCACGCTGAGCGTGCTGGTGCCCAGCATCCTGCTGCAGCCGCTGATTGAAAACAGCATCAAGCATGGACTGGAGCCGCGCCTGAACGGCGGCACGGTTACGCTGCGCAGCCGGCTCGAAGGGAATCGCGTGCTGATTGAAGTGGCCGACGACGGCGTAGGGATGGGCAACCGGCCGACATCGGCTCTGCGGCGCACCGGAGCGGGCATCGGGATGAAGAATGTGCAGGAGCGGCTGGAAGTGCTCTACGGCAATCAGGCGCGGTTTGAAGTGGTCAGCAATCCGGGGCGAGGCACGCTGGTGTCGATTGAGCTACCGGCCAACCTGCCGGAGCAGCCCTAAGCAGTTTGACTTTTTGACGCGCTTGGAGCGGAAGCCCTGGCCTTGGCGGCGAGCCACAGCTCGTACTCGTCGCGAATAGAGCGGCCGGGTTTTCTGAAAGGGCGCTTGCCTGCTTGCATCAACTTGAGAAACTCATCGTAGTCCTCGCCGGTGCTGGTGTGGTAGAGCGAGGGTGCGGCAGGCGCATCGATGGCTCCGGCATTCGCTGTTGAAGCAATCCCATTCGCGGCGTGGACATCGGCTGAGCTCTCCGCGATTACGATTTTCTTCTCTCCACTGAAAAGCCACCGAGCTTCAAACGGGGCGAGTCCGGGAATGAAGAAGCGAATGATGCCGAAGAGCGGGATCTCGTGCCGGCCCATGGCGAGCCCTATGAGCAGACCGACGCAGGCCAGATGGGTGAGAATCGCGGAGCCGATGGGCAACGCTAGCGCGGCCTTCTTGTCAGACATAAGAACTTTGAAAGCGAGAATGAGGTGATAGGAAAGAAGGATGTACGCATAGGTCGCGAGCGCGGTATCGGGCAGGAGGTTTCTGAGCAGCAATCCGGGACCCATCATACGGCCGAACCAGCTCCTCTCTCTGCGTCGCTTTCTTGATCGACCATATTCACGCCGAATTATTTCGAGAGGCCTTCGGTCCTCTTCGCCTGCACCGGTGCTGTAGAGCGAGATTTGGACGCAGAAGCCCGCAGATGAGCCACACCGGCGCTGGACTTGGCGATTTGTGCGGCGCGCGCGGAGGATTGCTTCGATTTTCCGCCGAGGAATTCCTCAACCTGGAGAGAGGCGACCCATTGGCGGACAGTGCTCGCCGTCAGGAAAGCGGTTTGGTTCTTCACGTGCGCCTCCACTGGCCCCCCTGGAAGGGCTGAACTCGATTCCCGGTTACGGGGAATGTTGGTGATTTGTAGGCCTATGATTCCAGCCGGAGCGCGCAGGGTCCATTGCACTTTGGGGTCAAAGGAGAGCGGGACGTGCTATTACCTTCGGGCCTGCTCGCGTTAACAGGACCTGGGGCGCAGGGTTCCAGAGGTGGGGAAATCCCTAGCGCCGGTCTTCGAGAGCCAGCACGGCGTAGCTGGTAGCGGCATCGCTCATGAACTTGCCTACGTTGCTGGCCGGATCGCGCTTCTTGTTGAGCGACCAGGCGGGCCATGCACCGGTGGTCTTGTCCTGGTTAGCCAGCAGCCAGGCTCGGCCGCGGCCAATAGATGAATCCTCGGACGGCCTCAACTCGATCTCCTCCAGCACCAGTACCAAAAGGCCCGTTGCGTACCCATCGGGATGGGTTTCGAGGGGAGTATTGTCAACACGCTCCCATGTGCCCAGGTCGGTAAGGCTCCAGCCGCCGTCGGGGCGCTGAAGTTTATGAATTTCTGCCAGCAGACTGGCGGATTGCGCGGAGGTAAGCAGGCCCGGATATGACTTCGAGGCCCACAAAGCGACAACTTTGTTGAGCAGGGGCTGAGCTTCATAATGGCTGCTAAGGTAGCCGGTAAGCGCAGCCAGGTTGGCGGCGATCTTGGGATCGTCCTGGTAGTGGTCGGGGACCTTGGCGACGGCCACGGCCATCAAGGCTGCACCGTGATACTCAGACTCGGGCGACTCCCACGGCGTGTAGTGAAAGTTCTGCCATACCCATGCACCAGTCGTCGGGCCGGTTGTGGACTGCAGCGCCCAGGCGTTGGCGAAGGCCGCACGCGTGGTGTCGCTAAGGTGCCCTTGGAGCCGGTCGTAGCTGGACAGGATCACAGCGTTCAGGACGGATTCGGCATTTCGCGATTCCACTTCTTTGCCGGCGCCGGATTTGGCGTCGCTGTAAAACGGATCCATCTCCTTCCACAGGGTGACGCGCTTTTGAATGCTGGCCAGCATCACCTGCTCGGGGGCAGAAGGCTGCTGCTCGCCCAGCGCGTGGCGCAGAACCGGCCGAGCCAGGCCGTAAGTGGCCTGCGTGTGGCATGAGACGCAGAGGGTGCCGTGATCCTTTTGTGCGCGATCCCAACTTTGCCAGTAGACTTCGCGGTCATCAAGGTAGCGCTCGGCTGCCTGGCGATCCCAGCCGGCAGCAGCGACGTCGGACAGCTTGTCGGCAGCCAGCACCGGCTTGCTTTTGGCGCTCAGCTGCATGAAGACTCCCACAGCCGCCAAGCCGCAAGCCATTAGCAAACAACCGGTAAGCGGTTTGGCGAAGATGGGCTTGGTCGTCATGGGAAATACCTCCAGGCAAGAATTGCGGCGAACTCGGGGCAGCGGCAGATACTGAGGGCTGCTTTCTAGCTAGCATACTGGAGAGGTGCAGTAAACGGCGCGAACTTTCAGCACTCATCTAAGGGCAGGCGCATCGGTAGAATCATGCCATGGCCGCGCATATTGGAATTGTCGCCTGCTCTGCGGAGGGCGCATCGCTTTGCTACCAGACCATTTGCGTCGAAGGCGCGCGGATCTTGGGTCCGCACGCCCATCCTGAAATCACTCTGCATGCCCATTCGCTCAGCAATTACATGGACTGCATCTACCGAGGCGATTGGGCGGGGGTTGGGGAACTGATGCTCTCGTCGGCGAACAAGCTGGCCGGTGCTGGTGCTGACTTTCTCATCTGCCCGGACAACACCATTCACCAGGCGCTTCCTTTTGTGGCTCCGCGCTCGCCGCTGCCCTGGCTGCATATTGCTGAAGTGGTGGCGAGCGAGGCTGCCAGCCGAGGTTTCCGGCGGCTTGGGCTTACCGGAACCCGGTGGCTCATTGAGAGCCAGGTGTATCCGGAAAAGATTGCGGCGCGCGGTCTCGAATATTTGCGACCGAATGCGACGGAGCGTGACGAAACGAATCGCATCATTATGGACGAGCTGGTTTACGGCATCTTCAGGCCGGAGTCGATTGCGGTCTTTCAGCGGGTGATTGAACGGATGGAGCGCGAAGGCTGCGACGCGGTGGTGCTGGGATGTACGGAGATTCCGCTGATCATTTCCGATGCGAACTCGGCGCTTCCGACGCTCGATTCGACGCGACTTCTGGCGCGGGCGGCGCTGCGCAGGGCGATTGCTGCCTAGTCCAATTGAAGCGATGTGTACCGATGTCCCGATGCCGGGACGGTTGTTGCGAAAGTTAACCAGGCCGCAAGCGCAGCCGGCGCCAATGCGCGCTATGCTCAGAGGATGGTCCGCTTTACCGTGCTGGCTTCGGGCTCCAAGGGCAACTCGACGGTTGTCACTGGCGGGCGCACGCGGATTTTGGTAGATGCGGGGCTGAGTTGCCGCGAGTTGTTCCGGCGCATGAAGGTGGCCGGCGAAGATCCGGAGACGCTCGACGCGATTCTTGTTACCCACGAGCATTCCGACCACGTCGGCGGGCTGGCGGTGACGGCACGCAAGCTTGGCATTCCCGTCTACTTTACGGAAGGAACGCATCGCGCCTGGATGCGCTGGCTCACGCCGCGCCGCCAGATGACTTATGCGCAATGGCTTGAGCAATGCCGCAAGCAAGCCGCCGAACGGCAGGCTGAGGCGGATACGGCCCTTTGCGAGGGCTCTGACGAAATGGAGTGCGACGAACTTGGCGCAGGCGATGCAGTTGAGAGCGAAGGAATGCTGAAGGCCGATTGCGATTCTTCACCGGCCGCGACAGCCGACAACGCCGCGACAGCCGACAACGCGGGAAACTCCGCCACAGAGACCGCGGCCGGCGCGCGCATTCCTTCGCGGAAAGAAGAGCCAACGTGGCTTCCTGCCGTCGAGTATTTCCAGGCGGGGCAACCGTTCCAGATTGGTGATATCGCCGTCAGCCCGTTTACCATCCCCCACGACGCCGCCGATCCGGTGGGCTTTGTGTTTTGTGCTACAGGCGTGCGCATGGCGCTGGCCACCGATCTGGGTTATATCCCGCCCAACGTGAAGGCGCAGCTTAGAGGCCTCGATCTGCTTTTACTGGAGTCGAATCATGACCTGGAAATGCTGCGCGACGGTCCCTACCCCTGGTCAGTGAAACAAAGGGTACTGTCGCGCGTTGGTCACCTGTCGAACGAAGCGGCAGCGGAGTTTCTCGAAAAGGGATACGACGGCCAGGCGGCATACGTCGTCTTGGCGCATCTGTCTGAAAGCAATAATCTTCCCGATTTGGCACGGGTCACTGCCGAGCGCGCACTGAACGGCAAAGCCAGCTTGTTGGCCAACCGGCTCTTGCTGGCTGAGCAAAATGAACCTCTCTCGCCTATTTATTTTTAGTGCAAGTCGGTTACAATAGTAAGAACAGCGAATCGCTTTGTATCACGTTGATTGTATTGGGCACGCGCCAGGCGGCTTTGATTGGCTCGGACAAAATTGAGAAGCGTGAGTCTGAAACTGAATCGCAGATTCAGCATCAGAAGAACCAGAGGGGCTGGAGCCGGCCCAATAGGGGTCAACTTCAGGCCGCTCGAAACCAATTTTTGCGAAGCGAGTTTTCAAACCCTATGGCTTCATACCCATGCACGGATCGAGTCGCAGGCGCTATTTTGGCGAGCTGGCGTTATGACATCTCCGGGATCTCTCCGGAGATGCGCAAGGATTACGAACATCACTTCGCCGAATGCCCCCAATGTCGCGCCAGGCAGAAATTCCACCGCAGCCTGGATGTAACGCTTGCAGTTCTTACCTCGCTGGCCGCTGTGTTCTTCCTCTTCGCCTTGGCTGTGCTTCATCACATCAAGCCGCTCGAACACGTGGCCGTCAACGTGCTCCGCCTCGACAGCTTCGACATGTACCACATGCTCATGTCGGCAGCGACGGCGGGTGTGCTTTTCTCGGTGATTGCGTTTGTGCTGGTGCTGACAGCTACGCCGGTGCCAACCTACCTGGGCGGCATTGCGGCAGAGCGTGCGCGCATTCTCGAGGAGCGGCTGCCGGCGGCGATCAAGTCTCTGCGGCCGCGCTAAACGGCATGAGTCCGCTGCGATAATTCAGTTGAACACTGAGCGCGACTCCTATCTATTTGGTGATTGGCGCGCGCAAATCTCCGCCGGTCATTTCTTTCGGCAATCCCAAATCGAGAATATTGAGCAGAGTGGGCGAGATGTCGCGCAGCGAGCCGTCGTTGCGCAGGCGATAGTGTGTTGCGTCTTCGGCGATGTAGATCATGGGCACGGGGTTGGTGGTGTGCGCGGTATGGGGGCCGCCGGTGACGGGGTCTTTCATCAGCTCGGCATTGCCGTGGTCGGCGGTGATGAGCCACGCGCCGTTACGTTCTTTGACGGCTTTGTAGATGCGGCCCAGCTGCGCGTCGACGTATTCACAGGCGCGGATGGTCGGTTCGAGTTGGCCGGAGTGGCCGACCATGTCGGCGTTGGCGAAGTTGGCGACGATCAAGTCGAAAGCCTTGTCGTTGATGGCTTTCACGATGGTGTCGCCGATGCATTCAGCTTTCATCTCCGGAGCCAGATCATACGTGGCTACCTTGAGCGATGGGCAGAGAATGCGCTCTTCGCCGGGGAAGGGAACTTCGATGCCGCCATTGAAAAAGTAAGTGACATGGGCGAACTTCTCAGTCTCCGCGACGCGCAGGTTGCGTAACTGGTGCTGGCCCAAAACGTTGGCCAGGATGTTATCCATGGATTCAGGCGGGATAACTAGGGGTAACTCGTATAACTTGTCGTAACGCGTCATGCAGAGGTAGTGCAGGTTTTTGGGAATCTCAGAGCGCGGAATGGTTTCATCGAGCGACTCCCATCCATCGAGGTCGCGGCCACCTTTGCTGTTTAGGCGGCTTTCGCGCGCCAGCACGCGCGTGATTTGCCGCGCGCGGTCGGCACGGAAATTGAAGTTGATGCAGACATCTTCGTCGCGAATCTGGCCGACGGGCTTGCCGGCTCCATCGACCACAACAAAGGGGATGAGAAACTCATCCGTCACGCCGTTGTTGTAGCTCTCCTTGATGCGCGCCACGGGATCTGAATATGCGCCGCCTTCGGCCTTGCCGTTGACCATAGCATCGAAGGCCTTGCGCTCGCGTTCCCATCGTTTGTCGCGATCCATGGCGTAGTAGCGGCCGTTTACGCTGGCGATTTTTCCCACACCATACTCGCGCATTTTTTTCTGCAATGCTGCGATGAAGCCCGCGCCGGAGTTGGGACCCGTGTCGCGGCCATCCATGAAGGCGTGCACGAATACGCGCGTCAATCCGAACTCATGGGCTGCGCGCAGCAGGGCGTAGAGATGCTCCTGGTGCGAGTGCACGCCGCCATCGGACACGAGGCCGAAGAGATGCAATTGCCGGCCGCCTTCGCGGGCCCGTGTCATGGCGCGCACTATTTCAGGATTTTTCTTGAATGTGTCGTTGGCAATCAGCGCGTCGATGCGCGTGATGTCCATCTGCACAATGCGGCCGGCGCCGATGTTCAGATGACCTACTTCGCTATTGCCCATCTGCCCGTCGGGCAGGCCGACGAAGTGGTCGCTGGCCTGAATGAGCGTGTTGGGATACTCGCGCAGCAGCTTATCGTAAGTGGGCTTCTTGGCCAGCGCAATGGCGTTGTCGGCAGTTTCAGCGCGGTAGCCCCATCCATCCAGGATGGTGAGAACAAGTGGACGCTTGGGAGTGGGCACGATTTGCTTCCTTGAATGCGAGGGATTTAGCAGGTTGGGTGGAGACGGCGGTCCCAGGTCTCAGGAGCGAGACCTGGGGCACCCAGTATTTTTGAAGGTTGGCGGATTGAGCGAGTGACCGATCAGTCGTTGTATTTCAGGCGTTGTAGTTCAGGCTTTCCAGGCCAAGGTAGACGGCGCCCGAGCCGAGCTCTTCTTCAATGCGCAGCAACTGATTGTACTTGGCGATGCGGTCGGTGCGGCTGACGGAGCCGGTCTTAATCTGGCCCACGCCTGTAGCCACGGCGAGGTCGGCGATGAAGGTGTCTTCGGTTTCTCCAGAGCGGTGAGAGATGACCGAGGTGTAGCCGTAACGGCGGCCGAGGTCGATGGATTCCAGAGTCTCGGTGACCGTCCCGATCTGGTTCACCTTGATGAGAATCGAATTGCCTACGCCCTCTTCGATGCCGCGCTGCAGGCGCTTCACGTTGGTGACGAAGATATCGTCGCCGACCAACTGGATGCGGCTGCCGAGCTTGTCGGTGAGAATCTTCCAACCTTCCCAATCGTCTTCGGCAAGGCCGTCTTCAAGCGAGACGATGGGATATTGGCGAATCCAGTTGTCGTAGAAGTGAACCATCTCTTCGCTGGTGAGTTCGCGCTTGTCGCTCTTCTTGAAGATGTATCTGTTTTTTTCTTTGTCGTAGAACTCACTGGACGCGGGATCGAGAGCGATGGCGATCTGTTCGCCGGGCTTGTAGCCGGCCGCTTCAATGGCTTCGAGAATCAGCTCGATGGCTTCGGCGTTGGATTTGAGCGAAGGAGCAAAGCCGCCTTCATCGCCCACGGCCGTGTTGTAGCCCTTCTTCTTCAACACACCTTTCAGGGTGTGGAAGGTCTCCGCGGACCAGCGCAGCGCGTCGGAAAAACGCTCGGCGCCGACCGGCATGATCATGAACTCCTGGAAGTCGACGTTCGAGTCAGCATGCGCGCCGCCATTGAGAACGTTGAGCATCGGCGTGGGCAGAATGCTGGCGTTGACGCCCCCAAGATAGCGGTAGAGCGGAATTTCCAGCGTCTGGGCCACGGCGCGAGCAGCAGCCATGGAGACAGCAAGAATGGCGTTGGCGCCGAGCTTGGACTTATTCGGCGTGCCGTCGAGGGCGATCATGGTCTGGTCGATGAGCCTTTGATTCGAAGCGTCAAGACCCTCGAGCTCGGGCGCAATGACCGATTCGACGTTCTCGACAGCATGCAACACGCCCTTGCCTAAGAAGTGGGTCTTGTCGCCGTCGCGCAACTCCACGGCCTCATGTTCGCCTGTCGAGGCGCCCGAGGGAACAATGGCGCGGCCGAGTGCGCCGCTTTCCAGAACCACGTCTGCTTCCACGGTCGGATTGCCGCGCGAGTCAAGAACTTCGCGGGCACGAATGGCAACAATCTCAGTCATATCGCTCCTCATAATGCGGTGCTGCAATCTGTCGTTCAATTTGGGACGGCGGTCCACGGGCAAAGATTCTCCGGCAGCGCTTTGAATTGTGCCTAGGAGCTCTTGCACGTGGGAAAGATCCTTTTCCGTCCAACGATGAAAAAATGTTGATCTACCGTACGGATTCTAGCAAACCCGGGTTGAAGGAGTAGTGTGGCGGCGATCACAGCTGGGGCAAGTGATTCCATCCACGACGAATGAGAAGGAGAGCCGCAAATGGCCTCGATGCAAGCGGGATTGAGCCGTTACCTGATTTGATTCGTACTTTCTTTGACACCTGCTTCGCGATGAGGCGTGTGAGCCTGCGCGGGCCGGCGATAAGCTGAAGATGCGAGAATCGGCTTGAGAGCAGCAAGGCAGAGACTTTCTGCTTGATTTCGCGAAACTCTTCGACCCTGGCGGGGTTTCAAATAGGCAAGGGGATTTCTGCCCGCACATTTTCCGCCCGCATGTAGGATTGCCTCGGCAACGGGGATTGCCTCAAAAAAGGAGTAGCCCAATATGAACGCACGGATAAGATGGTCGGGGCCGGTGATGACCTTGCTTGTTGCAGCCGCTGCCGGTATTGGAGCGCAGCAGCCGAGTCAGTCGAGTCCTCAGACGAGCCCGTATCAGGGAGTTTCGCACCCTCCTGCAGACGAAGTCATCGAGACGAGCACGATCCCCGAGGCCAAGCCTCCGGCCGGCAAGCCGCTCGATGCTCAGCCCCCGGCTACATCACAGACGCAGCCCTCCGCTCCTCCGCCGACCTACAATGGCGCGCAAGGTCAGCCTCTTCCTCCCGATGCTTCGACCAACTTCCAAGGCGCCCAATTGGGGGACGGCACGGATGACGGGATCGTTCGTGTTGCGCCTTCAAGTGGCGCTTCGGCAGCCTTGAACTCACGTTCTCTGGGCTTCGACCCGGACAGCGATATTGTGCATCCCCATCCGCTCAGGCAGGGTGAGTTGCAGGAGGGAACTGCGATTCGCGTGCATCTGCTCGACCGGCTGTCCACATCCGATTCGGTGAGCGGCGAGCCTTTCCACACACGGGTTGCCACGGATGTGCTCGAAGGGGGCCGGGTCATTCTTCCTGCCGGATCGGAGATCGACGGCCGAGTGATGGAAGTTTCGAGCGGGCACTTGGCGGGGCACGGCACCATGCGGCTCAATCCAGAGTCGGTGGTATTGCCCAACGGCACGCGTTTCCGGCTGCACGCTGAAGTCTCGAGCACACCTGGGTCCAATACACGAGTTGCGGGCGAGGGAATTATTCAGCCGGGTTCGCGCCTCAAGCGGGACGGCATTGAGTATGGCGGGGCTGTTGGCGCCGGAGCTGTCACCGGCGCCATTGTCGCAGGGCCGGTTGGGGCGCTTACGGGCAGCTTGATTGGCGCTGGCGCCATCACCGTGCATCTGCTTGTCAACCATCCCCAAGCTACTCTGGAATCGGGCACATCGCTGGTGTTCGTGCTCACCGACCGGCTTTATCTTGCGCCGGAGACCCTGAGCGGCAATTAGCAGTTCGGCAATTAAGGATTCGGCAATTAAGGGATCGGCAACTGAAGATCTTCCCGGCCATCGTGCTGGTAAACTCCCCTTGGAAACGAGGGGAGTTTTTTCATGGCCAAGATTGAGACGGTGGGAGTTGTGGGCGCGGGCACCATGGGCTCCGGAATTGCTCACGTCTTCGCTCGCTCCGGCTTCCGCGTACTTCTGTGCGATTTGGAGCAGCGCTTTCTTGATCGCGCGCTGATACAGATTCGCGCCAACCTGGGTCGCGAGGCGGCCAAAGGCAAGCTGCCCGAAGCCGATATCGAGAATGCGCTGGGAAGGATCCGGGCCATCGTCGACCGCGATGCGATCGTCGATGCCGATTTTGTGGTTGAAGCTGCTTCGGAGCGGTTCGAGATTAAAGCGGAGATCTTCCGCGCGTTGGACCGCATCCTGCCCGAAACAGCTGTACTCGCAACCAACACTTCTTCCATCTCGATCACCAAGCTTGCGGCCCAGACTCGCCGACCCGCGCGGGTGATCGGCATGCACTTCTTCAACCCCGTGCCGGTGATGGCGCTGGTGGAGATTGTGCGCGGCCTGGCGACGAGCGATGCGACCTTTTCGGCAACACGCCAAATGGCCATGAAGCTGGGCAAGACGCCGGTTGAAGTCAACGACGCGCCGGGGTTCGTCTCCAACCGCGTGCTGATGCCGCTGATCAATGAGGCGGCCTTTGCCGTTATGGAGGGCGTGGCCACAGCCGAGGCAGTGGACCAGGTGTTCAAGCTGGGCATGGCCCACCCCATGGGCCCGTTGACGCTGGCGGATTTTATTGGCCTCGATGTGTGCGTGGATATTCTGCGCGTGCTGCAGGAGGGGTATGGCGATCCGAAATACCGGCCCTGTCCGCTGCTGGTGCGGATGGTGGATGCTGGCTGGCTGGGGCGGAAGTCGGGGCGCGGATTCTACGTTTATGGAAAGTAGGAGTATTTCGCCTGAGGGTTGTAGTTTTGCCTGACCTTCCTTACAAATGGTAAGGAACTAAGATACCATGGACTAGAGGCAAAATCATGGCTACAGCGGCAGTCACATCAAAGGGTCAAATTACGATTCCAGTTGAGGTGAGGCAAAAGCTCCGTCTGCAAGCTGGAGATCGCGTCACATTCATCGAGAACGAAGATGGTGATTTTGTCCTCAAGGCCAAGACTGGCTCACTGGCAGGCCTGAAGGGATGCGTCAAGTGGACCGGCAAGCCGGTCACGATAGAAGAAATGAACGAGACAATCCGCAAGGGCTGGGCCGGCGAGCTTACATTTGACGATTAAGTCCAAGCGATGACAGGAATCGACACAAATATCCTGGTCCGCCTGTTTGTTCAGGACGATCTGGACCAAAGCGTTCGCGTCGATGCTTTGCTTCAATCTCTCTCGCACAATAGCCCCGGCTTTGTGCCTTCAGTGGTTCTGGTTGAGCTAGCCTGGGTTTTGCGCACACGATACGGGGTGACCAAGCCGCAATTCATCAGGCACATTGAAGAGCTTCTTAACTCGCCAGAGATCGTTATGGAGAATCCGGCGGCTTTGAAGCAGGCTCTCCATCGATTTGGCAAAACTAATGCCGACTTTGCAGACTGCCTTATCGAACGGGTTTGCTCTCAGGCGGGATGCACTCAAACCTTCACCTTCGACGCGACTGCCGCCAGGTCTTCGGGGATGTCGCTTCTTTGACCCTGGCTCCTCGACGCCAGTCTTATGACGCTGTGGCTAGACGGGCGGCGCTGCGTCCACGACGGGAACACCAGCCGGGGGAGTGAAGCGGAATTGCTCAGCGGGGATGGGCGGATTGAGCGCTTCGCCTGTGAAGGTGAAGCGCGTGATGGCGCCGTCGGTCTCTTCGATTTCAATGCCGGTGATTGTTCCGTCGGGGGTCACTGTGAGTGCGAGCCGGCTGACGCGCTTTTCCTGGCCCTTGGGCTGGCCGGCGAGAGTGAATAAGCCGTTGGGTGCGGGAGTGACCGTAAGGGAACTCATCTCCTTTTCGAGTTCAGTGTGGCCGAGAAGAAAGCGCAGCGGCGAGCGCAGGTCGTCCAGCTCCTTGGCCGCGATGCGCTGCACCTGCGGGTCGCCGCGGGAGTAGAACCACGCATATTTGCCGTCAAGGAGAAAGAGCTTTCCGGCTGGCGAAATGTAGTCCCAGCGCATGCGGCCGGGCTTGAGCAGCAGCAGCGTTCCGCTCTCGGTGCGGTGCATGCCGAGGCCCTCGTAGCTTTCGCTGAAGCCTGCCTTGAGGGAATGCAACTGGTTGTAATGCTTGTCGACGCGCTGTGCCAGTTCGTGCGCGGTGAGCGAAGGGGTTTGGGCGGACAAAGAGACGGCGGACGAAAACGCTGAAAACGAGGCGCCAAAAAGGAAAACGGCGGCCGCAATCGGCAGGCCGCCGGTGGTGCGCGGGTTGCCGCGGCTCATTGCACGAGCTGGCTGCAGTTGGTGCCGCCCGCCGGATCGGACTTGATGGTGCCGAACTGGTCGCTGCAGAAGCCCCTGTCGCCGGTCTTGCCCACGGTTTGCGGAACGCCGGTCACAGTGTAGGTGGTGACGCGGTCTGTTCCGTTGACGGTCACTTTCTGGCAGTTGCTGATGGTGAAGACGTAGCCCGACTTGAAGCCGGAGGTTAAGTCGGGCTGCAGGATCTGTGCACCGGTGGGAGACGGCGCGCCGGTTGTGGGGTCGCCGCCCAGACCAGCCAGAGTGCAGGTGTAACCGTTGGCCGGATAGGTGGACTCGTATTGCATCTCCGCTTGCTGGATGGCGCGTATGGACTGAACGGCCGAAAGTTCGTCGGCATGTTTCTTCAAGCTGCCCACGGTGGGAATTGCGATGAGCATCAGGATGGCGATGATGGCCATGACGATGAGCAATTCCATGAGCGTGAATCCGTTGGACGTTCGGGATGCGCGGCCCCTCGGCCCCTGGCGGGTCGAGCGGGACCGGCTTGGGCGGTTGCGAAGCGCTTCGCTGATAGCGGTAAAGAGCAGACACTTGCCATTCATGGAATTCGATTGCCTCGTTGAGCGGGCCAGAGTTCCCAGGCCGTTCGAGAAAATGCTACATCGTAGAGACGCAGAAGGGAAATGGAACGCTCGGAAAGGCAGGGCTCAGGGGTTAGGGATCAGGAATCAGTTGACTGCAATTATTGGAGCCGGAGCTCGGGACTCGGACAAAATCAGATTTGCCACCAGAGTGAAGGCATCCCGCAACTGGCTCACGCTGAACAAATCCAAGGCCTCAGCCCTGATCGCTAACCCCTGATCTCCGCCTCTCAACAAACCAGGTTTTCGCGCTTCAGCTTGATTCCGTTCAGGCGGCCGAGCAGGGTCACGGCAATGCGGTTGGGATCGAACAGCCGCTGCGCCATGGCCTGCACCTGTTCCGCTGTGACCTCGTCGATGCGAGCGATGACTTCGTCGACGGTAAAGAAATTCCGGAAATACATCTCCTGGCGGGCGAGGTTGGCCATACGGGAGTTCGAGCTCTCGAGGCCCAGCAGGATGTTTCCCTTGACCTGATCTTTGGCGCGGGTCAGCTCCTCTGCCGTCAGGGGCGATTGCTTCAGGCTGGCGAACTCGCCCAGGATCAGGTCCACCACTTCAAGTGCCTTGCTTGCCGAGGTGCCGGCATAAACGCAGAGTGTGCCGGTGTCGCGGTAGGGGCTCAAGTCGGAGTAGATGGAGTAGACCATGCCGCGCTCTTCGCGGATGCTTTGGAAGAGGCGCGAACTCATGCCGCCGCCGAGCACCGTGTTCAGGATCAGCGTGGCGTAGCGGTTGTCGTCGGTGATCGGCGGTGCGGGCACGCCGAGGCAGATCTGAACCTGTTCGAGAGAACGCTTGTTGCGCAGCACGACGCGCGCGCTGGCCTCGGGCGCGGAAAGCTCGTGCAGCGTCGCGCCGCCGGCCAGGCCGGAGAACTTGGCCGCAACCGCCTCGGTAAATTGGTCGTGGTCCAGTTGGCCGGCCGCGGAGAAGACCATGTTGCCGCCGTGGAAGCGGTCGCCGTGGTAGTCGAAAAGGCTCTTCTGGTCCAGCTTGCCGACGGTCTCGGTGGTGCCCAGAATCGGCCAGCCGAGGGGATGATTTTTCCAGAAGCTCTGCGTGAAGAGCTCGTGCACCAGGACGTCTGGATTGTCTTCGTCGATCTTGATCTCTTCGAGAATTACGCCGCGCTCACGCTCGATGTCGGTGTCGGCGAAGACCGGGTTAAGCACCAAGTCGGAAAGCACGTCGAGGGCGATGGGCACGTGGTCGGCCAGCGACTTGACGTTGAAGCAGATCGTCTCTTTGCCGGTGAAGGCATCTAGGTTGCCGCCGATCGAATCCATCTCGCGGGCGATGTGCTGGGCGCTGCGGGAACGGGTTCCTTTGAAGAGCATGTGCTCGACAAAATGCGAGATGCCGTTGGTTTCGGCGGGTTCACAGCGGGAACCGGATTTGATCCACACGCCCATGGCGACGGAGCGCATGTGCTCCATGCGCTCAGTGAGGACGATCAGCCCGTTGGGCAATACAGTGCGGCGGAGATTTCTCTCAGAATTTGTCATCATTCGGTCAGATTCGATTGTAGGCCAAGTCGCGCCGCGGAGGGTATCTCCGGGAATCATCCCGCAAGCATCGACGAATGGCTAAGTTCAATTCGGGTCGGGGCGCGTCTTCACCAAGAGTGCAAATGCACTATGCTGAACCCAGCCGTGGCCAGTGACTCAAGCAAACTCGTTCACTTAGACGCAGATCGGGCAGCTAAGGATTTAGGCCAAGCCCGCGAACCGGGACGAAAGGCGCTCTTTGGCCTGGAGGCTGAGGCGCTGGGCGAGGTGATGGTGCAGCTTGGCGAGCCCGCCTGGCGCAGAAGTCAAATGGCCCAAGCAATTTATTGTCAACGGCTTATAGAAATAAGTGAAATCACAACATTACCTAAATCGTTGCGCATGAAGCTCGAGGAAAGTGGCTGGCGGATTGGCCGGCCGAGCATTGCACAGGTCTTCCGATCGGTAGATGGGACGGAGCGATACTTGGTCCAATGCGAGGGTGAGAGCGGTTCGGAGACGGTTGAGACCGTCTGGATGCCAGAGGGAGACGGTGGAGAGGCGGGCGATGGCAGCGATTCGGGCGCTCCAGTTCGAAGTGCCGGAGAGGCCGCGCCTCGAGCCTGGAATCGAGCGACAATTTGCGTATCGAGCCAGGTGGGCTGTGCGGTCAACTGCCAGTTTTGCCTGACCGCCAAGCTGGGACTCCTGCGCAATCTGAGTGCGGGGGAGATTGCCGGCCAGGTGGTCGCGGTACTGGATCGTCAGGGCGTCGAGGTAGGCCGCGACCGCGTCAACCTGGTTTTCATGGGGATGGGCGAGCCATTTCTCAACTACGACAACTTTATGGGAGCGGTCCGGCTGCTGGTGCGGGAGGTGGGCCTGAGCCCGCAGCGGATGACGGTATCTACATCCGGCATTGTTCCCGGCATCGAGCGGTTTGCGCTTGAGCCGCCTGACCTGCGCCCCAAGCTGGCCATTAGCCTGAATGCATCTAACAATTTAATTCGTCAAGAGCTTATGCCTATAAATCGCAAGTGGAACATTGAGTCTGTGATGGACGCGGTTCGACAGGTCAAGCTCCGGCCACGAGAACGCGTAACGTTTGAGTATGTTCTGCTGGCCGGGGTGACCGACCAGCCTGCGCATGCGAAAGAGGTCGCTCGGCTGGTGCGCCAGACTGGGTTGCCGGTAAAGGTGAACCTGATCGCGTGGAATCCGGGGCCC